>UQOW01000013.1 GCA_900542805.1 uncultured Sutterella sp.
CGCCGAGCTAAACAAAACCGCGCGGCTTATATCGCCGCCCTGAAGGACGGAGCTTTACGCCGCAATTTGGTAAAAGCCCATAATGCCCGTTAAAACCGCACTGAATACGGCAATTCCGACAATCACTTTCCCGAAATTACCTAAGAGGCGCTCGGAAGCCGCTAACAAAAGCCAAGGCGTATGCGAACTATTGATGATTAAGCCCGGCCAATTAGCGAGTGCTGCGGCCGTGATTGTGTTGTTTGCGATGTAGACAAAGCAGCCGAAGGAGATGGCCACAATCATGATGAGGCTGACCTTTGTCGGAGAGAATTGATATTCTTCCGCTGCCTGCGGAATCGTGTCAAAGCCGACGTATGCCCAGGGAGCAATTGCTAATGTTGCGAGGACGGCGGCGCAGATCGAAACTGTGCCTGTATGGACAAAAGGATCGATACCGCCATAACTTCCGTCTCGAAGGGCGCTGACGGCGGCCTCCTTGTCAAATCCCCAGAGCGGCTCCATGTTGGCAAATGTTGCGGCGTCGCTTGTCAGGGCGATTGCTGTGAGCATCAGAACGGAAGAGCCGAGCAGGAACGCTAAAAGAGTTTGAATGGAGCCCGCGACTTTAACCCCTTGGATGTTGAAAAGGCCGAATAGCACGAGGACGGCCATTGCAAAGGCCATTTCTCCGGCGTAGATGTCAAAACCGGCAACCGTGTAGTGAAAGCCGAATTTAAGCATCGGGCCGAACAGACCGTCGATAATCAATCCGATGGCCGTCGAATTCATCGGGACGTTCGTCAAATAGGCGGCAACGAGAAACCATCCGCAAAGGAAAGCAGGAAGCCGACCGAAACAAATCTTGGCGAAGGTAAATTGACCGCCGGCTTTCGGATATTTGGGAACCATGTAGGCATAGTTAAAGGCAATCACCACCATGATGACGGCTCCGATGAGCATGGCAATCGCTGTCCCGGCTACTCCCGAGTTAAAGAGAAACTTCTTTCCGGGATTAATAAACGAACCCCATCCGATGATGCACCCGAAGGCCAAAGCCCAAACATGCATCGGATTGAGCGCACGTTTTAGCCGTGCTTCTTGCTTTATGTTCTCTTGCATGGTTTAAGCGCAGTACGCCTTGTCGATTTGTTTGAGTTCTCGGAATGTGTCGATTTCAACGATGTCTTCTTGGGTGCAGGGGAGAATTCCGACCTGGTACTTGTCTTTGAAAACACAGAGCGGAACTTGTTCCCAGTAGCGCTCTTTGCCTCCCGGTTGCTCATAGGCTTCTTTTAAGTCAGCAGAAAGCTTGGCTCCGTCTTGCGCATTCCAGTAGGAAATTCCGACCATTTGGTAGCAATTCAGTCCCCCGAATTTTTCTTCGGCAATAAAGCCGTTTTTGAGCATAAAGCACCAATCGTCACTACGCGCTTTGGGAATGCCCAAAAAGTCCGATTCATAGTGGTATTTGCGAAGAATACTCGGGTTTTTAATCAACAGGTCGGACTCTAAGACATAGGCATTGGCCAGGCCGAATCGAGCGACAAGGGCCGAAGAAATATTGTTTGATTCGTTGTAAATCGGGTTTTCCAGGAAGCGAATCATCGGATACTTATACAAAAGCTGATCGAATTGTTCGCCTAAATAGCCCCGAACGATTGTGATATCGGTAATCCCGAGAGCAAGAACGGCATCGATGAGTCCGTCGATTAAGCGCTTACCGTTAACTCGTACCAGCGGTTGGGGGGTGTTGAGTGTGACGGGTACGAGGCGGCTGCCGAAGCCGGCAGCAAGGAAAACGGCTTTTTTGACGCGAAAGGGCTCGAGCGTCGACAAGCCGCTTTCGGTAATTCGATTGTCTGCAACAAGGCCACTTTGCGTCAGCGCCGAAAGAAGTTTATTGGCTGTGCCCAAAGAAAACCCCGAACGGCGAGCCAATGCGCGTTGTGAGAGCGACTCATCGCAGGAAGCGAGTGTCGTCAGAAGATTGAACTCTTTGCGTGTCAACGGCTTTGTCATAAAAAGGCCCTGAGGTTGTAACGCAAGCTTTTGTGGCAAAAAAATGGCTTTCCGCAAGTATACCGATGGGAGGGCAGGTGTTTATTTTTTAGGCGCCCTGCTACCGAATTGAACGCTTCCAGAGTTTGCTAGTCTTTCCGAGGAAGGTTATCCCTCTCAAATCGTCAGGTTTCGCGCCTCTTTCCTCGGTAAAATACCGTACGATTTTTTCCTTTAAGGGGAATGTATGTCGATTTTTCAGCCGTTTGGCGTGCTTTTGCCAAGCCACGGGGTCTCTGTCTCCTGGCCGGTCATTGCATGCGATCAGTTCACGAGCGAGCCGGAGTACTGGGAAAATGTCCGTCGCGTTGTCGGAACAGATGTCAGTACACTTGCTCTGATTTTTCCCGAGGTTTGGCTCGGGAAGGACGATGCTTCGCGCATCGGAGCGATTGAAAACACGATGTGCTCGTATCTAAAAAACGCTGTTTTGACGTCGTACCCGGCGAGCTTTGTTTACGTGGAAAGAACGCTTTGCACGGGAGCGATTCGCCGCGGCGTTGTCGGGACGGTTGATTTAGAGGCCTACGACTTTTCCGAAAAAACAGATAAGCCGATTCGTGCGACCGAAAAAACCGTCCGTTCGCGTATTCCGCCGCGTGTGGCCATTCGTAAGGGTGCAAGCTTGGAGCTTTCCCATGTGCTCCTTCTTGCCGATGACCCGACCGATCGACTCCTTTCCGGGCTGGAGCAAAAAAAGACAAGGTTCCCGAAACTCTATGATTTAGATTTGATGCTCGGAGGCGGGCACCTTGTCGGGTATCTCGTTTCAGGGGACGAGGCGGCGGAGTTTTCCCTAGCCGTGGCCGACTACGAAAAAGAGCGAGCAACCCTCGGAACTCTTTTGTACTGTGTCGGAGACGGAAACCACTCCCTGGCAACGGCTAAGACCTGCTATGAGGATTTGAAAACAAGACTCACGCCGAATGCAGCCAAAGACCATCCGGCACGGTACGCGATGGTCGAACTCGGAAACATTCGGGATGACTCGCTAGTCTTTGAGCCGATTCATCGTTTGGTTGTCGGGAAAAACCCCGAAACGGTTTTATCGCAGCTAAAAAAGACGGCAGGAGCCTCCGATGGGCACCGCATCACGTGGATTGCCGGGTCGAAGACGGGGGAAATTATTTTAGATCGTAAGTTCGGAGTTCTTCCCGTTGCGGCATTGCAAAGTGCCTTGGATGCCTGCTTGCCGGAAATCGGAGTCGAGCTCGACTACATTCACGGAGAGTCATCCTTGAGAAAATTGGCGCAGGAAGAAAACCGTCTGGGTTTTTTACTGACGGCCATTGCGAAGGAGGACTTTTTTACCGGCGTGGCCTTAGGCGGCGTCTTTCCGCGCAAAACCTTTTCCATGGGAGAGGCGACCGATAAGCGTTACTATACGGAAGTGCGCCGCATCGTCCGATAACGGGAAGGTGTTATTCTTTGCCTGACTGAAAAGCAATTTTGAGAAAAAGCCATGAAATTAGTCATTGCTGTCGTCAAACCTTTTAAACTCGATGAAGTGCGCGAGGCACT
This sequence comes from uncultured Sutterella sp., assembly GCA_900542805.1. Classification (GTDB taxonomy): domain Bacteria; phylum Pseudomonadota; class Gammaproteobacteria; order Burkholderiales; family Burkholderiaceae_F; genus Duodenibacillus. Next base: position 3,562 of record UQOW01000013.1, read on the forward strand.
TGCCGAAATCGGCGTTAACGGTCTTACGGTCACGGAAGTGAAGGGATTCGGTCGTCAAAAAGGGCACACGGAACTATACCGCGGTGCCGAATACGTGGTGGACTTTCTTCCGAAGGTCAAGATTGAGGCCGTCGTGACCGATGACATCCTCGATCGCGTTTTGGAAGCGATTCAAAAAAGTGCTCGAACAGGAAAAATCGGGGATGGCAAGATTTTTGTTGTCGACCTAGAGCAGGTCATCCGAATTCGGACCGGCGAAGAGGGCGAAGCTGCTGTCTGAAAAGCCTGAGAGCAATAAAAAACCCGGCCGTCAGGCCGGGTTTCTCGTTAGGTGCTCACGCGAAAATTACTTCGCAGCACGCGAACCGAACACTTCGACTTCCGTACGACGGTTCGGGGCGAGGCACTTGATGAGCTCGTCTTTGCTCAGGTTCTTGGCGCATTCGACAACGGGGTTGTCAGAGCCTAAGCCGAGCGGTTGGATACGATCTTCCGCAACGCCGTTGGCAGCCAAGTATGCCTTGACGGCTTCAGCACGAGCTTCGGAAAGCTTCTGGTTGGCGGCATCCGAACCGATTTTGTCGGTGTAGCCGGTGGCGAGGACGACGTCAACGTTGATACCGGCCAAGCGGGAAATCAAACCGTTCAGAACTGCTTGTCCCTCATCGGAAAGCTTGGCGCTACCGAACGCAAAGACCGCATCGGCGTTGACCGTAACTTTGGCGGGCTTCTTCTTCTTGGCGGGAGCAGCCTTCTGGCACGGCGCGATGTCCTGATCGCACTGGCATCCGGTTGCATTGCCGGCTTTCTGAGCCAAAGCGGGTGTCCAGAAACCGGTGCGGATGCACAGGCCCGAGCCACTCTTGACAACCTGGTTGGCGCTATCCATGAGGTAGGGGACAGCATCCGCAGCCATCGCAGAACCGGCGGTAGCAACCAAGGCAACTACCGCGAGACTCAATTTGAGAGACTTCATATTATTTTCCTTTGTTAAAGCACCGCTGTTGTACTTGCTGACTCACACACGAAAACTCGACGTGTAAATTAAAGAACAACGCTTCAATGCCTGCGGTGCAACTCAACACTGAAGCCGGTCTTGCTCCAAAGTGACATGTCCGATAAAAGGCACAACACTTCACGTAGGCATGATAAACGATTTTCTCGGAAACAGGTCCTTACGGAGCAAAGGAAATACCCTCAATCGGTCAAAGAACGCGATTTGTGCGTTTTCTACGACAAAAGCCCGAAGCGAGGCTTTTTATATAACGAGTTCGCACGCGCGTACGCGCTCGCGCCTGCACGTGCGCACGCAAGGAGGCGTACAATTAAACCTCTTTAATCCCCGAAAAATTCGAGGGTTTGCGATTTTTGTTGAGTATTGAAAAAAGACAATTTCTATTAAGCCATGAGTACCCAAGATAATACGACGACGGAAAATAACGGTAACGGCGAAAAGAACGGTATGCCGATTTCTTATTCTTATGAGACACTTCCGGTTGCCCTGGAAAGCGAGATGCGGCAGTGTTACCTTGATTACGCGATGAGCGTGATTGTCGGGCGAGCGTTGCCTGACGTGCGTGACGGGTTTAAACCCGTGCATCGGCGCGTTCTTTTCTCCATGCATGAATTGGGAAACGACTTTTCCCGTCCGACGAAAAAGTGCGCTCGTGTTGTCGGGGATGTCATCGGTAAGTACCATCCGCACGGCGATCAGGCGGCCTATCAGACCTTGGTGCGCCTTGCGCAGGACTTTTCCATGCGTTATCCGCTTGTCTGGGGTCAAGGGAACTTCGGTTCGATTGACGGAGACGGAGCGGCGGCCATGCGTTACACGGAATGCCGCCTCGCGCAGATTGCCGATGCGATGCTCGATGACTTAGATGAGGATACGGTTGATTTCATTCCGAATTTTGATAACTCGGAAAAAGAGCCCGTTGTGTTGCCGGCCAAGTTGCCGAATCTTTTAGTCAACGGTTCGGCCGGTATTGCCGTCGGTATGGCCACGAATATTCCGCCACACAATTTGTGTGAAGTCGTTGAGGCTTGTCGCTTCCTATTAAAGAATCCGCAAGCCGCGATTGATGATTTGATGGCTCTCATTCCGGCTCCGGACTTTCCGACCGGAGCGGTCATTTACGGCTTGGAAGGGGTGCGCGAAGGCTACAGAACCGGACGCGGTCGCGTCATCATGCGCTCACACACGCATTTTGAGGAGCTTCGTAACGGGCGTCAGGCGCTTGTGGTCGATGATATTCCGTACCAAGTTAACAAGAAGATTCTTGTCGAGTCCATCGCCAGGCTCATGCACGAGAAAAAAATCGAAGGGATTGCGGAGTTGCGCGATGAGTCCAGTAAGACCGTCCGCATCGTCATGGAACTCAAGCAGGGGGCCTTCGGCGAGGTTATTCTCAATCAACTCTTTAAGATGACGGCTTTGCAGTCTTCCTTCGGTATCAACATGGTCGCCCTTGTGGACGGTCAGCCGCGCCTTTTGAATCTGCGTCAGATTATCGAGGCCTTCTTGCGTCATCGCCGTGAGGTCGTTAACCGTCGGACCATTTTCCGCTTAAATAAGAACCGTACGCGCGGACACATTTTAGAAGGTCAGGCCGTTGCGCTTTCCAATATCGACGAATTCTTAAGAATCATTCGTGCAGCACCGACTCCGCCTGTTGCCAAAGCCCAACTGATGGCGCGCGCCTGGCGGTCCGATTTTGTCGTCGGACTACTCAAAGGGGCGGCCTCGGCCGAAGATTACCGTCCGATTGAAATCGGAGCCCAATTCGGTTTGGACAAGGACGGTCTGTACCATTTAAGCTCCGTTCAGACCGACAAGATTTTGCAGATGGCGTTGCAAAAACTCACAGGTCTGGAACAAGACAAGATTAACGACGAGTACCGTCAGGTTCACGATGCTATCACCGATTTGCTCGATATCTTGTCGCGCCCGGAACGCGTTGTCCAGATTATGGATAGCGAACTTGAGGAATTAAAGACCAAGTACGGTGATGCCCGCCGTAGTGAAATCGATTACTCGGGTGATCCGAATTTCGATCCGCTCGATTTCGTGGTGAACGAATCGGTCGTTGTCACGCTCTCGCGCGAAGGCTACATCAAGCGCTTGGCTCTAGATCAGTATCGAGAACAAAAGCGCGGCGGTCAGGGTAAGAGAGCTTCTCAGACACGCGAAGGCGATGCCGTCGAGCGTCTTTTTGTGGCCAATTCCCACGACAAGATGCTGTGCTTTAGCGACAAGGGTCGCGTTTTCGAATTGGCTGTGTACTTGGTGCCCGAGGCCGCGAGAACCAGTAAGGGCAAAGCCATCGTTAACCTCTTGCAGCTTCAAGATGATGAAAAGATTCGTATCGTGTTGCCGGTTCATAGTTTTGATGAAAATCGCTTTGTCTTTATGGCAACGCGAAACGGCTATGTGAAAAAGACACCGCTTTGCGAACTCAAAAACTCGTTACGCAAGGGCAAAAAAGCAATTGAGCTTATGCCCGGCGACGCCCTCATCGGTGTGGAAATTACCGACGGCCGTCACGACGTGATGCTCTTTTCCGATGCCGGTAAGGCCGTACGCTTTGATGAAGCCGGAGTTCGTCCGATGGGGCGCGGGGCGCGCGGTGTCATCGGCATGAAGCTTGAGGACGGCTCGAAGGTAATCAGTATGCTTGTGGCTGGTGATGAGTCGCAGTACGTGCTCACGGCGTGCGAAAACGGCTACGGTAAATGCACGCCGATTGCCGAATACACGCGTCACGGTCGCGCCACGCAAGGCATGATTGCGATTGCCACCAGCGAGCGCAACGGTAAAGTGGTTGCCGCCGTTTTGGTTCGCCGTGAAGACAGTGTCATGCTGTTAACCGGGAACGGAAAACTGGTTCGCACTCCGGTAGCCGACATTCGCATTTGCGGAAGAAGCACCCAAGGTGTGACACTCATTGACATCAAAAACGATAAGCTCGTGCGCCTGTCTCGTGTTGCCGAGGACGATGCCGAATCCGAACAACAGGGTTCGCAAGAGACTTCGGAAGGCGCGGACATGGGCCCGAAGGAGTAATGCTTATGCAGCGCGTTTATAACTTTGCCGCAGGCCCCGGCGTTTTGCCCGTTCCTGTTTTGCAAGAGGTTGCCGAGAACCTGGTTAACTACAAGGGTCAGGGCATGAGTGTCCTCGAGATGAGCCATCGAGGCGCAACAATCAGTGCCATTTGCGAAGAGACGAAATCGTCCATTCGCACGTTGCTACAGGTTCCGGAAGAGTTCGACATTCTCTTTTTGCAGGGCGGCGGGCACATGCAGTTTGCAATGGTAGCCCTCAATTTGCTCGGTCAAAAGGGCAAAGCGGCCTATATCGTCGACGGTGTCTGGTCTCAAAAAGCCGCTGCCGAAGCCGCTCGGTTCGGTGAGGTGTCGGTTATCGGACAAACGACACCGTTTAGCGTGCCCGATGAGGGGACGCTTACCGTCCCCGAGGACATTTCGTATTTGTATTACTGCCAGAACGAGACCGTTCACGGGTTGGAATTTAACTATGTGCCCAAGACCCCGGCTCTCTCAGCCCTTGTCTCGGACATCAGTTCCAATTTCATGACGCGCTACGTGGACTTTACAAAGCACGATTTGGTGTTTGCCGGAGCTCAAAAGAACTTCGGACCGGCCGGCCTTACTGTGGTCATCATACGCAAGAGCCTACTCGGTAAAGCCCTTAGCACTTGCCCGACGATGCTCGATTACGCCGTTCACGCCAAGGCCGAATCCATGTACAACACACCGCCCGTGTTCCCCATCTATGTGGCCAGTCTGGTTTGTCGCTGGATTGCCTCCGAAGGCGGAATCGCCGAAATGAATCGACGTGCCATCGAGCGTAGTTCCCTTGTGTACGGCGCCATTGATGCGAGTGACGGGTTTTACATCAATCGGTATCGCGCGTGCGAGAGAAGTCGCATGAACGTGGTTTTCACAATTAAAGATCCGAGTCTGAACGAGGCGTTCTTACGGCAAGCTGCCGAGCGTGACTTAACGAACCTTAAAGGTCATCGCATTTTGGGGGGATTTCGTGCGTCGCTTTATAACGCGATGCCGGTTGCCGGAGCGAGGGCTTTGGCTGAATTTATGCGGGACTTTGCCCGCGAGCACGGATAAAGCGTCATGACGGAAAATACCGAACAGATTGCTCGGCTGCGTGAAAGAATCGATGCCGTTGACGACCGACTCATCGCGCTTCTTGTTGAGAGGGCCTCTCTTGCGCACGCCGTCGGTGTTGCTAAGGGAACGGCGGCGGTCTATCGCCCCGAGCGCGAACGCGCGATTATCGAACGCGTGATTGAAAAGTCTCGCTTGCTGGGCGCAAGATTGGACGGCGCTTCCCTGGCGCGGATTTACCGAGAAATCATGTCGGCATGCCGGTCGCTTGAAAAGCCGATGTGCGTGGCTTATCTCGGTCCGCAGGGAACCTTTTGCGAGATGGCGGCTATCGGCGCCTTCGGGCACGGCGTTCAAATGCAACCCGGCCCGAATATTGACGAAGTGTTTCGTGCCGCTGAGACAGGTCAGGTCGACTATGCGGTCGTTCCGATTGAAAACTCGGCGCAGGGGACGGTTACGCGCACGTTAGATCTTTTGATTCGCACATCGCTTTGTATTGTCGGCGAAGTCAATGTTCCCGTGGTTCACAACTTGATGTCGCGCGCATCGTCTTTGAGCGATATCAAGCGCGTTTCGGCGCATCCGCAGGCACTCGCGCAATGCTATAACTGGCTCACCGCGCATTTGCCGGGGATCGAATTGGTTCCGGAGGCCAGTAACGCCAAGGCGGCTCAAGCCGCGCAAACGGACGAGTCGATGGCAGCGATTGCCGCTGCACGTGCGGCCGAGCTTTATGACCTGAGAATTCTTGCGTCGGCCATTCAAGACGATGCGCGCAACCGCACGCGATTTTTCGTCTTGGGGAAAACTCCGGTTCAAGATGTTCCGACCCACTTGGCAAAGACGTCTGTTTGGTTTGTCTGCGCCAACGTTTCCGGCGGGCTTTGCCAGGTTCTGGAGCCCTTTAAGGAACACGGTGTTTCCATGGTCAAACTTGAAAGCCGCCCGGCACGTACGGGCGGTTGGGAGTACACCTTCTATGTGGATATCGAGGGCTTTGAAAAAGATGCCAACGTGCGTGAGGCCCTTGACCAAATGAAGCAGTGCACGTCGGTCCTAAAAGTCCTCGGGTCGTATCCGAAGGCCGTCGATGTTGTTTAAGTTATTCGTGTGTTTTTGCGGGCATACAGGCGTTCGCCCGTCTGTCAAAAGGAAATCGCTATGCGTTTGGCACTGATCGGATGCGGCTTAATCGGAACATCGGCAACGTGGGCTATGAAAAAGGCCGGTGTCGTCGATACGGTTATTGCCTACAACCGGCACATTGAGTCGGCCAGGCGAGCTGTGGACATCGGAGCGGCCGATTCTGTCGCCGAAACGATGCGTGAGGCCGTCATCGACGCCGATGCGGTTTTGATTGCCGTTCCGGTCCTGGCGATTCGTTCCGTTTTTGAGGACATCGCGCCGGTTCTTGCGGATTCGACCGTCGTAAGCGACGTCGGTTCCGTGCGCGGAACCCTGGTGGCCGATGCTCGTCAGGTGTTCGGGAAATCTTCCTGCAACTATTGCCCGGTTCACCCGATTGCAGGCGGCGAGAAAACAGGTGTCGATGCGGCTGTTCCCTCTCTTTTTGTCGGTGCCAATGCAATCGTGACGCCTTTGGAGGAGACAACCGAGGTCTCTCGAAGTGTCTGGCGCAAACTTTGGGCCGCAACGGGGGCCAATCTGCTGGAAATGACCGTGGACGAACACGATTCGATTTTTGCCAGCGTCAGTCACTTACCGCACGTGGTGGCCTTTGCTCTTGTCAACGCGGTTTTATCGATGGGTAGTCCCGAGCGACGCCTTCACTTGGCTGGTCCGGGTTTCCGGGATACAACGCGCATTGCCGCTTCCTCGCCGACGATGTGGCGGGATATTTGCCTTTCTAATCAAAAGGCTTTGCTCGAAAGTCTTTTATCCTACAAGGCAAACTTAGAGGTCATCTGTCAGGCAATTGAAAAGGGTGACGGTCAGAAAATCGAAGAGTTTTTCGAGCGCTCTGCGAAGGCAAGACGAGGGCTTTAACGATGACGCAAACCCGATGTGATGACGATGTTCTGACCGTTCCGGCCGTGACGCAGGCACGGGGAACGGTAAAGCTTCCCGGTTCCAAATCGATTTCCAATCGCGCACTCCTTTTAGCGGCGCTTTGCACGCAAAGAACGCGTCTTACCGGACTGTTGCAGGCCGAAGACACCGAACGCATGCTCGATTCGTTGCATCTACTCGGGGCATCTATCGAACAAAATGCCGAAGAGTGCACGATTGCACCCGGTAACGACTTCCCGTTACACGAAGCCGAGCTTTTTGTCGGCAATGCCGGAACGGTCTCTCGTATGCTCACGGCCTTTTTGGCGTTTGCCGGAGGCGCGTACCGACTTGACGGCGTCAAGCGGATGCGCGAAAGACCGATTGCCGATCTAGTGGATGCACTGCGAGATATCGGTGCCCGAATCGAATACACGGGGCAGGTCGGATGTTTGCCGCTTCGCATTTTGCCGGGACGTCTTGTTTCGGATACAGCACGTGTGCGCGGTAATGTTTCAAGTCAGTTTTTGACAGCATTACTTTTAGCATCGGTCGGCTGGGCAAGATCTCTGAATCGTCCGTTTCATATTCAAATCCTCGGCAATCTTATCAGTCGGCCCTACGTCGAGATGACCGTATCGATGATGCGCTATTTCGGCGCCGATGTCTCAAAGGTCTCGGACGGATACGTTGTCGGCACACGACAGATGACTTCGCCCGGAACCTATGCCATCGAAGGAGACGCCTCGGGAGCAAGTTATTTTCTGGCTCTCGGGGCCTTAACGGGCGGTCCCGTCCGGGTCGTCGGAATCGGTCGAAATTCCCTTCAGGGGGACGTTCACTTCGCCGATGTGCTCGCTCAAATGGGCGCCGATGTGGTCTACGCCGATAACGCCGTCGAGGTTTCCCGAAAGCCGGGTACGACGCTTCGCGGCATTTCAATCGATTGCTTGGCAATTCCCGATGCTGCGATGACATTCGTTCCGATGGCACTTTGTACACAGGGGGCCGTGGAGTTAACGGGGATTGCTTCTTGGCGCGTAAAAGAAACCGATCGACTTGAGGCCATGGTGTGCGAGATGCGCAAATTCGGTGCCCGTGTTTCGTCGGGTCCGGACTGGATTCGCGTCGAACGGGGAAGCGAAGTTACTGCAACTCGTGTTGCAACGTATTCCGACCACAGAATGGCCATGAGTTTTGCACTGGCGGCCTGTGCCGGCATCCCGGTACAAATCGAGAACCCGGCCTGTACGGCCAAGACGTTCCCGGATTTTTTCAAAACATTCTTTGCGTTGATTGGACCGAATCGGTCTTTGGCGTAAAGGTTAGGAGAAGGAAAATGGACGACAAGCCCCCAGTTCGCATTATTACGATTGACGGTCCGACGGCAAGCGGCAAGGGAACAATTGCCTCGGAAGTGGCCCGTAAGCTCGGATTCCACTACTTGGATTCGGGAGCGCTGTTTCGACTCGCGGCTCTTTCGTGTCTGACACAAAAAGTTGCCCTTTCCGATGAAGTAGCGTGCTCGGCGGTTACGCGTCAAATGCGCCCGTGCTTTAGAGACGGGAAGGTGTTTTTAGATGACAAAGACGTCACTGATACCATCCGCGAGGAAGCCGTCGGACTTGCAGCAAGTCGTGTGGCGACGATGGCAACGGTTCGGAGCGCGATTTTGGGTTTGGAACGAGACTTTTGCCGAGCACCGGGTCTGGTGGCCGACGGACGTGATATGGGGACGGTTGTATTTCCGAATGCGTGCCTGAAGGTGTTTTTGACAGCCGGGGCGCAAGTTCGCGCTCAAAGACGCTATAAGCAGTTGATACAACGAGGAATTTCTGCTAACCTAGCGGACCTCTTGCGTGATTTACAGGAGCGGGACAAACGTGATCGGGAACGTGCCGTATCGCCGACGCGTCCGGCTCCCGATGCTCGTCTTTTAGATAGCTCCGATCAGACAATCGAACAGACCGTTCGGTGTGTTCTCGATTGGTATTGCGCACTGAAAAAATGATTTTTAACCCCGAACGTGACCGGAGACTTTCGGGTTTTTACTCAAACTCCACCCGATGAATTCCGGAAGGGTGAGCAATTTTTTATTAACGAACATACATGTCCAACAACACTAATAACGAATCGTTTGCGCAACTCTTTGAAGAAAGCCTTGCTAAACAGGAGATGCGCCAAGGCGAAGTCATCACCGCTGAAATCGTGCGTGTCGACGGCAATTTTGTCGTGGTCAATGCCGGTTTGAAGAGCGAGTCCTACATCCCGGTTGAAGAATTCAAAGATGATCGCGGAGAAGTGACGGTCAAACCTGGGGATTTCGTCTCTGTTGCCATTGAATCCGTGGAAAACGGCTTTGGCGATACGATTCTCTCGCGCGATAAGGCCAAGCGCCTTGCCGCTTGGATGAACCTGGAAAAGGCTCTGGAAAGCGGCGAATTGGTTACGGGTACCATCACAGGCAAGGTCAAGGGCGGTCTGACTGTCATGACCAACGGAATCCGTGCCTTCCTACCCGGTTCTCTCGTCGATACGCGTCCTGTGAAGGATACGACGCCTTACGAAGGCAAGACGATGGAATTTAAGGTCATCAAGCTTGACCGCAAGCGTAACAACGTTGTTGTTTCCCGCCGTGCCGTCGTTGAAGCGAGCATGGGCGAAGAACGCGCTAAGTTACTTGAAACGCTCAAAGAAGGCGCTGTTGTCAAGGGTGTCGTCAAGAACATCACCGATTACGGTGCATTCGTGGATTTGGGCGGAATCGACGGACTGCTCCACATCACCGATTTGGCCTGGAGACGCGTGCGTCATCCGAGCGAGGTTGTGAGTGTCGGTCAGGAAATCGAAGCCAAGGTTCTCAAGTTCGATCAGGAAAAGAACCGTGTTTCTTTGGGCTTAAAGCAGCTCGGAGAAGATCCGTGGCTCGGAATTGCCCGTCGCTATCCGAAGGGAATGCGTCTTTTCGGCAAGGTCACGAACATTACCGACTACGGTGCGTTTGTCGAAATCGAACCGGGCATCGAAGGCCTGGTGCATGTCTCCGAAATGGATTGGACTAATAAGAACATCGACCCGAAGAAGGTTGTCACGCTCGGCCAGGAAGTCGAAGTGCAGGTCCTTGATATCGACGAAGAACGTCGTCGTATTTCTTTGGGTATGAAGCAGTGCAAGGCCAATCCTTGGGAAGAGTTCAGCCAGACTCACCACAAGGGCGATCATGTCAAGGGACAGATTAAATCGATTACGGACTTCGGTGTCTTTATCGGTCTGTCCGGCGGAATCGACGGCCTGGTGCACTTGTCGGATCTTTCTTGGACGGAACCCGGTGAACAGGTTGTTCACAATTACAAGAAGGGTGAAGAAGTCGAAGCGGTTGTTTTGGCCATCGATACCGATCGCGAACGCGTCAGCCTCGGTGTCAAGCAGCTCTCGGGCGATCCGTTCGGTACCTTCACGAGCACCCATGAAAAAGGCTCGATTGTTAAGGGAACGGTCAAATCCGTCGACAGCAAGGGTGCCGTGATTGATTTAGGTAACGAAGCAGAAGGTTACTTGCGCGCTTCAGAAATCAGCAGCGAACGCATCGAAGATGCGACGACCAAGCTTAACGTCGGTGATGCAGTTGAAGCGGTGATTACAAGCATCGATCGCAAGAACCGTAACATTCAGCTTTCGATTAAGGCTAAGGATGCCGCCGAAACACGTGAAGCGCTCAATCGCGTCAACAGCGATGCGGCAACCGGAACGACCAATCTCGGTGCCCTCTTGAAGGCTAAACTCGAGGAAAAGTAACCAAACCTAGGGAGCTTTTATATGCGAGCCCTGACTAAATCAGAACTGATTGATCGGATTTTTACACGTCTGCCGAATCTGACGAGTCGCGAAGCGGAGTTTGCCGTTAACGAAGTTTTGCGTACGACCGTCAGCGCCTTGAGCCGCGGTGTGCGTGTGGAAATCCGAGGGTTCGGCAGTTTTTCCGTCAAGCATCGTGAAGCACGCAAGGGACGTAATCCGCGTACCGGAGAGGCCGTTCAGGTGCCTGCCAAGTACGTGCCGTATTTCCGTGCGGGCAAGGAAATTCGCGATGCCTTGAACGAAAGAATGAAGGTCGAGTCCGAGTCGTAAATCGTCTCTGAAATCGAACCGTCCCGCGGTAAGCGGGAAAAACGGGGTTTTCGGGATTACTCGAAAGCCCTGTTTTTTTCAACAAGCGGATTCTGGGAAAAGAGGGAAGGTTTTAGCGCCGGCACTGATAGAATCCGTTTGTTAAAAAAAGACCCATGGGGTCGGGGAAGTTGGACGATGCGTTTATCTGTTTTGACCGCGACGTTAGCGGCGGTTTCTTCAATGGCCGGTGCGGCTGAGCTCGGCTCTTTATCACTGGTTTCTCGGTTGGGTGAGCCTTTTGATGCACGTTTGGATGTGCGCGATGTCAATCCCGGGGAGATCATCGAAGTGACGCTCGGCGATTCGTCACTTTACGAAAAAATTGGACGGAAATTAGCACCCGAAGTAACGACTTTTCGGATTGCTAACCACAAGGATGCCAAGGGGCGTTTTCGTATTCAGAGTCAAGAGGCCCTGAATACGGACTCTTTTCCGCTTATCCTCGTGATGAAGGCCGATTCCAAAGTAAAGGCCAAGGTCTACAACATCAAGTTGGCGCCGCCGCGCTCGGTTTCGCGCAACACACCGAGCAAAGCGCCCGTGGTCGTGGAGCATCGGGAAAACACGGCGGCAGTACGTGTCCCGAAAGGCGAGAAAAAGACGAACGTAGCGCCTGCCGAACCTGTTGCGGCGAAAAAAGCGCCTCTTGTTGCAAAAGCGCCGATGAGGGCTAAGGCGAAAAAACCGGCCCCGAGTCAAAAGACGACTCAGGGTATGAAAAAACCCCTGCAAACGACCTTGTCTGAAAAGACCCACGCTCCGATTGATGTCACGCCGGGGATGACGCTTTGGTCGATTGCCGGAAAAGTGCAGGCTCTGTACCCACAGGCCAGTATCGATCGCATTGAGGTCGCGCTGGTTCGAGCCAATCCTCGAGCTTTCAAAAACGGTCGGGTGACGGGACTTAAACTCGGCAGTCGCCTTCGTATCCCGAGCGCCGAACTCGTCAATAGTATTACGGAGCAAGAGGCTTGGGCCATCGTTCGTGTTAAGCCGTCTGTCAGCGCACTTAAAAAGCCGACCGAGGGTCGAATGGTTGCGGCGATAAAGAAAATGCCGGCCTCTCGGTTAAAGACGCAAGAGGTTTTCCCGCCTAAGGCGCAAGCTCTCGTCGCAAGCCCGGTCAAAGCCGCCGAACCGAAGGTCGCGACTTCCGAAAGCGCTTTCCCGAGTCAAGAGATACGGCTGCAAAGCGATAAGGCCGCAAAGTTACAGGGAACCGAGTCGATGCCCAAGAGCGATGACCAAGAGGTCGGCACGCCGAGTCGCCCTGTGACATCGGAAAGCCCGATGCCGGAGGCTTCCGGGGACAATAAAGACCAAGCGGCTTCGGCACCGATTACAGAAGCGCCTCAGAGTAAAACCGAAGCGGCAACACAAAAAACGGCTACGACAAAGCCCGAGAAGTCGGCAATGCCTTGGGGCACGATTTTCGGAGCTTTGTTTGTTTTGGTCGCCTTGCTCGGAGGGGGTGTTTACTGGCGCCGCCGTAAGGCCGAGGATGACACGGAATCGGAAAAGCTGCAAGAAAGACCCGTTCGCTTTTGCCGGGAGCAGCCTGAAACCTCGCCCGAACAACTCCGCGAGATTGACAATACCGTGAGTCGCCGTATCGAATCGGACGAATGCGCCGCTCAGGGTTTCGAGTTAAAAAGCGAAGATGCCGCTAAGGCGCGTGTCGCAAGCGAGTCTGAGGCGGTTCGTCAAGAAGAGCTTCTTGTTCCTCAGACTCAGACTGAGCAACCGGGAGCCGTAGCGCCTGAAGTTCCGGCCGATCAGCTCGGGACTTCGGAAATCGGTACTTCCGAGGCTTCTTTTGCGGCAACGAGTGAGCCGAGTGAGGAGGAAAAGGACCAACCGGTACAAAATGAGCCGGAACCCTTGAGCGGACGGATTGAGCCGACGCTCGGAATCGATTTGGGATACAAAGCACTGCAGGGCAATGGAACGACCGAGGAGAAAGGTGCCACGGAACCTTCTTTTAAGATGACTTCCGATGAAACGCTGGACCAGAAATTGGTTCAGGCAAGGTCGCTTTTGCAGTCCTCACTTTCCAATCACGCCGTCGAACTACTCGAAGAAATTGCGCTGAAAGGCAATGACGAGCAACGCGCCGCTGCCTTAAAGCTTTTAACGGAAAAGCAACCGTGAAGGATGTCTCTGTGACAGAGACTCTGACGCACCGGATTGCTCTCGGGATTGAGTACACCGGAACACGGTTTTACGGGTGGCAAAAGCAACCCGATCAAAGGACCGTGCAAACGGAACTTGAAAAGGCGCTTTCGCGCTTTGTGACCGAGCCGGTTTCAACGATTTGCGCCGGACGGACGGACACAGGGGTTCACGCGGTCTCTCAGGTCGTGCATATGGATGTGGCTTGCCGCCGAGGCGAAGCGAACTGGATTCGCGGTGTCAATACGTTTTTACCGTCGGATGTGGCCGTGCGTTGGGCTCGCGAGGTTGATGACGATTTCTCGGCGCGCTTTTCGGCCGTGTGTCGAACCTATGAGTATTGGATTTACAACAATCCGATTCGCTCACCGGTTTTCGATGCCCTCACCGGGTGGGTTTGGCGTCCGCTTGATGCCGAGCGTATGAGCAAGGCCGGGCTCGCGCTTCTCGGCAAACACGACTTTACGAGTTTTCGCGCGGCCGACTGCCAAGCGGCAACACCGGTTCGGACCGTGACGGACGTCTCAGTGGAGCGTTTCGGTCCCTTAGTGTGTATTCGCATCAGTGCCGATGCCTTTTTGCAGCACATGGTCCGCAACATCGTCGGATCTCTCGTTTATGTCGGAACGGGGCGAGAGCCCGTCAGTTGGATTCACGACGTTCTCCAGGCCCGAAGTCGCGCTGTTGCTGCTCCGACGTTTGCATCCTGCGGATTGTATTTGACGGGTGTACAGTATCCGGAAAAATACCGCCTGCCGTCTGTCGGCCAGTCGCCGTTGCGGGCAGCGGTGTCGGCGATTTAACGCGATTTGTTGAATCATTTATTTATTTCCAAGGAGACTCTTATGGCACAAATACAGCACGCTCCTGTTCTTATTATCGGTTCGGGACCTGCCGGCTATACGGCAGCCCTTTATGCAGCACGCGCTAACTTGCACCCGGTTCTGATTACCGGCATGGAGCAGGGCGGGCAGCTCATGGCCACGACAACGATTGATAACTGGCCGGGCGATGTCGACGGAGTCGATGGCCCGGAACTGATGAATCGTATGCTTTCCCATGCAGAAAAATTTGGGGCTCGGATTCTTTTCGATGTCATTCAAGAGGCGGCTTTAAACGAAAAACCGATGCGCCTTGTCGGCGATATGGGCCAGTACACGTGCGATGCCCTGATTATTGCAACGGGAGCCAGTGCTCGGTATTTGGGACTGGAAAGCGAGACGGCCTTTCGCGGTAAGGGCGTCTCGGCGTGTGCAACCTGTGACGGGTTCTTTTATCGGAAAAAGCCCGTTGCTGTTGTCGGCGGCGGCAATGCCGCTCTTGAAGAAGCGCTTTATTTGAGCCAGATTGCATCGATCGTGCACCTTGTGCATCGGAGAAATGCCTTCCGAGCCGAACCGATTATGGTCGACAAGCTCATGCAAGCCGTCAAGGACGGAAAGATTGTTCTTCATACGCCGCGCGTCGTTTCCGAAGTTCTCGGCGATGACCGGGGCGTTACGGGTCTTGCCATCGAAGGGGAAGGTTTGAAAGAAACACTTAGTGTGGACGGTGTTTTTATCGCCATCGGGCATTCGCCGAATACGTCTGTTTTCGAAGGGCAGATCACGCTCGATCACGGCTATATCGTCACACGCTATCCGGGCAATCGCGCTTTGACGGCAACGAATGTTCCCGGGGTGTTTGCGGCCGGAGACTGCGCCGATTCGGTTTACCGCCAGGCCATTACGAGTGCAGCAACGGGCTGCCAGGCTGCTCTGGATGCGCAGCGCTATTTGGAAGAGCAGACCTCCTAAAGACGGCTATGGGTAACAATTTTGATGCGCTCAGGGACATGGCCGCAACCTTGAAAGAGCAAGCACGTGAGCGGCAGGAGCAAAACGAAAAAAACGAGCGGGTGCAAAAGCGGATTGCGCGCGAGACGCTCGAATTTTTGCAGGCCATGAAAAAGGGCGGAGTCAAAAGTGCTCCGGATATTCGCCTGAAGGCGATGTGCCGCGATGCTTCGATTAGTTTTACCGAAGCAATGCACGAAGCAGGCGTTGTCCCGCTCGGGACGGCGCCGCGCGCCACGCACTCCAAGAGCGTTTCGTCCGAACCTAAACAGACGATGGCCGATAACAAGGCAGTTCTTGACGAATCCTTAAGCGACGAAGCCGATTCCATTGAATTTCTCGAAAGCGAAGACGGATTGTCGTTTCGTCGCCCGAGCGTAGGGCCGGATGTTCCCCGCGATTTGCGCCGGGGACGTTGGGTCGTGATGGCGCAACTGGATTTACACGGGATGTTTGTCGAGGAGGCTCGAGAGGCCGTCTCATCGTTTCTTAAGAAGTGTTTGGTGCACGAGTTTTACTGTGTGCGCATCATTCACGGGAAGGGAAACGGCTCGCCGCAAGGGATTTCGGTTTTGCGCGAGAAAGTGCGGCGCTGGCTCAAGCAACGCGATGAGGTTGTTGCGTTTGCTCAACCGCCGGAACGAGACGGCGGTGCCGGAGCGACGATTGTTCGCTTGCGTCCGACTGTTAAAAAATAAGAAGGGAAAAGAAAACCGCTTCCGTTCTCGAAAGGAACCGAAGCGGTTTTGGTCTTTGACGACGGTAATTACTCGGCCATCGCCAGACCCGACTCAATACGCGCCAGGACTTCCTTTTTTCCGAAAAGCGCGAGCGTACGGTCAATTTGCGGCGTCTTGTCGGCGTTGCAAACCAAAACGCGAAGCGGTGTTGCAATCGGCCCCATCTTGATGTTCTTTTCTTGCATAACGGCTTTAAGAGCTCCGTAAACGGCTTCCGGTGTAAAGTCCTCAATGGGCTCAATGGCTTGAACAAAGGCCGTCAAGGCTTCGCGGTTGCCGTCAGCCAGGGCAAGTTTGACAGCCTGAGGATTGCGCTCCAAGGGCTTGTAAAAGAGCATGGCGGCATCGGCCAGCGTTTCGAGTGTTGCGGCTCGGCTCTTAAGGAGGTTGCAGACACCGACTAGGTCGGCACCGGTCTCCGGGTGACCGCCGCGTTTTTCGATACGCGGTTTCACTAAGTCAGCTAGGCGTGTGTCGTCGGCTTCTTTCATGTATTGGGCATTAAGCCACTCGAATTTCTTAAAGTCGATGCGAGCGGCTGCGCGCGAGCAGTCTTTGAGTTCGAAAACCTTTGCAAGTTCCTCCCGGGTAAATTTTTCCATGTTGCCGTGGCCCCAGCCCAAGCGAGCCAGGTAATTCACGACAGCCTCGGGCAAGAATCCTTGATCTCGGTATTCAAGAATCGAGACGGTTCCGTGGCGCTTGGATAGCTTTTGTCCGTCCGGTCCGTTAATGAGCGGCAGGTGTCCGAAAACCGGAACCTCGGCGCCGAGGGCGTGGTACAGGTTAATCTGACGCGGGGTGTTATTAATGTGATCGGCGCCGCGAATGACGTGACTGACTTTCATATCCCAATCATCGACCACAACGGCAAAGTTATAGGTCGGAATGCCGTCGCGCATGATGATTAAGTCATCAAGCTCCTTGTTGGCTACGGTAATCGTGCCGTACACGGCATCGTCCCAAGTGACTTCGCCGTCATCGGGATTGCGGAAACGAATGACGGGCTTCACTCCCTCGGGAATCGGTTTGCCGACACAGTTTTCCGGACGCCAGCGACCGTCGTAACGGGGTTTAAGCCCGGCAGCTTTCTGCTCGGCACGCATCTGATCGAGTTCCTCGGGTGTGGCGTAGCACCGATAGGCACGTCCGTCGGCGAGCATCTGATCGACGATTTCACGATAGCGGTCCAAACGATCCATCTGGTAAATCGGGCCTTCGTCGTAGTCCAAATCGAGCCACTTCATCGAGTCGAGAATGACCTGGGTGGCCTGTGCCGTGGAGCGTTTCTGATCGGTATCTTCGATGCGAAGCAGGAACTTTCCTCCGAAGTGGCGGGCAACAGCCCAGCAGTAAATTGCTGTTCTGGCCGTCCCTAAATGCATCATTCCGGTCGGAGACGGAGCAATGCGAGTACGAATTTCTTTCATGACAATCCTTAAAAAAGCGTTGTTGTCTTCAGGGGATTTCATGTTGACCGACGAAGACACAATAGACGTAATTTTAGCGCAAGGTCCCGACGTGTTCCTCAGAAGACTCGAGAGGAGCAGCCCCTGATTTCCGATTGGTGTAGGTCGAAGGTGTTACGCAAAAATGCAACAAAATAGGATTTTTTCGACCGCTGAGTGAGGCTGATTCAGTTACAATCCGTTACGGAGGTGAGGGAAGAACAATTTCCTTAGGAAGGAGGAAAGTATGCGTTTTTCACGCACGCTTGCCGTTTTGGCAGGCTTGTCTCCCCTTGTGGCTTGCGCCTCGTCGTTAAACGGCGCTGAGTTATCCGGCTATTGGGCAATCCCCTTTGCCGGAATTTTGTTGAGTCTGGCGCTTTGCCCGATGGTTGTTCCGAATTTTTGGCACCATCACTACGGCAAGGTCGCTGTCTGCTGGGCACTCGCCTGTGCCGTCCCGCTTTTTTGTGTATTCGGCTCTGACGTAGCCGTCCCGGGAATCGCCCATACGCTTTTAGCCGATTACATCCCGTTCCTTTTGTTTGTCGGCGCTTTATTTGTTATTGCCGGCGGTATTCATATTCGGAGTACGTTTGCCGGGCGTCCGGTGTTTAACACTTGTTTTCTTGCCGTCGGTGCCGTGTTAGCGAATCTGATGGGAACAACGGGAGCTGCGATGCTTTTAATCCGCCCGCTGATTCATGCCAATATGGGACGGCGGCACGCAACACATACGTTTATCTTTTTTATATTCATTGTGGCGAATATCGGCGGCTGTCTCACGCCGCTCGGCGACCCTCCGCTGTTCCTCGGTTTTTTGCGCGGTGTGGGTTTCTTTTGGACGGCCACATATTTGTTTTTGCCATGGCTGACAACGGTTTCCATCCTTTTGGTGATTTATTTTGTAATCGATGAGTGCTGCTACCGTCGGGAAAAAGCCGAACATACGTTTGTGGCGCATCCGGAAAAGCTGGTGCCCTTCCAAATCGAAGGGAGTATCAATTTTCTGTACCTTGCCGGCATGGTCGGCGCCACGCTCATGAGCGGTGTTTGGCGGCCGGGTATTGAATTTACCGTCCTTGACGTGCATCTGCCGCTACAGGGTCTAGTTCGTGACGCCTGCTATGTGGCGTTGGCTCTTTTAAGTTATTTCACGACGCAGGAAAAAGTTCACGCAGTCAATCACTTTAATTTTGAGCCGATTAAGGAAATTGCCAAACTCTTTTTCGGAATCTTCGTGTGTATCGTCCCGGTGCTCGAAATGCTCAAGGCCGGAACAAACGGCGTCTTTGCTCCGCTCGTTTCTTTGGTCTCGACCGCCGAAGGGGCGCACCACAACGGCATGTATTTCTGGATGACCGGGGCGCTTTCGGCTTTCTTGGATAATGCGCCGACGTATCTGGCGTTCTTTAACCTTGCAGGCGGCGATCCGGTAATTCTGATGACCACCTATGCCAAGACCTTAATGGCGATTTCGATGGGGGCGGTCTTCATGGGGGCTCTTTCTTACATCGGAAATGCCCCCAACCTGATGACGGTTTCGATTGTCCGTCAGCGAGGTATCAAGATGCCGAGTTTCTTCGGTTACATGGTTTGGTCCGTGGGTATTCTCTGCCCGACGTTCGCATTGGTAGTTTGGTTCTTCGTATAAGATAGTTTTTTCAAATGCCGACCGTCGGGCGCTCGGGCGCTCGGCGGTCTTTTTGTCTGCGTACTGTACTCGAAAAAAGGGGGGAGAGCTATGAAAGGCGCAGCAGTAAATCGGGGAGCGAGGCCTCCCCGAAAGTATTTTCCGGTTAAGGTGTTCGGTTTAACGTGTGTCGTCGGTGCGTTTATCAGCGCTTCGGGGGGAGTGAGTGCCGAGTCGGTCTTTCCCATTGAACTGAGTGTCGAAAAAGATTCCGTGACCTATGAGACGATAGATGCGTCTATCCAAAAAGTGATGGACGAAGAGGACGATGACTATGACCTCTATGGCATTCGTATCCTTGATAAGCGAAAGGGGGGCGTCGCTTACAGTGTTGACAGTGAGAAACAGACGGAATCGATTTTCAACTTATATGACCTGTCAGTTTTTTCAATCGAAGCAGAAGGCAACAGCGGCGTCGGGATACTTTTTACCGGGGAAATGCCGAGGGAATCTCCCAATTGTGACGTTTCTATCAACGCAGGAACGGTCATGCGAGATCAGTCGGAGTTAGGAGCACGATGGGAATTCGTTGCAAGGGAAGACGCAGAAAGAACGACGGTTAACCTTACGGGCGATTTTGACATCAAAAAGGGATTCTTGGATTTTTCCGGCATTGATGCGACACTAATCGGGCAGGGAACAATCGGTACAGTGACCCTGTGGGAGCCTTCGTCGGAGGAAACGTCAACGAACGTGGTCATTCGGGACGACTCGTCTTCCTCTCGTCGGTCTTTTCTTAACATCGGAAGGCTTGATGTAACAAGCGGAACGTTCGAGATTAACGGTCGGCACGCCGGAACTATTGTGTCTGCGGGATCCCTTGAGCCGGAAGGCATTACGGAGACGGAAGGCTATGCCGGCCTAAACACGCGAGGCACCGGCGGGACGATTTATGTGACGGGAAAGGCCGCTTTGTCGCTTATTCCGGCGGAGTCACAAGAGGATTTGAATTCACTTCAAACGAAAATTGTCGGTCTTGTTAACGATGCCGCGGTGGCTTGCGGGTCGGAACGGCCGAGCATTGTTCTCGATAGTCTTCAATCGATTCAGTTTCCAAACGAGCAAGACCGAACGCTCTTAATTCGCGTCGGGGAAAATTTCGAGAACACTGACGTCTCCTCGGGAATCGCCGTCGGACAGGACGGTCGCATCATTTGGAAGTACACAAAGCCCGAGACGTCCGATCAAACACCGACTAACGCTCGTCGAATACGACGCGCACCGGCACAAACGTCGGGGCCGACGATAACAGTATCTGGGAGTTCGGAACTTGTTATTTATGGCTGGGACGGGAACAATACGGAAATCAACTTGTCCGGCCTAGCGAGCATTATTGAGAACGGTAATGTTCATTTGATCGGGACAACGGTCGGGCGCGGTGCGGTTATTTTGACTGAAAACGGGTTTCGCATTGAGCGTCATTTGATGCAAAACGTCCCGGGGCTTAAGGCCTTCCATTGCGTTCAGGAAACGGAGAGAAGGTGGTACTCGGGGAACTTTTCTGCCCCGGGCGAAGAATTTATTCGCACGGCCATCCAAGATACCCAAGTCGGTGAGAACGCTTTTGTGCAACTTGTGGACACGGCGGTTTTCCTCCCGTTCTCGTCTCGAACGCTGGTTTATGCCGAGCGTGCTTTTGACAGTACACACGACAGACTCCTTCAAAGAGTCATTCCCCGTACGGAACAAGAAAATCACTGGTGGGTGACTTGGGAAAGCGAAAAACTGCGGCTCTCGGATGCGACGAATCGCGCCACGCTCACAACCGTTCGTCTCGGGGTCGATACGGATCTGACGGACACGTGGAGTGCGAGTGCCGTTTTTTCCGGCACGAAGTTCGATGCAGACGACACAAGGGGCGATGCCATCAATACGGATGGGTCGGTTGCCTCGCTGGGCATGAGCCTTGAAAAACGTCTTAACGAGAAAAGCACTTTGCGTTTGGGGGCTACGGTTGCCAAAGCCCAACTGACAGCCAAGCAACTCGCCGCAGGACACCGGTTTAAAACCGAGCCCGAACTCCTTTTGGCCGGTTTAGGGGCACGCGTCGATACGACATTCGGGGGATCGGTTCTTGTCAAGCCTTTTGTCGGAGCGAACCTTTTTTACGCAAAGATGTCCGAAGGGGATATTCGGCACCACGATCAGAACGCAGGACATGACGGCATCGGGTTTAAAACCGGGGCTAAAAAACGCATGTGGGGTAGCGTTTCAACCGGAGCCCACGTTATCGGTCGGTGGGATATCTCCGATTATTCGATTCAGCCTTCGCTCGGCTTGATCGGCAAGGCTTATTTAGGTGAGCGCAAGTGGAAGGCGCATGCAGCGCTTGCAACCGGGCAGAGGGAACCGGATTACGCAGACTTTATCTCGACAAGCTCTTGGTCGGTTCGGGCCGAAGCGGCGATTAATCTGGCGTCCTCGTGCGAGGTTCCCGTTACGCAAGGCGGCATCTTCGGATTCGGAGCCAAGCCCACGGGGAAGGTGACGACCGAAGATTGGCACGTGGATTTGATGGCCGGCATCGCTCGTTCGGAACGCTCGGAAAAAACCGGTTATGTGCGCATCGAATACAGGCAAAACTGGTAAAAGAAAACACCGAGCGACCGCAAGAGGGGCTCGGTGTTTAAGACGGGCGGTGAATGGCGGTTATTTAGCCACAACGTTCACAAGTTTGCCGGTGACGTAAATGACCTTGCGAACCGTCAAGGTTCCGACGAAACGTTGAATGTCGGGATTGGCAAGAGCCGTTTTCTCGATGGTCTCTCTGTCGGCATCGGCATTGACGAGAATCTGACCGCGCAGTTTGCCGTTCACCTGGACGACAAGCTTGATTTCATCGGCGACAAGCGCCTTTTCATCAACAGTCGGCCAGGGGGCATCGAGTAGGTCGCAACCGAAAGCGGCGTCAAATCCGAGCTCGTTCCAGATTGTGGTCGTAATGTGCGGCGCAATCGGATACAGCGTGCGAATCAAAATGCCGAATGCTTCGGAAAGGGCTTTTTTCGACGTCTCATCGTCGGCAGTAAATCCGTCAATCAGATTCATCATCTTCATTGTGGCGGACACAACGGTGTTGTACTGCATACGGTCAAAGTCTGCCTCGGCCTGCTTTAAGTTCACATACATGTCGCGGCGGAATTCTTTGACCTTGTGAGAGGCATGCGTAAAGTCAGAGGCTTCTTTCGTCGGATTGAGAACCCTTTGATGCGCATATGCCCAAGCCCACAGACGGCGCAGGAACCGGTACGTGCCTTCGGCACCCGAGTTGGACCACGCTGCAGACTGATCGGGGGGACCTGCGAACATCACGAACGTCCGGGCCGTATCGGCACCGAACTTTTTGATGATGTCACCCGGTTCGACGACGTTGTTTTTACTCTTACTCATCTTTTCGATGCCGCCGGACGTGACGGGTTGCCCGTCGTCGTTGGCAATCACGCGCGAGGGACGACCTTTTTCGTCGTACTCGACCGTGATTTCGTTCGGGTAATACCAGCGCTTATGGCCGTCCGGAAGGTCACGGTAGAAACACTCGGCCGTGAGCATCCCTTGTGTAAAGAGCCGTGTGAACGGTTCATCGAACTTCACAAGTCCTAAGTCGCGCATGACCTTGGTCCAGAATCGCGCATAGAGCAGGTGCAACACAGCGTGTTCAATACCGCCGATGTACTGATCCATCGGGCTCCAGTAGTCGTTGCGCTCATCGACCATGGCCGTTTGGCAATCGGGCGAGCAGTAGCGCATGTAGTACCAGGAGCTATCGACGAAGGTATCCATTGTGTCGGTTTCGCGCCGAGCCGGAGCTCCGCACTTCGGACACGTGCAATTGAGGAATTCTTCGCACTTGGTCAGCGGATTGCCCGAGCCATCCGGAACCAGGTTTTCCGGAAGGAGCACAGGAAGGTCCTTTTCCGGAACCGGAACGGGACCGCACTTGGGGCAGTGAATAATCGGAATCGGAGTTCCCCAATAACGCTGACGAGAAATACCCCAATCGCGCAGGCGGAATTGCGTTTGCTTGTGGCCGAGCCCTTTGGAAGAAAGCTCGGCGGCAATCGCATCGATGGCCTCATGTAAGTTCAGACCGTTGAACTTACCGGAATTCACAAGTGTTAAGGGCAAGGTCTTATCGCCGTACCAATCCTGCCAAGCCTCTTGACTAAAGGTCTTTCCCGGCACTTGGCATGTTTGGACAATCTTGATACCGAACTTCTTGGCAAAGGCAAAGTCGCGTTCGTCGTGCGCAGGCACGCCCATGACGGCGCCTTCGCCGTAACTCATTAACACGTAGTTGCCGATCCAGACTTCAACGGGCTCGCCCGTCAAGGGGTGTGTCACGTAAAAGCCCGTGCGAATACCCTTCTTTTCCATGGTCGCCATGTCGGCTTCGGACACGGAACCTTTGGCGCATTCGTCACAGAAGGCACGGATTTGCTCGTTGTCACGAGCAATGCGCTTGGCAATCGGATGCTCGGATGCGACGGCAACGAACGTGACGCCCATGAGCGTATCGGCACGCGTCGTGTACACATTCAAAAGCTTCTTTTCCCCGTCGAGTTCATAGGGGAAGGAAATGTTCACGCCCGTGCTCTTTCCGATCCAGTGGTGCTGCATGCGACGCACCTGATCGGGCCAACCCGTCAGTTTATCTAAGTCCGCCAGCAGTTCGTCGGCGTACTGCGTAATACCGAGGTAGTAGCCCGGAATCTCACGCTTTTCGACCTTGGCACCGGACCGCCAGCCCTTACCGTCGATAACTTGTTCGTTCGCAAGAACGGTCTTATCGACCGGATCCCAGTTGACAATCTGCGTCTTACGGTATGCAATGCCGCGCTCGAGCATCTTTAAGAAAATCCACTGATTCCAGCGGTAGTACTCGGGTTTGCACGTCGTGACTTCGCGCGACCAGTCAAAAGCTAGACCCAACGGGCGCATCTGCTCTTTCATGTCGGCGATGTTCTTGTAGGTCCACTCCGAAGGAAGAACCTTTTTACTTAAGGCAGCGTTTTCGGCCGGTAGCCCGAACGAGTCCCAACCCATCGGGGTCATGACGTTGTATCCGATCATGCGGCGGTATCGGTACAAGACATCGTTCAAGGTGTAGTTACGTACGTGTCCCATGTGGAGCTTACCCGACGGGTAAGGCAACATCGAACAGACGTAGTATTTGGGCTTTTCCTTGCCCTGTCCGTCCAGCGCATGCTCGACGGCGCGGTAAACGTCCCTTTTGAGCCAGTCCGATTGAACGGCGGCTTCGATTTCTTGAGGTGAATATGTTTCGCGCATGATGCGTATATGTATGTTTAGAAACGAAGAAAAATAAAGATTAAGTATATTCCGCTCTCTATGTTTCTTCCTAGGGTGTATGCCGTAGTTTCCCAAACAACGGTGAAACTATCCGACCGAAACTTTCCGTGAGGCTCTCTGTAGAATCTGTCCGACTTTTTCCTTTTTGTTGTTATGAATCTTCTTGAATCCCTCAATCCCAAGCAGCGCGAGGCCGTAGAGCTTCCTGCCGAACACGCCCTGATTCTTGCCGGTGCCGGCTCCGGTAAAACCCGAGTTTTAACAACGCGTATCGCCTGGCTTTTATCCAACTCAAAAGCCTATCCGAGTCAGATTTTGGCCGTCACTTTTACCAACAAGGCGGCCCGAGAAATGAAGACACGTCTTGAGGCGATGCTCGGAACCGATATCAGTAGTATGTGGGTCGGGACGTTTCACGCCATTGCGCATCGCCTGCTACGAGCACATGCTGCGGAGGCGGGCTTGCCCAAGACCTTTCAAATCATCGACCAGTCCGATCAGCTTTCTCTCATTAAACGCGTGATGAAAGAGGCCGGAATCAATCCCGATGAAAACGAGCCTAAGAGTGTTCAGGCGGCAATCAATCACGCCAAGGAGCGGGGATTACGGGCCTCGGACATTTCCGCCGGGTTCGGAAAAAACGAAGTGCTCAGAGGAATTTATGCGGCCTATGAGGGTCGGTGTCGGCGCGAAGGCTTGGTGGACTTTGCCGAACTGCTTTTGGCGTGCGTGGAACTACTGGAGAAAAATCCGCTGCTTCGCGAGCACTATGCCAAGCGCTTTAAGTTCATTCTCGTCGATGAGTTTCAGGATACCAATGCCTTGCAGTACCGCTGGATTCAGGTTTTGTCGCACCCGAGTGAACACACAAGTGCCGTCTTTTGTGTCGGCGATGACGACCAGTCCATTTATGCCTTCCGAGGAGCTCGGGTCGGAAATATGGCTGATTTTGTGCGCGAGTACCAGGTCAAACACATCGTCAAGCTCGAGCAAAACTACCGCTCGACCTCGCACATTCTCAATGCCGCCAATGCCGTTATTTCCCACAATAAGGACCGCATGGGAAAAAACTTATGGACCAGTGCGGGAAAGGGCGACCCCGTGGCCTTGTATCACGCCGGCGATGATCGCGAGGAAGCACTCAGTGTGGTTCAGGAAATCATGAGCCGCCACAGGTCGGGGGCTCGGTATTCGGATTGCGCCGTTTTGTATCGCAACAATGCTCAGTCGCGCATCATAGAACAGTATCTGACGGTCAATGCCGTTCCGTATCGAATCTACGGCGGACTGCGCTTTTTCGATCGCCAGGAAGTCAAGGACGTGATGGCGTATTTGCGCCTTTTAGTCAATCCCGATGACGTGAGTTTCCAGCGCGTCATCAATCAGCCGCCGCGCGGCATCGGACAAACGACGATTGCCCGAATCGCCGACCGTGCGAAAGCGACCGATACCGGGTTGTGGCAGGCATTGGTTTCGGGCCTGGCCGAATCGACCGAAGCCGGGTTGACGCGCGCTGCCGGATTCGTTCACTTAATCGAAGACATCAAACGTAAGTGCGCGATACTGCCTTTGGAAAAGGTCGTTGCTACGGTCATCCAAGATTCCGGTTTGAAGGATTATTACAGCCGGGTGCAGGATAAAGATATCCGCCTGGAAAACCTTTCGGAACTGGTCAGTGCCGCCTCTTCTTTTTGCCAGGAAAACGATATCGCACCGGAGGAAAGCGCTGTGCGTGTAATGCCCGGATCGGAAATGTCCCCCTTAGACGGATTTATCGCGCAGGCGGTTTTGGAAAGCGATGCACAAGGCGATGCCAAAGTCGGCGATGCCGTGCAATTGATGACGGTGCATTCGAGCAAAGGTCTTGAATTTAATACGGTGTTTTTAACGGGCTTAGAAGACGGCCTCTTTCCGCATCCGGCTAAAGACCATGAGGACGCCGAGCGAGCTAATGATGAGGAG
This sequence comes from uncultured Sutterella sp., assembly GCA_900542805.1. Lineage (GTDB taxonomy): Bacteria > Pseudomonadota > Gammaproteobacteria > Burkholderiales > Burkholderiaceae_F > Duodenibacillus. Next base: position 30,053 of record UQOW01000013.1, read on the forward strand.
CGTCGTCTGCTTTACGTTGCCATGACTCGAGCGCGCAAATACCTTCGCATCAGTTGGTGCGAACAACGTCGTCTTTACGGAGATTTGCGTTTGACGGGCGCATCATCCTTTCTGAAGGAAATTCCCGAGACTGAGACGCAACGTATTCGAAGTCGATATGATGCCTTGTGTTGCGTGACAAGCAGGGAATCTTCTCGGTATGGCTCGGACACCTCGTGGCGTAATGCGCCGCGACAGCCCATCTGCGATAGCGCGTTTATCTCAGGCAGTCGCGCGCCCGAGTTCAATCCGTGGAATTTTTTCCCGGGCGACAAGGTCAGGCACCGCAAATTCGGCGTCGGAACCGTCTTAAAGTTAGTCAATGCACAAAGCAAAACCGCCGCCAGTGCTTGGGTACAGTTCTCGTGCGGACGCAAGGAATTGCTTCTGATGGTCGCTAAACTTGAAAAAGTGAGCTAAGCGGCTCCATTGATTCGTTCACCTTTATCATGGCAATAGTCCATATTAATTGAGTTTTTGTTTACAATAGCAAAAAACAAATAAGGAGTCACTATGAACGAAAAAAAGACGGATACGGTTGTCTTAGACAATTCCGAGCGTCAACCCTGTGAGGTTTGGACGCGTGTGATGGGGTATCATCGCCCTGTTCAGTCATTCAATGTCGGGAAGAAAGGCGAATTTGCCGAACGCAAGTATTTCCAAGAAAGCAAATGCGGTCTGAATTCCTGCAAGTAAAACTATTTCTGAGGAGTCCGAAATGAAATCATTGAAGGGAACACAAACTGAGAAGAATCTGCAAACGGCTTTTGCCGGAGAGTCTCAGGCGCGTAACAAGTACACATACTTTGCCGGCGTGGCCAGAAAAGAGGGCTATCAGCAGATTGCGGCGCTTTTTGAAGAAACCGCCGCTAATGAAAAAGAACACGCAGCGATTTGGTTTAAGGCTTTGGGCGGAATCGGGTCGACCGAAGAAAACCTCAAGGCGGCTGCAAGCGGCGAAAACTACGAATGGACCGACATGTACGACGGCTTTGCCAAGACGGCCGACGAGGAAGGTTTCCCGGAACTTGCGGCGCGTTTCCGTGCCGTGGCTGCCATTGAAAAGGCCCATGAAGAGCGGTATCTGAAACTTCTGAATAATGTTCAGATGAAGCGTGTTTTCGAAAAGAGCGAAGAAGTGATGTGGCAATGCCGCGAATGCGGTCACCTCGTGATGGGTAAGAAAGCCCCGCTCGTTTGCCCGGTTTGCAGTCATGCCCAAGCTTGGCAGCAGGTTCGCGCGGAAAACTACTAATTGAGTTTTCGGAGTGCTTGTAGCAACTCCGACGCGACGCACCCGGTGTTGTTTTGCCGGGAACGCGTCGCGTTTTTTTTGAAAAAAAGAGGTCGGATTATTCCGACCTCTCACGCACGTTAGTTTTATTTTTTTTCGTGCGTTAAGTGCAAGGCTTGCAGTAAGTTCTCGACGGTATGTTCGAGGGCTGAAAACTTATGGCACTGTTTTTCTGTGGGTTCTTTGATCTTGTTGTCCTGAATTTCGGACTCCTCGACCAAACTCATAATGACACACATATGGTTCACTCCCCTTGTTTTTCTTTTTTATTATCAAAACGAATGGTCGCGCATCATACACGCTTTCGGTCTGGAAAACCAGAGCTTTTCCGTCCAGTCGTCTCTGCTTCGTTGCTATCATTCGTTTTCGGGCCGGTGCACCGTTTCGGGCGGAGCTTTTCTCCCGCTGTGCTCGCCCCTTTCTTACGCTTTAAGGACAGTTGCCGTGAAGGGAATAATTTTGGCCGGCGGGGCGGGAACACGCCTTTATCCGCTAACGCTCGTGACGAGTAAGCAACTATTGCCCGTGTACGATAAGCCGATGATTTTTTATCCGCTCAGCACGTTGATGCTTTCCGGAATTCGGGAAATTCTGGTGATTTCCACGCCCTCGGATTTGCCGAATTTCGAGCGACTGCTCGGAGACGGTTCTCAGTTCGGATTAAAACTGTCTTATAAGGTTCAGCCGCATCCGGACGGCCTGGCACAGGCCTTTATCCTCGGCCGGGAATTTATCGGAGACGATGCGTGCGCCATGGTTTTGGGTGACAACATCTTTTACGGACACGGGTTTGTTAAGGCGTTGCGGCATGCTGCCGACAATGCAGCGGCGGAGAATCGTGCCACGGTTTTCGGCTATTACGTCAAAGATCCGGAACGCTTCGGTGTCGTGGAGTTCAATGAGAACTGGAAGGCTCTTTCCATTGAGGAAAAACCCGCTAAGCCTCGGAGTAACTATGCCGTAACGGGGCTTTATTTTTATCCGAAGGGTGTCTCGGAGATGGCCGATGCCGTCACGCCTTCAGAGCGAGGCGAGCTTGAGATTACTACATTAAATGCGTTTTACCTTAAGCAAGGGCGGCTTGACGTGCAGCTTCTCGGACGAGGATTTGCTTGGCTTGATACGGGTACGATGGAAAGTTTAGCGGCAGCCTCCGAATACATCCGCATTGTCCAAGATCGTCAGGGTGTGGAAATTTCCGCTCCCGAGGAAATTGCGTTCAAAAACGGTTGGATTGATAAGAACGAGTTATTGGCGGCGGCCGACCGGTACGGAAAATCTCCCTATGGAGCTCATTTAAGAAACGTAGCACAGGGAAAGTTAAGTTATTAATTTAGAGGGCATCGGTCAGTACTATGGGTCATTTTCATGTTACGAAAACGCCGATTGAAGGCGTTCTTATCCTGGAAGCGAAAAAGTTCGGTGACGCGCGCGGGTACTTTATGGAAACGTATAACGAAGCCGATTTCAAACAACTCGGCATCACCAATATCTTCGTGCAGGACAATCAGTCTTCATCCGTTCGAGGAGTTTTGCGCGGACTTCACTTTCAAAAAGAGCACCCGCAGGCCAAACTCGTCCGTGTTTTATCCGGCGAAGTGTTCGACGTGGCCGTGGACTTAAGAAAGGAATCGGCGACGTACGGTCGTTATGTTGCCGTGACACTGTCGGCGGACAATAATCGGCAGCTTTATATCCCCCGTGGATTTGCACACGGGTTTTTGGTCTTAAGCGAGACGGCTGAATTCGCCTACAAATGTGATGACTTTTATCACCCGGAAGACGAGGGCGGAATTTGCTGGAACGATCCGACGATTGCCGTTCGGTGGCCCGATGTTCAAAGCCTTGTTTTAAGCGAGAAGGACAAAAAGCATCCGACACTCAAGGAATGCCGCATGGAGTTTGATCTATGAACGTATTTGTGACGGGAGGAGCCGGTTTTATCGGCTCGAACTTTATTTATCACTGGCTTGACAAGTACCCCGAGGATCGTGTCGTCTGTATAGATAAGCTCACGTATGCGGGCAATCTATCGACGCTGGAGCGGGCTCTAAAGAATCCGAACTTTCGCTTTTGTAAGATGGATATTTGCGATCGCAAAGCCGTTTACGAACTCTTTGAGCAAGAGCACCCCGATGCGGTCGTGAACTTTGCCGCCGAAAGTCACGTCGACCGCTCTATTGAAAATCCGGAAGTGTTTTTGCAAACCAACATTCTCGGCACGGCTTGCCTGATGGATGCCTGTCGCAAATACGGTATCGGACGCTATCACCAGGTGTCGACCGATGAGGTCTACGGAGATCTTCCGCTTAATCGCCCAGACTTGCTTTTTACGGAAACAACACCGCTTCATACGAGTTCGCCTTACAGTAGCTCGAAGGCAGGAGCCGACCTTTTAGTTCTTGCATACCACCGCACCTATGATTTGCCGGTCACGATTACACGGTGCTCGAACAACTACGGTCCGTATCACTTCCCGGAAAAACTCATTCCGCTCATGATTATCAACGCATTGGCCGATAAACCCCTTCCGGTGTACGGCGAAGGTCTGAATGTGCGCGATTGGCTGTATGTCGAGGATCATTGCAAAGCGATTGATGCCGTAGTCCATAACGGACGAGTCGGGGAGATTTACAACGTCGGCGGGCATAACGAAATGCGCAACATCGATATCGTCCGTCTGATTTGTCGAGAACTCGGAAAGCCCGAATCGCTGATTCGTCATGTTCAGGACCGCAAAGGACACGACAGGCGCTATGCCATCGATCCGACGAAAATTCACAGCGAACTCGGTTGGATGCCGAAAACACGGTTTGCCGACGGCATCAAAAAAACCATTCAGTGGTATCTTGACAATCGTCCGTGGTGGGAGAAAATCGTCTCGGGTGAGTACCGCTCATATTACGAGAAAATGTACGGCCATCGCGCCGTTTTGTAAGGAGCAGGTCATGAAAGTGTTTGTCACGGGGGTGAACGGTCAGCTCGGGCATGACGTTGTCAATGAACTTTATGCGCGCGGTCATACGGCAATCGGCTCGGATTTAAAGCCGGTTTATTCAGGCATTGCCGACGGTACGTTTGTGACGCACGCTCCGTATGTTTCGTTAGAGATTACGCAACAAGACGCCGTCCTTAAGACTGTCGATCAAGTCAGACCCGATGCCGTCATTCACTGTGCGGCATGGACGGCCGTCGATGCGGCCGAAGAGCCGGAAAACCGAAAGACCGTTTTTGCCGTCAACGAAGACGGAACACGCAACATCGCCCGGGCGTCTCGAGCCGTCAATGCCAAGATGGCCTACATCAGTACCGATTACGTGTTTGACGGAACGGGGACCGAGCCCTGGCAGGCCGATAGCACTGAATTTGCGCCGCAAAACGTGTACGGGGCTTCCAAACTTGCCGGTGAAAAGGCGGTTCGTGAAACGCTCGAAAGCTACTTTATCGTGCGCACAGCATGGGTCTTCGGTCTTAACGGCAAGAATTTTGTTCGAACGATGGTCTCGTTAGGCAAAACTCATCGACAATTGCGCGTTGTGAACGATCAAATCGGAACGCCGACCTATACGCCCGATTTGGCTCGCTTACTTGTGGATATGGTGCAGACCGACAGATTCGGCACCTATCACGCGACCAATGAGGGGGGCTTTATCAGCTGGGCCGATTTTGCAACCGAGATCTTCCGACAGACAGGACAAGGCGTTGCGGTGCTTCCCGTGACAACGGCCGAGTACGGGCTATCTAGGGCTAAGCGCCCCTTTAACAGTCGCTTGTCCAAGGAAAAACTCTCAAAGGCCGGATTTGAAAGACTTCCGACTTGGCAAGATGCTCTGGCTCGGTATCTGAAAGACGCCGCGTTTTTGTAGCAAATGCAACTGAGCCCTGACGTATCGGGGCTTAACACTCAGAATAGATACCTCGAACCGATGCCGGCTTTAACATCCTTCGTGTACCCGTGGCCTTGCTCACGCTCCAGATATCCGTAGCAACGCTGGCGTTCCGTCAGATTCGCGTTGTCGTTAAGACCGTAATAAAAGCGGTGCTTCTCAGGGGGGGGTATGTTGTTCGGCTTGCATGGAGCAAAAAAGGAGAAAAACGCCGATAGCGCGGTAAAATCTAACGAGACGCTGTGGTTTTGCAAAAAAGGGATGTTTGATGAGGTCGCCGAAAAAAGAAAATCCCCGGAAAACACATCCCGAGGATTCAAATCGGTGGTGCCCAAGACTGGACTCGAACCAGCATGCCTTGCGGCGCTGCGACCTGAACACAGTGCGTCTACCAATTTCGCCACTTGGGCAGCGAGGTTGCGCAGTATAACACGGGATTATTAATTTGGACGGAATGCGCATGGCATCGAGAAAGAAAAAACTACAGGATATCGCGTCTGTTTTTCCTAAGCCGGATGTTCCCGTAAAACAAGGACAAGTCAAGAAACTGTGCCGTCGGGTTTTGGCTCTGCTCAATGAAAGCCATAAGACCGGGACACCGGTGCAATTGGTGGAATTTCTCAAACAATCGGCGTGTATGTCGCAGGCCGAGGCGGCTGCCGCCCTTCGTTCGATGGTCGCCGACTCCATGCTCGAGGAGACGGAAACAAGTTCCGGAATTTGGGGAGTCTCGACGCGCTGTGCGTGGTTTGAAGGGACGGTGCAGGGGCGTCGCTCCGGGGAGTACGTGGTGGAAAATCCGGCAACCGGCGAGCTCTATGAGCTATACGGAACACGCAGTTGCCCTGTTTTACCCGGCGATTGCATTGCCGTTTCTCCCATGCCGACCTCCTACGAGTATCCCAATGCCACGGCTCAGGTCGAGAAGGTTTTGGAACGAGGTCGTAAAGAGTGGGTGTGCCGGACCGTTTCTCGAATGTCCTCCTCTCGACTTGAGGGGGAATACTTCTGGGTGCAACCTGTCGATCCGTTTGCTCCGACAAAACTCCTTGTTGCCGGGCAGGCCGGAAGTTATCGGGAAAAAGCCCTTGTCGTGGAATTGTCCGATACCCCGGTGCGCGTTTCCGACGGGGTTTATGCCCTTACCGGCGAGATCCGAGACGTTTTAGGGGACATGGATGACCCGTCCGTTGAAATTGCTATTGCCGCACGGCGTTTTGACCTTCCGCATACGTTTGCTTCCGATGTTTTGGCCCAGGCCGAGGCGCTTCCCGATGTTGTCGAAAAAAAAGATTACAGGGGAAGAGTCGATTTAACCGATATCGGTTTTGTAACCATCGACGGTGAGGACGCGCGAGACTTTGACGACGCTGTCTGGGCTATGCCCGTCAAGGACGGCTGGCGCCTTTTGGTCGCCATTGCCGACGTCAGTCACTACGTGATTCCGGAGAGCCCCTTAGACCGCTCGGCGCAGGAAAGGGCTACGAGCGTGTATTTCCCGAGGCGTGTCATCCCGATGCTTCCGGAAAAACTCTCAAACGGGCTTTGTTCCTTAAACCCGGGCGTCGATCGTCTGACGGTTGTCTGTGACATGGTCATCAGTGCGCAAGGGACTGTGTCGGCATACCAGTTTTACCGCGCCGTGATTCATTCCCATGCTCGGTTAACCTACACGGCCGTGTACGAAGCCCTGTCCGGTGATCCGTCCGACACGCTCAAACGCGGAGCGAATTTGCAAGATATTCAAGCGCTTTATGAGCTCTTTAAATCCTTCCGCACGGCGCGCGAAAAACGCGGAGCAATTGATTTTGAAACAGCCGAAACGCAGATTGTGTGCGATGAGGACGGCAAAATTCAGGCCATCCGAAAGCGCGATCACAACGACGCACACCGAATCATCGAAGAGTGCATGCTTGCGGCCAATACGTGCGCCGCAGACTTTATCTCTCGAAAGGCGCTCTCGGGGCTGTTTCGTGTACACGGCGCCCCGAGCCCGGATCGGCTCGAGACACTGCGGGCGGAACTGTCGTTTTTCGGAGTGACGCTCGAGGGTGGCGCCAAGCCGAGCTCTAAGGATTTTGATCGGGCGCTTTCTGCTGTTCCCGAAGGCCCGCGTCGCGAGGTCGTACAACTCGCGATGCTCCGAACGATGCAGCAGGCCGTCTATAGCCCGGTCAATATCGGGCACTACGGATTAAATTACACGGCTTACACGCACTTTACGTCGCCGATTCGTCGTTACCCGGACTTACTGGTTCACAGGACCATCTGTGCGGGATTGGCTAAACAAAAGTACACTCCGAAACTTGTGGCAGGAACCGGGTGGCTGCGCTTGTCACGTTCGGCTCGGAATGTGGAAAAAACACTCGAAGAAATTCGAGCTCATTCCCTGACGCCGGAAAAGAGTGATTTTCCCATTTGGAATAAGCTCGGTCTAGTTTGTTCGGCAGCCGAGCGCCGCGCTGATGAGGCCAGTCGCGATGTCACCAATTGGCTCAAGTGCGTGTACGTGAAGTCGTTACCGGCTATAACCTATCAAGGTATTGTTACGGGGGTAAATCGTGCCGGATTGTATGTGACGCTCAAGGATATGTTCGTCGAGGGATTTGTACACGTTTCCAATATCGGGTACGACTACTACTACTTTAACGAGCAAACGCAGTCGTTCGAGGGGCAGGACTCCGGCATGGTCTACGGCCTCGGGGATTCGGTTTCTGTTCGCATTGATGCGGTCGATGTCGATACGCGTAGCATTGACTTTGTACTTGTGCATGAAACGCAGCGCCGTCGCAAGAAATCCGGAAAGAAATCATCAGTTTGAGAGTGAATATGGAAAAAGAAGTATTGCTTGCCGGCTTTCATGCCGTCAATGCGCGAGTCAAGCTTGCGCCCGAAACCGTTCGTATCGTCTACGTGGATTCTCATCGTCACGATAAACGCATGACCGAGTGCCGTGCCCGACTACAAGAAAAGGGGGTTCGAGTTGCCGCTGTGGCATCCGACAGGCTCGATGCCATGGCTCGGGGCGTGATGCACCAAGGAATCGTGGCTTTTGCCGAGCCCAAGAAGTCGACCCTGACATTCGATGATCTACTTGATCAAATTTCGCCCAAGACTCTTTTACTGATTTTGGACGGTGTGACCGATCCGCGCAATTTCGGAGCTTGTCTTCGTACGGCCGATGCGGCCGGCGTTCAAGCCGTCATTGTTCCCAAAGATCGCTCCGCCGCCTTCAGTCCTGTCGCTGCCAAGGCAGCGGCCGGAGCTTGGGAAACCGTTCCTGTGATTACCGTGACCAATTTAGCCGGTGCTATTACGGACTTGCGCGATGCCGGTGTAACGGTCATCGGGGCAGCAGGCCAAAGCGAGGTGACGCTCTATGAGGTCAACCAGAACAAGGCCTTTGCTTGGGTTCTCGGAGCCGAGGGCGAAGGGTTGCGTCAACTTACGCGTCGTCGTTGTGACGGACTGGCGAGAATCCCCATGGCAGGTGCCGTCGACAGTTTGAATGTCTCCGTAGCAACAGGTATTTGCCTATTCGAAGCGGTTCGTCAGCGCAAGATGGCGTAAAGCCTTCTTCCTGTGCTAAAAAGTGCATTTCGGCAGCGACGCTGTTGCATTTACGTGAAAGATTCACTTATGGAAAAACGACTTAACTGGAAAAGCAGAATCGGGTTTATTTTGGCCGGAGCAGGGGCTGCCATCGGATTGGGTGCGATTTGGAAATTTCCCTTTATGGCCGGCAGCAACGGGGGTGCCGCATTTTTGTTTCCGTATGTTGTCATGAGTCTGACGGTCGGTCTGGCGCTTCTTTTGGCCGAGGTGACGCTCGGTCGCATGGGACGCGGATCGGTTGTGACAACATTCCGCTGCATCGGAGGCAAGGGGTGGTCCGTCTGGGGGTATCTGGGCGTTCTCACCGGTTTTTGTGTGCTTTCGTTTTATTCGGCCATCGGCGGCTGGACGATTGCATACCTTGTCGATGCACTGCTTTCCCCGGAGTTTTTATCTGATAAAACACAGCTGGCGCAACACTTCGGCGCCTTTGTATCTTCGCCCGTTGCGTGCATTGCCTCTCAGACCTCGTTTATCGTGCTCACGGCCGTGGCCGTTGCCATCGGTATCAACAAGGGTATCGAGCGCATGGGAAAGATTTTGATGCCGCTTCTTCTTGTGATGGTTCTGGCCATCATCATTTGGTCGCTGACTTTGCCCAATTCCGAGGGCGGACTCAAGTACCTATTTAGTTGGAATCCGTCGGCGTTTAATTTCCAGAGCCTTTTGATGGCGATGGGTTTTACGTTCTTTAGCTTGTGCGTCGGCTGCGGCTGCATGATGACCTACGGCAGTTACCTCGGGAAAACCGAGGATTTGCCGGCCTCTTGCGCCAGTATTGTCTTTTTAACGACGTTAAGTTCGATTTTGGGGGGGCTACTTGTCATGCCGGCTGTGTTTGCTTTCGGGCTTGACCCGGCAAGCGGTCCGAATCTGACATTTATTACGATGCCCTACGTGTTCGCCCAGTTTTCGTTCGGGCAAGTATTGGCCGTGGCCTTTTTCTTGTGTTTACTGTTTGCCGCCATCACCAGTGCCGTCTCCTTGCTCGAATTGGTCGTGGCCTTCCTTGTCGATGAGCTCAAGTTCGGTCGTCGGAGTGCGTGCCTTGTCAGTACGGTGGCTCTCATTGCGGTCGGAAGCCTTTGCGGCCTTTCGTTTGGTCCTCTCGCGGACTTTAAGATTTTTAACCGTACGATTTTCGATACATTCGATTACTTTACGAGCAATCTGAGCCTGCCGATCGGCGGTCTGGTTGTTTGTGCACTCGCAGGCTACAAGGTTTGGCCGGCTTTCACGGAAGAATTAGCAAGCGGCGCCACCTTAAAGCCCATGACGCTCAAGCTCCTGCGGTTTTTCATCCTGATTGTGTCACCCGCTTTAGTGCTGACCGTTCTTGTCACGGGGCTCTGAAAAAAGATTGCGTGCCTGACGGATTACCGTCAGGCCGCCGCGGAATCTTTTTCAAAGGCTTCAATCAGGCGCCACTTAAATCCGGTCTTGCGTTGACTCAGACTGATAAGTGCAGTTTTAAGGCTCTCGCTGCTTGAAAAGACGGCAAGCTTTCCGTACGCCGTAATTCGGTACTCGGAATCTTTGGTGTCTTTCACGCGCGTAATGCCGGTATAAAAAAGCTCATTGGTCACAAGGGATTCGGTCCCGGCGGTTTTTTGGGCTTGTGTCGGCAAAACCAGTGCGACGTCTTCGTATTCCGAGCCCTGAGACTGGTGAATCGTGATGGCAAAAGCTGTCTCGTATTCAGGCAAAAGACTTAAAGCCATGCAACGGACTCCGTCGGCGCCCCCGGGGAAAATCACTTGTGTGACCGACCCTTCTTTTGCGGGAAGAACAACGCCCATATCACCGTTATAGAGCCCTGAGTCATCGTCATTTTTTCGAATGATGATTATGCGACCGGCATCGGTTGTGTCCGCAAACCCTCGGCGTGATAGCTCTTTGCGAAGAACGGTGACCGCATAGTCATTGACGGCATTGACACTGTCCGGCCCTTCGCGCATGGCGCAAAGAATGCGAAAACGCTGTGATTGATTTAAAAGGGCAGTTGCATCACCCCGTGCGACAAGTGCGGCATAGGGGCGGATATGGGCATCAATCCACTGCTTTAACGAAGACGGGAGTGCTTGGTCGGTGTCACTTGACTCGGATGAAAGAGAGTAAAGGCGGTTATCGGGATCGCCCAAAAGACCGAGCATGGGAAAAAGCTCTGCATCAATCGGCCCCGTTAAATAAAAACGCACGGGCTCCGGGGTTGTACCCGGGAAAACACGTGCCGGTTCGGAAGCCTTCGGTAAAGCTTCTTCGTGTGCTCTTTGGCGAGCAAGACGATTGACAGCGTGCGCAATGATTCCGACGCCGCTTGTCGGATTGAAGCGAAAACTGCGTCTGAGTTCCCCGGCAAAGCCCTGTGCGCGACCTAGAGCACATAAGTCGGCAAAGACCGACCCCGGACCGACGGAGCGAAGTTGGAAGGGGTCCCCGAGAAAAATCACTCGAGTTCTTTTCGGATCGATGACGCGTAGGAGTTTTTCCGCGAGCCGTGCGTCAAGCATCGAGGCTTCATCAAGAACAAATAGGTCGCAATTTAAAGGCGATGTCGGACTCGGTTTTTCGCCTGAGTCTTGCTGGGCATAAAGCCAGCGATGAAGGGTCCTGGCCGGTAGCGCAAGCGAGTCGTTTCGCTTCAGGCGCTCGGCAAGATGAGGGAAGACTGCCGAGCCGTGTTTGGCTGAGGCCTCCAAGGCTTCGCGCATCCGTGCGGCGGCCTTTCCGGTCGGGGCCGCCAGGAACACGACAAGCCTCCCGTTTTCTTCAAAAAGCGTCTCGAGAATTCCTGCCAGGCACGTTGTTTTTCCGGTTCCCGGTCCTCCGAACACCACACAAAACGGCCGAGTCAGTGCCAGACGTCGGACGGCGGCAAGGTCGGGTGACAAAGTCTTCTCGTCGCAGGAGTCCTTCGTTTTAGCCCGAACAGGCCCCTGCTCGGAAAGGAAGGCAATTTTTCGGGCTAAGGAGCTTTCGACGGCAAAATCGCGCGCTAGATACAGGTGGTTCTTGTCGGCAACGACAAGGGCCGTGGCCCGGGCTGTAAGACCCGTTTGGAGCGAGTGCTCAGCAGCGAGTTGCGCCTTGATAAGAGAGGCGGCATCGTCTGGCAAAATGTCCGCACATAAGCCCCCTTGTCGTAGGGTTTTTTCGAGCGAAGAAAACGCTCGATGCAAAGTCGAGAGAAGCGGTTCTTCTTCAGGCATTCCCTTGGAGGCCAAGAGAAACTCGGTCATCGTTCGGGCAAAGTCAGACAATTCTTCGCATTGGGGCATGATTACCTCTCCTTGGCCGTCAGGAGCCCGTCTAAGGTGTTGACGGCATCCCTAAGGGTCTGATTCATCGGCATACGGTAGATTCCGGTTGTCCTGCCGTTTGCTGTCCCGATACCGCGTAAAAAGACATACAAAGCGCCTCCCATGTGGTCAAGAGCCGTCTTTTCATCGTGGTAGCAACGGCATAAAAAGCGCTTTAACGCCGTCATGTAGCAAAGAGCCTGTAACTTGTAATTGGCACCGCGCATCACCGATTCCATTGCCTCGGTTGTGTAGTTTCCGAAATAGTCGCGTGAATGCTTTTGTTCGGGGTCTTCGATCTTGTTGCTTTTCCAGTCCACAATCCAAAAGCGCTCGTCCTTGTCTTTGAAAATCAAATCGATTTGACCGGTTAAAAAGCCGTATAGCGATTGCTTTGTCGCGCGACTTCCTTCCGAGGCCTCTTCGCGGTTGACGACAAAAGCAAAATCGGGATTGCCGGCAAAAGCCTTTTCGACGGACTCGGGGTTAAAGGCGCGATTGCCGACAAGTCCGAGGAAGCTGATTTCCGGGGTAAGAGCGTCATTTGCGATTAAATCGCAGAGCGATTCACCTGCGGCAAGCGGTGTGTGAAAAAGTCGAGTAAAGGTTCGGCAAAGCCACGTACGGCAATACGTTTCGTAATCGACTGCATCGGAAATGCCGACGGCCGGATCGGGCGCGAGGGAACTATCCGAGACCTGAAGCGTTCCTTTCAGGTTCCAATCAAAGGAGCGATTTAAATGCTCGATCAGCCACGCATCGCTATTAAGAGCGTCTTTGGGTAAATTCCCGGCTCGGACAATGGCCGTTTCCATGACCTTGTGTAGGAAGGTTCCGGCGCCGGTACCGGCCGGAAACGAGAGAAAAGCCGGAGTCGGCCCCGTGTCATGGGAACTGACGAGAGACTTAGAAAGTGTTGTAAAGCTCGATTGCGTCCAAGTGCGCTCCAAGGACTGAGGCAGATCGCTCGCCAGGGAAGCGAGGAAGGCGTTATTTTTCGGTCGGAATATTTTCTTGGTGTACGAGGTCAGTCGACAAATCTTGAAGTGCTCTGAATCGCCTTGTAGGAACTCAATAATCTCGCCGACTGCCTCTTGTCCTTTATTTTTGCCTCCGCGCTCAGCTTCCGGATGAAACGCACATAGGTAGGCATTTGAGCCACAATCCCGATAGTTTCCTTTAGAGGTCAAAGTAAAGGCAAGCGGAAGAACCAGGCGCTCCGAGGCGCGTGTCATGGCGACGTAAGCCAGGCGTTGTGTTTCCTGTATTTCTCGATTGACCGTGTCTTTGTGCAAAGCGATGGGTTGTTCTTCGGGATACACAATGAGTTGTCGTTGGGTGACGTCGTCGTTTTTTCCTCGGAAGACAAATCGCTTATATTTTTTGTCTATGTTCGGCCTCAGACTCTTGGCACCTGCCAGATACACCACGGGAAATTCCAATCCCTTACTCGCGTGAATGGTTATGACGTTGACAAGGGATTTACCGGTATCCGGGCGGAGCTTTTCGGTGTCCTCCGCACCGCAGGATTGTGTGATTTTCTGTGTCAGCCAAGCAATTAATCCGGAAAGAGAGCGTGTGCGTCGCTGTTCAAGCTCGATGAGTTCGAGTAGGTGTTGATAGTTAATCAGGGCGCGAGAGTTCTGTTCCTTAAGTAAGCGGGCAATCGTTCCGAAGCCGCGATTCGGATCGGTTTCCCTCATCAGGCGCAAAAGCACGGCGTAGGCGCCGTACGTTTCAAGATAAATTGCGGTTTGCTTGAGAATCTCCTGCAATTGGGCTGCCCGTGTTTCATCCCGACGCTCGGCAAGCGAGTAGCCGACAAACACGGTTGCGGCGGCACTGTTGAAATCACGGCGAATCTTCGGCGTGAGAACGGCTTGCAAAAAGAGCAGTAGCTCAACGGCTTCCGTTTGACGGAAGATACTCTCTTTCGAGAGAATGGTTGCCCGCAATCCGTGCTCTCGAAGCGTATCGACAACGGTCTGAGCCTCAACGTTTTTACGAACGAGGACGGCAATATCTTCCGGTTTGATGGGCCTTTCTTTGTCGCTTCCGGGGTAAACGTAGACAGTGCCTTTCTTGCCGTTGATAGTTCCGCTTAAAAGCGAGACGATGTCGTTGGCAATGGCATTAAGTTCAATGTCTTTGGGCAAGACCTTGAGGGTTTTAAGCCTTTGCACCATGTCGTCTCCGACCGGAATCGTCCAGAATTCAAAGGAGGGCAAATTTACGGTTCGGTCGCTTCCGATTTCCTTAAACGCCAAGGGTAAAGTGCCGCCGTGCGATGCAACTTGTGTCGGGAAAGAGGCTTCGGGCATTTGAAAGGAAGCCTCGGAAAGGAAAAAGCGATTAAATACATCGATCAGAGCAGGAGTTGAGCGGTAATTGGTCGACAGACTTTTCACAACTCGGATGTTTTCTTTGGCCTGTAGATAGGTTTCCAACTCGGCCGCGCGAAACGAATAGATGGCCTGTTTCGGGTCGCCGACGAAAAAAATCTTGTCGGAGGGACTCGTGCGGCACGAGTCGGAATCAAGAAAAAGGAGTTTGAAAATCTCGTACTGCACCGGATCGGTGTCTTGAAATTCGTCGATTAAAACGGCTCTGTATCGGGAGCGAATCGTATCGATAAAAGTGCCTTCATCGCTAGTAGCTTTTTTAGCTTCTTTTCGTAAGTAGCCGAGTAACTCCAGAAGCATTCCGTCATGCGTAGCATAGCCGAGACGCTCTAAGCGCTCGTTTAAAAGACCGGGAAACGTTGTAAAAAGCCGCGTAAACCAAGCCGTGGCTTCTTGACTTAAGGGTAGCGTGACTTCCGAGGATTTATTTTTGTTTTTAGGGTCCTTCACCTCAAATTTTCGAACAATCAGAGTTTTCAGATACTCGGGCTTTTCTCGTCCTAATTCTTTGAAGGTGCCGCCGTAGTCTTTGTACCGAAGAATCTCCTTTAAAAGAGAAGGATTGTCTGTCGGAAGATTCTTTCTTAAATAGTCATCGAGTAGGGCATTCTTGACGGCCTCGAAGTCAGCGTCCTGAATAATCTGTCGGTCGTTAAAGCCGCTACAGGAAAGAGAAAACTCTTTCAGGAGTTTTTGCGTGAAGGCGTGAATCGTATAAATCGCCGCAATGTCAATGGTATGACAGGCCTTTTGAAGGCGGGTTCGGACGCGCTCGTGCCAGGCACTGACGGCTTCTTTCCTTCGGACGGGATCTGAGGTGCAATCTGCGATTTCCGAGGCTTCGAACCATTTTTTGATTAAGGCGTCGGTTTTGTTGTCCGGCGTTTTCGTTTGCAACAAGGTGTTCCAGATTCGCAAGACATCAAGTAGAGTTTTGCGAACTCGCATACGCAACTCCGAGGTTGCGGCATTGGTGAACGTGACAAGCAAAAGATGATCGAGTCCGACGGCCGAGTTGTTTTCGCCGTCTTCGACGATTAAGCGCAAAACGATTTTCTCAAGAGAAAACGTTTTCCCGGTTCCGGCGCTGGCTTCAATGAGCATCGGTCCGTAAAGCGGTGTTTTCTCATACTGAAAGACATTTTCTCCGGAAGAGTCGGATGTCATACGGCCCTCTTATGGATGATGCTTGTGATGGTTTCGCAAAGGTCTGCGACCTCGCTGCTCGCTGTTACCTTCTTGGAAGGTTCCTCCTGCGGATTGAAAATGCAGAGTCTGTCCAATCGGCCTTTTTCTTCGACGACGTCGTCTCGCCAGTCCTTAAAGCCGCGCCAAACCGGGTTGAACGGGGGCAAATCATTTCCCCAATTTTGATTGGTTGTCTTCTTTTGAAGAACACGGATGTTTGTGTTCATAGATTCGGTCAGTCGAACAAGCGAGGTCATGACCGAGAAGGCCTCAAAGGGTAAAAGATTTCGCACGTCGTACTCATCGATGATTTCACTGATCGGTCCGGGAAGTTCTTGCGCGCCGTTTGTCTCCTTGGCTATGCCGAGAAGACGCAGGCGGTAGTTCTTCTTGTCGTTTTTTCCGTTGTCGACGGCTCTCAGCGCGATTTGCAAAAGTGCGGCGCGAACATAATCGCTTTTACTTAATGCCGTGAAGAGGAAATCGGTTGTCTTTTGGGACGAATCTTTCGGGATGACGTCAAGGTTCGGCAGTTGAATCTGCGTATTGTCAATCGTCAGGTACCCCGGATCTTCTCGCACCAGCCCCGACGGCGCAAGAGTTTGTTGTGCACGCAGAATCGAAACCGCCTCTCGGGCAAGAGCCTCAAGGACTAGGGGGCGTAACGCAGCAAATCCATAGGAAGGATTGAGTCGAAAACACTCGGCTTGACAAAGATAGGTCACCAACTGATCGTCGGTTTTTCCTTCGCAGTCACCGGATTGAAGTTTTTCCAAAAAGCGCTTTGTCAGCAATTTTTTTTGCAGAGGATCGGCGGCAAGATCCGGATACAGTCCGACCGGTTCCGTCAGTTCCGGAATATCGCTAAAGAATGTGAGCTTGAGTTTCCCGTGAATGTACCTGGTCGGACTTATCCAAGCTTGGACAATATCTTTCCAATAAAGAACTTCCGGCGCGCTTTCTTGTTCGGGCGAAAAGCCCCGTAGATAGTCTTCCGGGTGGTCCGGGGAATCGGCAGTGCTTGCGGAATCTTTCCATGCGGCAAAATCATTCGGATTTCGATTCGTAAAGAAACGAACACCGTCAACGTTTCCGCTCTTATCGCGACTCATGGTAAAGCTATCTTCCGACAGACGCGAGACCGGCAGTGTTCCCGAAATCTTCGAGACAATTCCAGGAGCTTGCTCTTCGAGCCATTGGCAGAAGTCTTCTACGACGGCACAGGCGTTTTTGTGTTTTTCTCCGGCACTCTTGCCGGCATCGTAGGTAATGAGCAGATGGCGTTTGGCCGAGCAAATCAATTCGAGAAATAAGCTTCGGTTGTCAATGCGCGAATCCTGGTCGCCGCGCCTAGGGCAGGGGGCATCATCGCGATTACGGTAAGCACAGGTCAGATCGAATTCTTCGCTCGTTGTGTTCCCGGGAAAGTCGGAATTTTCTCCAAGCCCGATCATGGCAACGGCCTTAAATGGGATGTTGCGCAGGGCATCCATGTTGGCAAAGGTGACGGAACCTTCCTGTCGGCTTTGCATGACGGATACGCCGACGGCACGCTTTAATGAGGCTCGGTAGACAGCCGGAGCAATCCGCTCATCGGGATCTTGCGTAGTACGGAGAATCGTTTCGTGAAGTGTTTCGACAGCCTGCGTAAAACTTTCACGTGCCTCCGTTACGAAGGCCTCGGGTTTGTTCGGATAAAGACCGTCTACAAGAGCCTCGGAAAAGGTTTTCCATTCGGCCGCCGTCAGTCCCGTGTACGGGTCCTCTTCAAAGTGAGCCAGTTGTGCCAGGGCTTTAAGACTCTGCCACAGGCTCATTAGGCGGCCGAATAAGTCCTGTTGCTCGGAAACGGTTTCGTTTTCGAATCCTTGAACTTCATTGCCGAAGATGGCAAGCGAGCGTCCGTGAACGGCTTCGGTTCCCTGAGGATAGGCAAATCCTAATGCAAGGCGTTCGACGGCTCGCTCCAGTGTCGTGTCATCGTCTTCGACGGATTCTTTTCCGAATAGCGCTCGAATGTGCGCTTGGCAGATTCCGTTGCGAAAACCTGCTGCAACGAGCCAATTTCTGAGTGTTCTCAAGTCCGTGTAGTCGATATCCCAACACCGCATAAAAAGCGGCGAAGAAATCAGTTCGAAGAAGGTATCGAAATCGGGCGTTGTAAAGAAGAAAGTGCTCGATTGCAGTACGGCGCTTTCCTGGCTGCTGACCTCACCGAGAATTTTGTATGCGATACGGTTTTCCGGAGCTCGCGCATTGATGATGCCCCGAACAAGACCGGCAATGTTCGAAACGTTCGGCGTAACGACAAGAAAGTCCTCGGCACTGTAGCCGTGTGCTTGCTTTAAGGCTTCGATCCAATCGACCACCGCTTCGATCTCGCCGATTTGCCCCTGGGAATTAAAAATGCGCAAACTTGTGTCCCGTGTTGCCGAGAAATTCGCTGTGTCAAACGAAAAGTCCGATTCGTCTCCCGACAAGGGACAATCAAAAAGAAGGCTGTTGACGACGGCATCTAGAAGAGTCAGGGACTTACCGTCTTGCGGTTGACGTTTTTGCCAAATAAACGATTGGTCGGTGTCCGCAACTTTCGTGTAGATGCTTGCTGTGGCTTGTTCCCATAACCGCTTCATGCCTTTAAGGTCTCTTTTGCCGCGCGAGAAGTTGTCTTCAATGAGTTTGGTCGCGGACATACCTTCGTCCGGAGCGTATTGCCATAGCCTGTCAATAAAGGCGCGAACACTACGGGCATTTTCTCTAAGGAATCGGTTTTGCTCGGCCATGCGGGCATTTTCCGTCCAACGAAATAGTTCCCTGGGAACGGCGTCACTCGGGTCGAACCAGTAGCGGCAGCAGGGATTAAAGACATAGAGCCACACATCGCGTTCTTGAGCCTGCTTGGCAAGAACCGGCATGGCAAGGGGCGGCAACGTATGCGGTAAGAAAATATGAACGGGAGTGGCCTGGTTTTCCGTGGTTCTTCCTTCGGCGCAGTCCCCGAGCAGTTGCTCTTGCAGTTCCAGAATTTTTCCTGTGTACGAGGCCGTGGTGTAGGAGCTACCTGTCTGCTCTTGAGCCCGATCACGGCCTCGAAGTTCTTGCCAAAGTCTTTTTTGCCAGAGTAAGTCCGGTTGCTTGTCAAGCTCCCTTGTGTCGCGCGTCGCTTCCGAATCGCCGAGCCACGAACACACCCAGTCGTAACGGTAATTGACGTATTTTGTGAAAACGTGGGCGATGTGCTCGGCCAGCGAAAAAAGTTCGCCCGGCGTCATGCCTTTGAGGTGTTCGACCAGACGACCGTAATCGGAATGGACGTCGTTTTCCCTTTGAATACGTGTGAGTATCGGATACAGACTCCACGGGAGCGTGAAATTATCAATGCTCGATGTGTGCCAAAACGAACCATACGGTTTTAACCAACCGGCAAGGTTGGAAAACGAAAGCCCGATGCAGATACCGTCAGCTCGACACAGGCGTCGGGCAATGTCATTTTCAATTTCTCGTGACGGAACAACGATTTGAATCGGAGAAAAAAGAAGATTGGTCCCGGATTTGCTGTCCGTTCTCAGGTTAACGGTCAATTGGGCTTTCAGAACGTCATAACTGTTGGAATAGGCGATGTGTAGTGCCATGATTTCCGTGTGTCGTTAAGAGTAAAAAGAGCCGCTTGCCGGTGCGTTTGCGGTTTGCCCAAAGCGGATTTTTGAGTTTAGCAGTTTTGGAAAAGGCCACGGAGGTTTGTTGGACTGACACGCGTCGTTGCGTGAAAAACAATGGGTTTTCAGTCGGTTGCAAAGATTTTGTACAAAGGGGCAAGGCAAAAAAAACCCACCGGTTAGGGTGGGATGAGCAGATAGCGGTATTGCCTGTGGCTCTACCGGAGAGAAACCATGTGAAAATGAGTTAACTTGCTTTCCACGCAACAAAAACAAGGGCGACACAGGCCACTGCCGCAATGACTAAAGCAACAATGTCCATGGTGTTATTAATCGGGAACATAGGGCACTCCTTCGGACGAATAAAACTGGTTCATACGTTGCAATCGTAGGGGGAAAGCCCGGAGCTCGAAAGTGTGAAAAGCAACTAGTCAAAAGGCGACACGTCGAAAGTAACTAAGCAAAGTACGCATTTTGAACCTCTCTCGGAGGCCTCTAAAAACGGGGTTCTGTTTCGCATCTTGCATTGGGCTGACGGTTTTTAGGAGCGGCGCAGACAACAAAAAACCCGAGCACCGAAATCGGTCCTCGGGTCTTCAAAACCTGGTGGAGATGAGGAGGATCGAACTCCTGACCTCTGCATTGCGAACGCAGCGCTCTCCCAGCTGAGCTACACCCCCGAAAAATGACGTCAAGCAGACGAATCTGCCCGAAGAATGCGAATTGTGCAGAATCTTGATAAAAAATGCAAGGGAAAAACACGGTGTTTAATCCGACTTAAAAAGAAGTGTTCTGAGCTAAACACGAGGGAGGGGTAAAGGCGATTGCGCTCTTTTTTGTACCTCGGAAAACAGCAGATGAAATCGGGAACGAGTACGGAATCACTAAAGGTCGGATTCGCAATTTTGAGGCTTTATAATCCTTCGTTTATGAGCATACGCAAAGCAAAGAAACCGGCTATTACCAGTGAGTGGCGTGAAAACAAAATCGCGCAGGAGAAGGCCCAGCAAGAGGCCGGTCACATGGCGCGTCAGTTTGCACGTGAAAAGGTCATGACGACGGTCGCGCGCGGAGCGCGTTCGGCCATGACATTTGTCGGTGCGGCTGCCGGTGCTCTTATGGCTGTTTTGCTGGCCATTTCCCTATTTACGTATACCCCGACCGATCCGGGGTTTTCCGTCACGGGTGCCTCCGGCGTCGAGAATGCGTGCGGAATTACCGGAGCTTGGACTGCCGATGTTCTCTATTGGCTTTTCGGATACTCGGCTTGGTGGATTGTCTTTGCTTTTTTTGCGCTCTTCGTCTCAAGCATTCTTGTGATTACGGCACGCCGTGAATCGAGTACGTGGCTCCGTACTGGCGGATCGTTTTTGTGTTTCCTTCTTGTCATGGCGAGCTCCGTTTGCATCGAGGCGTTGCAATTGGGGTATCTCGGAGGGCATTTGCCGAGTGGTGCCGGAGGGCTTTTCGGATACGAAGTAGCCTCATGTGTTGCCCCGTACTTGGGTGTCTGGGGGAGCACGGTTCTCGGACTTTTCCTTTTAGCCTTAGGTAGCTCGCTTGCGTTCGGGTTTTCTTGGGGAACGCTTTTTGATGTTCTGGGAATCTGCTGTGAGGCCGTCGTTAAAGTGGCCTTGCGTTGTGTCTCGAAGTCAAAGCCTCAAGAAAAACCACATTCTCCGTTGGACGGCATGGCGGTTCAAGATAGCCCTGTGACCGTCAAATCCGTGGCGACTCCCTCCTTACCGAGCACACCCCGAATGCCGGTTAAGACGATTCGGGAACGCCCGCCGCGCGCGAGTGCTCCCAAGGAGCAACGCGAACTATTCGGGCAAGACGGACGCATCGTCGCAAGTTTCGAGCTCTTGCAGCGACCGCCCGAACATCGGGATGGTGTTAATAAGGACGCCATCGGCATCACAAGTCGTCTCATTGAAAGTAAATTAAAAACCTACCACGTCGATGCGCGCGTTGTCGATGCGCGGGTCGGCCCCGTGATTACGCAGTACTGGCTCGAACTGTCCGAAGGCGTCAAGGGTAGCCAGGTCGAAAAGATTCGTAAGGACTTGGCCCGAGCTCTTTCTGCCGATAACTCCATCCGAATCGTGCCGGTGATTTCGGGCACTCCCTACATGGGTCTTGAGATTCCGAATAACAGCCAGCAACGGCTGACTGTGTACTTAAGTGAAATCATCGGAAGTGCCGAATTTGAAAACTCACGCTCTCTTTTAACGCTTGCACTCGGTAAGGATATCGGCGGCAATTCGGTTGTGGCCGATTTAGCGAGGTTGCCGCATTTGCTGATCGGAGGAACGACGGGTTCGGGTAAATCCGTTGCCGTCAATTCGATGATTCTTTCCTTACTCTTCAAATGCGACCCGTCGCAGTTGCGACTGGTGCTTATCGATCCAAAGTTGGTGGAGTTTTCTTTGTATCAGGGAATTCCTCACTTACTTTGCCCGGTTGTCACGGACATGAATAAGGCGGCCAATGCCCTTAACTGGCTTGTCCAAGAGATGGATCATCGCTATGCACTGATGAGCCACTTGGGGGTTAGAAGCTTTGATGCATATAACGAAAAGGTCCGTGCCGCCATCGCGGCGGGAACACCCTTGGCAGACCCCTTTGATGTCACTCCGGAAAATCCGGAGCCGCATAAAGTGTTAGCTCCGTTCCCATACATCGTGTGTTTTATCGACGAGTTTGCCGATTTAATTCTGGTTCAGCGCCGTCAGGTCGAAACCTTGATTATGCGGCTAGCACAGAAAGCGCGTGCAGCCGGCATCCATATGGTGCTGGCTACGCAACGTCCGAGTGTGGATATCGTGACGCCGCTTATTAAAACCAATATTGTGGCGCGCATCTGTTTTCAGGTTTCCAGTCGCTTTGACAGTCAGGTCGTCTTGGATGAGCCCGGGGCCCAGGATTTACTCGGTCACGGAGACATGCTCATGAAGGTCCCGGGCTCTAATTCGCCGCTTCGTGTCCAAAGTTGCATGGTCACGGACCGCGAAGTAGAGAATATCGCCAACCAATTAAAGAGCATGGCGGCTCCCGAATACGTCGAGGGGGTCACCGACAGTGCCGAATCGACTGAAGGGGCAGAGGGCTTTACACTTAGCGGCGGGCACACGGGACGCGAAGCCGATCCGCTTTACGATCGAGCCGTCCAGATTGTCTTGGAATCCAAACGCGCCACTACGAGTTTTGTGCAGCGGCGCCTGCAGATCGGATACAACCGTGCGGCGAATTTACTCGAGGCGATGGAAGAGGCCGGCATCATCAGCAAGCCCAATCCGGCAGGAAAACGCGAGATTCTCGTGCGAGACGGGGAGCTTTTCCAGTGAAGCGACAGATCGTATCGGTATTGACTCTTTTGGCTCTTGCGGCAAACGTCTGTGCGACCGATGCTGTGCGGATGCTCGAAGATTTTTCCGTGAAGATACAAAGTGCAGCCGGACGCTTTACCCAAACGGCGGCCGAGGACGGGCAGGTGCTTGCCACCGGACGCTTTTCCTTTACACGCCCCGGAATGTTTCTGTGGGAAACGCAAAGCCCGTTTTCTCAAACGATTCTTTGTGACGGAAGGACCCTTTGGATTTATGACCCGGATTTGCATCAGGTCACAATTCGCCAATTAAAGCATACGTCCGAATGGGGACCTGCCGCACTGCTTTTCGGTCAAACGTCACCCGAGGAAGTTTTCCGTCTAAGCGACCGAGGAAAAATCGGCGGCCTTCTTTGGGTTCGTGCAATCCCGAAAGCCTCGGATGCGGCCTTTTCCGTGATGGATGTCGGTATGGATGAAAATGGCTTTGTCCGAGAGCTCCGTCTGACCGATTCGTTCGGAGAGGTCACCCTGTATAAGTTGTCGGAGGTACTGGTCCCTTCCGAGTTGCACGCGCGAGACTATAAGTTTCGGATTCCTCCGGGAACGGACGTTCTTAAGGATACGTCGCAGCAGTAGCCGCAAAGAGACAATTGACCCTTCAGAGCCGGGTTACGCCCTGTATAATCAAGCGCGTCAATGACCTTTTGATTCGATGGCAGGGCTATGCGTTCGAGTTTGGATTTCAAAATGCGGTTGTTCCGTATTGACCAAATGATTCACGACAACGGCTCTGTCTGTTTTGAAAAACTGCAGCAGGCGCTCGGGTGTTCTGCGCCGACGCTCAAACGTGATTTGCGCTATCTGCGCGATGTTCTGCATGCGCCCATTGTGTATTCCAGGGCAACACACGGCTATTCTTATGAAAACGGGGCCTCGCCGAGGTTGCCGAAAGCTTGGTACTCCCCGATGGAATTGTTCACTCTGCTGACGACTTTAGACTTGTTCGAGCGGGTGGAAAGCGAAGAAAACGGACTGTTGTGCGGAGAGATGTCCGCCATGAAATCTCGCCTTCTGTCGCTTGTCCAAGACGACAAATTGCCGGCAAGAGAACTAAGAAAGCGTTTTCGTGTCTTGCGTCCGATGTCCGGGGTGTATGAAAATCCGTTTTTTGAAGTCATCGGTCGGGCTGTCGCACAACACAAACGGTTGCAGATTATTTACTTTAGTAAATCGCGTGCAACCGAAAACCTGCGCGAAGTCAGTCCGATGCGGCTTGTGAACTATAAGAATCGTTGGTACTTGGATGCTTGGTGTCACGCATCCGATGCGCTCAAAACATTTAATTTGGATAATGTTCGCGTCGCACAAATGCTTCAGAAACGTTGCAAGGCCGTGGCCATGCGCGATGTCGAAAAAACGCTCGACAGCACGTACGGCCTTTTTTCTCGCGGGGTGGCTCAATTAGCGGTAATCGAGATTGATTCTGCAATGGGGGCCTATGTCAAGGATGAAATCTGGCATGTCAATCAAAAACTTGAGCGGCATACGGACGGCTCTTTGACACTGCAAGTTCCGTTTGCACAGGAAACCGAATTGATTGGTCAAATTCTTCGATTAGGCGCTCATGCCCGGGTCGTTTCGCCTCCGGGATTGCGCCGAGGCGTTCAGATGGCGTTGCGTGAAATGCTTGCCGTCTATGCCTCAGACCGGTCATAAGGATTCCTGCGTCATGACATCGCACATAGCCAACCCGTCGCGAAAACATCATTCGCATCGCCGGACACGACATACACCGAAAGGTACTCCGAAAATATTTTTTTGCGGAGATCCGCACGGCAAGTTCGACCACATCAATTGGGCTGTGAAAAAGTACCGTCCTGATGCTGTTGTGATTCTCGGCGATTTGCAACCGCCCGGACCGATTGAGAAGATTTTGGCGCCGGCCCTGTCGCTTACTCAGATTTGGTGGATTCCGGGCAATCACGATAGCGATTGCGATGAGTTCTACGACAGACTTTGGAAGGGACCTTTGGCATCCCACAATTTGCATGGAAAGGTTGCCGTTGTCGCCGGCTTGCGGATTGCCGGATTGGGCGGCGTTTTTCGCGGCCAGATTTGGATGCCTGAGGCAGGTATGAACTATCGATCGGCTTCGGATTTTGTCAAATGTGCGCCTAAAAACAACCTGTGGCGCGGAGGGGTGCCGCGTCGCCATCGGACATCAATCTTTCCGAGTGTTTATGAAGGTCTCATGCGGCAAAGAGCCGATATCCTCGTGACGCATGAAGCAACGGCAAGTCATGCAAAGGGATTTGATGCCATTGATAAACTCGCCAAGGGCCTACACGTCAGGTGGCATTTTCACGGGCATCAGCATGAAGACCATGATTACGGTTTACGAGACGGTATTTACGGTCGGGCTGTCGGTTATCGCGGCATCATCGACTTGAACGGCAACGTGATTGTCCCGAGTGAAATCGACCCGCGCGATCAGATTGCTTTGCAACAGGCCGGGGAAGAGCCGGCGCCCGAAGTTCTCGATAGTGTCGTGTTTTCGTCCGATGACGAGTTTTTCCAGAGAAAACGGCGTCGCGTTCGGCGGCCTCCGGTCAAGTCCGTAACAGCACACAGAGCGTAGTTTGCTTTGTATTTCAACGAGAAGGGAATCGAGCTGTTGTCCGATAGCAACAAGATGTCGGATTGTCGGGAAAACGGGGTTTGACAACGTCGAAAATGCTGATATGATTCGCCCCCTCGTCGCAAGAGAGCGAAA
>UQOW01000014.1 GCA_900542805.1 uncultured Sutterella sp.
ACACGGCTTTTGAAAGAATACTTTCCTTCCTTAAGACTGTTTCCTACGCAAAACTCCTTACTTTGCCGTTGAATCGCTTTACGGGTCTCGGCTACAATCGCACCCTCGCCTTTTCACGAGGCGTAAAAATTTCTTTGTTTAACCAGAAGAGCCCGAGGGGGCCTGGAGAAACCGCATGGCAAAAGCCGACAATGCCGCGTCCGCGGCGAAAAAATATCCGTTGAATTTACCTGAAACCGCCTTCCCGATGCGCGGCGACTTACCTAAACGCGAACCGATTTGGGTCAAAGAAATCGACACCAAGGGTGTCTACAAAGCCGTCCGCGAGGCGCGTGCCGGCCGTCCGCAATTTTTGTTGCACGACGGTCCTCCGTATGCCAACGGCGATATTCACATGGGGCACGCCTTAAACAAGATTCTCAAGGACATCATCAATAAGTCCAAGATGCTTTCCGGATTTGATGTGCCCTATACGCCGGGCTGGGACTGCCACGGCATGCCCATTGAGATTCAGATTGAAAAACAATTCGGAAAAGGCTTGGCGCGAGACGAAGTCATTGCCAAAGCCCGTGCCTACGCCTACAAGCAAATCGATCGTCAGCGCGAGGGTTTCAAGCGCTTAGGCGTCTTGGGCGACTGGGACAATCCTTATGTGACGATGCACTATGAAACGGAAGCCGAAGAA
The DNA here is from genome assembly GCA_900542805.1 of uncultured Sutterella sp. Lineage (GTDB taxonomy): Bacteria > Pseudomonadota > Gammaproteobacteria > Burkholderiales > Burkholderiaceae_F > Duodenibacillus. The sequence goes on from UQOW01000014.1 coordinate 686, forward strand.
ATCCGCGTCCTTGCCGACATCATTAAAAAGGGGTACGTATACCGGGGTCTTAAACCCGTTAACTGGTGCTTTGACTGCTGCTCGGCCTTAGCCGAAGCCGAAGTTGAATACAAGGACATCGAAGGCTACGAAATCGACGTTGCATTCCTCTTGACAGACGAGAGCAAACCGGCGCTTGAAAAGGCCTACGGAACGAAGATTGATAAGCCCTGCTACATTGTCATTTGGACGACAACGCCGTGGACGATTCCGGCAAACCAGGCGCTTAACGTCCATCCGGATTTGGACTACGACCTGATTGACTGCGGTGACAAGTACGTCATTCTCGGACAAAGTCTTGCCGAATCGGCCTTAAAGCGTTACGGCTTTACAGGCAAGCCCGTTGCTACGACCAAGGGATCCTCCTTTAAAGACTTAAAGTTCTGGCATCCGCTCGCAAATTTGGATGCGGGTTACAAACGGACTTCCGTTGTTATTCCGGCCGAATACGTCGAGGCTTCGTGCGGCACGGGTATCGTGCACTCGGCTCCGGCGTACGGTGCCGATGACTTTGTCACCTGCAAAGCCTACGGCATGACCAATGACGAGATCCTGAACCCCGTTCAGGGTAACGGTCACTATGTCGATGATTTGCCTCTGTTCGGCGGCATGCTCATCTGGAAAGCGCAACCTAAGATTGTCGATGCGATGAAAGTCGCCGGGGCTCTGTTTGCCGTCGGTACGATGATGCATAGTTACATGCACTGTTGGCGCCACAAGACACCTCTTATTTACCGCGCCACAAGCCAGTGGTTCGTGCGCATGGACGACCCGACGGTCGACAGCCAACCGATTTTGGGCTTTAAGGCCCCGACCGAGAGCCTTCGCAAAGCCGCACTGCGCGGAGTTGATGCCACCAAGTTCATTCCGCAATGGGGCTACAACCGCTTGCACGCGATGATTGAAAATCGCCCGGACTGGTGCATCTCGCGTCAGCGGAATTGGGGTGTTCCGCTTCCGTTCTTCTTGGAAAAGACAACGGGGGAACTCCATCCGAGAACAATCGAAATCATGTACGAAGTCGCCGACCGCGTCGCTAAAGAAGGCATCGAAGCCTGGGCTCGCGCTAAGGCCGAAGATTTCATGCCGGCCGAAGAAGCCGCTCGCTACGAGAAGGTCAACGACATTCTCGACGTGTGGTTCGATTCGGGTGCCACGCACGCAACCGTCATGCGCGGTAGCCACAAAAAAGAACTCGGATACCCGGCAGACCTATATCTGGAAGGAAGTGACCAACACCGCGGCTGGTTCCATTCTTCGCTTTTAATCGGGACGATGCTTGACAATCGCCCCCCGTACAACGCTCTTTTAACGCACGGGTTCCTCGTCGATGAAAACGGCGAGAAGATGAGTAAAAGTAAGGGCAACACCGTCTCGCCGCAGGAAATCTGCGATAAGTTCGGTGCGGAAATCTGTCGCCTCTGGGTCGCCTCGACCGATTACACGAGCGAACTAAGAATCGGACCGACGATTATCAAACGCGTCGTCGATAGCTACCGGCGTATTCGCAACACGCTGCGGTTCCTCTTGGCGAACACGAGCGACTTTGACATCAAGACCGATGCCGTACCTCTCGATGACATGCTCGAGATTGACCGCTGGGCCATTGCTCGCATCGCGCAGATTCAGGAAAGTGTCTTAAAGCTCAATGACCAGTATCAGTTCCATCAGGTCACGTCGCTTTTGACAAGCTTTGCAAGTGACGACTTGGGAAGTTTTTACCTCGATATCCTGAAAGATCGCCTCTATACAACGCAAACGAAGGGACTACCGCGCCGCTCGGCGCAGACGGCTCTTTGGCACATCACGGCCTCGTTCCTGCGTCTGATGGCTCCGATTCTTTCGTTTACGGCCGAGGAAGCCTTCGCCGTCTTCAGTCCCAACGCTTCGGGTACCGTCTTTACCGAGCTTTATCACGATCTCCCGGTCATTGCCGATAAGGATGCGCTCCTTGCGAAGTGGGATACCATCCGCACCGTGCGCGGCGAAGTCCTCAAGAAAATCGAGGAACTTCGCACCGAAGGCCAAATCGGCTCGAGCCTACAGGCAGAGGCCGTGATTGCCGCTCCGGCCGATACATACGACGTGTTGGCAACGCTCGGCGATGAGCTGCGCTTTGCGACGATGACCTCCAAGGCAACGCTCACGAAAGCCGACGACGGGAAACTCACGGTGACCGTCACCAAGAGTCAAGCCAAAAAGTGTGCTCGTTGCTGGCACTACGTTGACGGTGTCGGGTCTGATGCCGCTCACCCGGAAATCTGTCCGCGCTGCTGCCTGAACTTATTCGGTTCGGGTGAAACGCGGCACTTTGCCTAGATAAAGCGATGCACGGCAACGGCGTACCTCCGGCAAAGCGCGGTCTCCCGCGCTTTGCCCTGTGGATCAGTGCGGCGCTTTGCGTTGTCCTGATTGACCAGTGGACCAAAGAGGTCGTTGCCGGCCGTTTTGAGTTCGGGGAATTTGTCCGTGTAACGGACTTCTTTAATCTCTGTTATCTAAGAAACACCGGTGCCGCGTTTTCTTTTTTAAGCGATGCCGGCGGTTGGCAGGCACCGCTTTTTATCGGCCTTGCACTCGCTGTGAGCGTTGCCCTTGTCTATTGGATTTACCGGGACTACGACAAGGCGACAACAGCGTTCCCGTTAACACTGATTCTAGGCGGAGCCCTCGGCAATGCCCTCGATCGGATTGTCCGCGGAGCCGTTGTGGACTTTTTAGACTTTCATATCGGTCTACTGCACTGGCCGGCCTTTAACGTCGCGGATATTGCGATTTGTTCCGGGACCGCCCTGTTGCTTTTTTTCGAGTTGATCTATCGGCCTCGATAGTTTCGCCTCTTCGGCAAAACCTTACGGATTCTCCGGGGGATTCTTTGCCTCAAGACGCCTTCTTGCCTGAGTATTAAGACCTCCGATTCCCCAATTCTCAGGCGGCACTTCCTCGATAATCACCGATGTCGACGCTCGGTTCTTCCCCAAGACTCGAACGACAAGGTCCGTTGCCCCGCGAATCAGTTTCTCTTTTTGCTCGAAGGTCGGAGCCTCCGTACCCCCTGTGACTTTAATGATGACTAACGGCATGATTTCCTCCCTACCCTATCGATCCGACCACATGCACGCCATCGGAACGGCATTACGCCGATGGCCGAAGGAGCGCACCGCATTACCGGCATAAAGAATAATACCAATGCAGTTTTCCTGACCCTCCGATTCCCGAAACCAACGGATACGGCGGAAGTCTTCCGAATGGACGTTTTTTCAGGATTTTGCAGCAATGACCGAATCCCGCCCGTTTTCGTCGGTGATCAGGAAATCCATTTCTTGCCTTTTTGTTCGCAAATGACGAAGCGTCCGACGTGCATGGAGTTCGACCTCGGTGATAAGCGGCTTGTAAAACCGGCCCTCAGCAAGTTTTCCTCCGGTATTTTCTGAGAAATTCAAATCTCACGCTTTCTCTGCACTATCGGTGACGCCGAGTAAAGAAGCCATCAAGCCGGTGTCTGTCACGAAAAACTTCGGGGTCTTACCCGGACGATTGTAGTCTTTTTTTTCCCACGCCGGCACTCGGTCAATACGGTACATGGCTTTCTTTGCGGAAAGATACTTTCGGCCTGTTGTCCGAACACTCTTAAATTGCCGCGACAGTGCCCGAACAACAAGGGGTTCCACGGAAAACGCGGCGGCATTGTTGAGTCGGTCGGACAAAATGTAATATTTCAAGCAAAAACTCTTATTTATCAAAAAGAACGACACACAACTCACGTACCCCGGAATGTCTTGGGATTTCCGTTCGCCTTTTCGATTGACCGTACTCCTCTCCAGGGATACCGCCCGACGTACGGATTTCGATTTGAATGCCAGGCATACGACCGAAAAGCCCGATGAGAAATCCGCTCGATTTCTTTAAAATTCGGTAATTACCTCGGTCAGAGACTTTTCTTGGGAGTCCGTTTACAGTGTCCGTTCTGCATGAAAAACACATCACGCTCATCGTCACGGGCAGCATCGCCGCCTACAAGGCCTGTGAGCTCGTTCGCCTGCTGTCCAAGGCCGGAGCCGATGTGCGTGTGATTCTCACTCCGGCCGCCGAACGCTTTGTCGGAGTGACGACCTTCGAGACCCTAAGCGGCAATCCCGTTCTGACCGATGCCGATCACATGCCGCTTTCGCACATTCACCTGGCTCAAGATGCCTGCGACCTGATTCTCGTTGCGCCGGCAAGCGCCGATACGCTTGCGAAAATCGCCTCGGGCATCGCCGACAATCTGGCCTGTCAAACCGTTTTGGCGCGCACTGTACCCTTGCTCGTCGCACCGGCGATGAATACGGCGATGTGGGAAAACCCGGCCACGCGTCGCAACGTCCGTCTTTTAAAGGAGGACGGCGTCCTTTTTGCCGGCCCCGCAAACGGATCTCTTGCCTGCGGAACCACGGGCGCCGGTCGCATGATTGAGCCGATTCAAATCGTTCAAGCCGCCGAAAAAGCCCTCACGGAACCCGTTCTTGCAGGAAAAAAGCTCTTGATTACGGCAGGCCCTACTTATGAAGCCATCGACCCGGTGCGCGGACTTACAAACCGCTCGAGCGGTCGCCAAGGGTATGCCCTGGCACAAGCAGCTTTTGCCGCCGGAGCCGACGTGACCCTGATTTCCGGTCCCGTTGCCTTAAAGGCGCCCTACGGCGTTACGGTCGTTTCCGTTACATCGGCCCGTGACATGCAAGAAGCCGTGATGTCTCGGTTACGGGGAACCGATGTCTTTATCGGCGTGGCGGCCGTGGCCGATTGGCGCCCGACTCAAACGGAAACGCACAAGATTAAGAAAGACACGAACGGGACACCGAACCTGACGCTTTGTGCCAATCCGGACATTTTGGCCGGCGTTACCGCATCGCCCGACCGCCCGGCGTGCGTAGTCGGCTTTGCCGCCGAGACGGAAAACGAAATTGCCCAAGCTCAAGTAAAACTTACGAAGAAAGGCCTTGACATGATTGTGGCCAACAATGCACCGAACACCTTCGGCAAAGGCTCCAATTGTGCAACACTGATTACGGCCGATGCTGCTCGCGGTCTTGCGGAACTTGATAAGATTGACCTAGCCCGTGAGATTCTTGTGTCGGTTGCGCGCATGTTAAAGGCTCGGCCATGAAGAAAACACACTCTTTTGACCCGGAAAACGGCGACTACGTCAAGTACATCGAAGACATCCAACGCGGTCGCATTAAACCGCCCGCGAGCACCAAACCGATGCTCGAGACACCGGTTGCCGATGCCTCTTCGTCCGAGACGCCCCCAAAAAAACGCAAAGTCGGCGCTCCGCCTGCCGTCCTCGGAGCCCTCGCAACCTTTCTCGTGATTGCCGGTCTCGGCTTTGTCTCTTACGGTATCATCTTCGAATCCGACGAATTCATCCCGATCGGGATGTTCTTGCTTTTTGCCGGATTCGTCTTTTCCATGAATTTACGCAAGTGAAAGTCAAACTTCGCATTACGGACGAACGCGTCCGCTCACATCTCCCGACCTACGCCACAGCCGGAAGCGCCGGATTAGATTTGCGTGCTCTTTTGGATGCTCCGCTCACATTAAATCCCGGGCAAACATCGCTTGTGCACACGGGATTGAGTATTCACATCGCCGATTCCGGCTATGCGGCACTTGTTTTGCCGCGTAGCGGACTCGGACACAAAAAAGGTATCGTTCTCGGGAATCTTGTCGGTCTCATTGATTCGGACTACCAAGGGGAGCTCATGATTTCCGTTTGGAATCGCTCGAGTGAGCCTTTTACGCTCGAACCCATGGAGCGCATTGCCCAACTTGTGATTGTGCCGGTTGTTAAGGCTCAATTTGACATTGTCGATACCTTTGCCGAGACATCTCGCGGCGCCTCCGGCTTCGGTTCGACGGGAACGCATTAATTCGGACCGGTTATGCCTCAGGTTTCTCCTTCGGCGATGCCATCTGACAAGACCGAACCCGGCTTTGTCGCCTACCTGGCGCTTTTCTTGCTGATTCTTTTTTTCTCCGGGCTTTCCGGTCACTTTGGGTCGTATCTGGCGTGGTTCGATTACACCACGCTTATCGGCCGTTTCGGTCGGATTTTTGACACGCAAACCTTTCTCGGGATAGGCGGAACCGGAGCTCGAGGCGGTTTTCTTTACGCCGTTTCCTTTATTCCGAGCATCATGTTTGCCGTCGGTGTCGTCGAACTTGCCGCGCGTGCCGGAGCCCTGGCTGCAGCAAAAGTCCTTTTAACGCCGATTCTACGGCCTCTGTTAGGACTTCCCGGGGTTTGCGGCGTGGCCATCATCGCCAGTTTGCAAAGTTCGGATGCAGGAGCTGCGATGACACGCGACCTTGCCGACAAGACCTTGGTGACCGATGACGAACGCACGATTTTGACGGCCTTTGAGTTTTCCTCGGGTGCCTCGGTGATTTTTTATCTGACGGTCGCAGCCGTTTTGTTCCCCTTTCTTCCCGTTCACTTTTTACTGCCCCTCGGAGTTGTGCTCCTTTTTAAGGTCGTCGGTGCCAATCTCGTGCGCCTGTATTTAGCACTTCGGAGGCGTTCGTGAATCCTTTGGAGACCTTTGTCACGGGGTTAAGAAAAGGGGCACTCATCAGTGTGCGCTTTATGCTACCTGCCATCATCGCGGCATTTGTCGTCATCGAGATGCTACAGATTTCGGGGCTTTTGTCGCTTCTCGGAGAGCATGTCTCAGGCGTGATGGGACTGTTCGGACTACCCGGTGAGGCCTTGGCTGTCCTTCTTGCCGCATGGGCCAGTGCCGCCGGCTCCATCGGCCTTACAGCCGGTCTTGCCGCACGCGGCATTCTCCTACCCGAACACGTTGCGACACTCCTACCGGCTATTCTTCTTATGGGTTCCCAATTGCAATTTTTAGGCCGCATTCTTGCCGTTGCCGGCGTTGCCAGTACCCGAGCGCCCCTTATGATGGCAATCGGACTTATAAATGCCGTAGGTGCCATGCTTGTCATGCGCTTTCTTGTTTTCTGAGATACGCTGTTACAAAAAAAGAGGCTTCGGAAAGATTTACAAGGCAACTGCCGACTACAATGCGCAGTCTCCGATCGAATTGGTGTCTTATGCAGTTTTTTCCATTGACATGTGAAACGTATCCTCTGTGGCTTTCCTTTTGGGAAAAGACCCCGTTTCGTACAGCCGACACCACGTTTATTAACTTATTCGGTTGGGCACCGGTATACGGTCTGGAAGCGGCCGTTGAAGGAGACCTTTTTTGGATTCGTCGAACCCGAAACGGCGAGTCGGCCTTCTGGACGCCGCTCGGGGACACACGTTCCGTTAATTGGGAAAGCGCCTTGGCGCCCTTTCCTGCCGGTACGCGTTTTGAGCGCATTCCGACGGACTTAGCCCTGCAAATGCAAGCCGGCACTCAGCGCATCGCCGACATCACGGATACGCCCGAGCAGCACGAGTACCTGTATGAAAGACGTGCTCTGGCCGAGTTTTCCGGACGCAAACTTCATAAGAAACGCTCGCACATCAATGCCTTCGAACGCTTGTACGGCGTCGATTACCGCACCTTGGCGGTCAAAGACATTCCGACAATCACGGCGTTAAGCGAAGCGTGGCTTACCGCGCAAACCGAGCCTAGCGCCGCTTTACAAAGCGAGCATGATGCGCTCGTTCGCATGCTCTCCTTGTGGCAAATCGATTCGAGCGTACGATGCGGAGGCCTTTTCTACAAAAATCACCTCATCGGTTGCGACTTCGGCTCTGCCGTCAATCCGACCATGTTTGTCATTCACATCGAAAAGGGGTTACCCGAGTACCGCGGCGTGTACCCGACACTTGTCAAGTACTTTGCCGACCGTAGCATCGACCCGTCCTTTACGCTGATCAATCGCGAACAGGACTTGGGCGATGCGGGCTTAAGGTACTCGAAAACCACCTACCAGCCCGTTGACTTTGTCCGCAAAGTCGCCTTGACCCTACGTTAGAGTTTTTTACAGAGCGCTTCAATCGTCTGAACGGCATCGGCTTCAAGCCAATAGTCGCACACGTCGATAATCGGTGCTTCCGGGTCGGTATTGACGGCAACGATGACCTTGGAGTCTTTCATCCCGGCCAAGTGCTGAATGGCCCCGGAAATTCCGAACGCAAGATATAGGTCCGGCGCCACGATTTTTCCCGTTTGTCCGACCTGAGTGTCTGCAGGGGCAATGAAGGCATCGACTAGAGCCCGGGTGGACGCAAGGCCTGCATGAAGGCGGTCGGCAAGCTTTTCGGCGGCCTTAAAGCCCGCTTCATCAATGACACCGCGACCGGCTGCAACCACAATGCGGGCCGATTCCAAGTCCACGGTATCCTCCCGTTTTTTTTGCGTGCTCAAAAGCGTAAAAGCGCGAGGCGAGAGCACGGGTTCGACGTTGTGCACCGACGAGGGCGTTTCTTTTTCGGGGGCCGGATCAAACGAGGTTGTCCGCACCGAAGCAATCACGGGGGTTACGTCAATTTTGACCGTCGCAAGAAGGCTTCCGGCATAGATATAGCGCTTAAAGGTATCTGCCGATACAACTTCGCAAATTTCCGATAACGCAGGTACGCCGACAAGTGCCGCCACACGCGGCATGACGGCCTTCCCGAGAGTTCCGGCATCAAAAAGAATGTGCGAATACCCCTGGGCCAGCGCTTTAACCTGACAGGCTGAGCCCTCGGCACCGACTTTAAGAATCGGGCACACGAAGACGCTTCTCACACCTGCGTACGCGGCAACCTTACTTGCAGCGTCTTCGGGAACCTCACCGATCAGGAGCACATCGACATCCGGGGCAATCTGAACGGCACACGTGACGGTATGACGCGTTGCAGCAGGCACTTTGCCACTTAAGACCAAAGAGACCACTAACACACTCATTTTGCCTTCTCCTTGATCGCTTTCTTTTCATGAATTAATTTGAAGAGAAGCTCATCGACGGAATCAAGTTTTTCCGAGGCCCGCTCACGATCGGATTCAGTCACATTGCAAATCATGGTTTTTCGTGTCAAATCGATGCCGAGCGTTGCGGCATCGACGGTTTCAATCGGCTTTTTGCGCGCTTTCATCATGCTCGGGAGCGTTACATACCGAGGCTCGGCTAAGCGCAAATCCGCCGAAAGGACTGCCGGAAGTTCGGCTGTTAAATGCTTCAGACCCGCGTCGCTTTCCTGGCTCACCGTGAGAGTCTTCCCGGCAAGTTCGATCTCGGAGACACACGTTGCCACAGGCCAACCTAAAAGCGCCGAGAGCATGGCAGGCACTTGCCCGGCATCGTTATCGATGGCTTGTTTTCCGGTCAAAACCAAATCAGGCGCTTCCTGACGCACAATCGCTTCTAGAATCTGGGCAACGGTAAAAGGCTCGACCGTATGCTCCAAACGCACGTGAACGGCCCGATCGGCGCCGATTGCCATGGCCACGCGCAAAATATCGGTCGTCTTTTCCGGTCCGATGCTCACGGCAACGACTTCATCGGCCTTTCCGGCTTCTTTCAGTTGCACGGCTGCTTCCACGGCGATCTCATCAAAGGGATTGATGCTCATTTTCAGTCCCGTAAGTTCGACGTCTTGACTGTCGGCCTTCGGGTGCACCTTCACGTTGTAGTCGACAACGCGTTTGACTGCCACAAGTACTTTCATCACGAAAATTCCTCTTAGCGTCCGCAAAGCCCTTGCGGCCGCAAAAAACTAGTTTGGGATTATACGAAAGAAGCCTCAAGAAAACCCTCTAATTTTCGGTAACCGGGCATTTGCCTGAAAAGGAAAATGCTTTTTGCTCCGTTTCGTGGCATAGTGATGCCACCTCTCGGGGTTCGCTTTTCGGTCCCCGATTCCGATTTCTTACTTTTAATCATTCGGAGTTTTATCCATGTTAAGCGACATTGAAATCGCCCAATCGACATCCCTTACGCGAATCGATGATCTGGCGCACGCCTGGGGCCTGGCTGACGACGAGTTCGAACCGTACGGACGCGACAAAGCCAAAGTCACCCTACACAAGGATAGGAAAGCGACCGGCAAACTCATTCTTGTCACAGCCACCTCGGGCATGCCTGCGGGCTCAGGAAAAACCACAACGTCCATTGCCCTGGCCCAAGGCATGAATCGCCTCGGGAAAAAAGCCGTGTTGGCACTGCGCGAGCCCTCGTTAGGACCCGTGTTCGGCATGAAAGGAGGCGCGGCCGGCGGCGGCTACTCGCAGGTCCTTCCGATGGAATCGATTAACCTACATTTCACAGGAGACTTTCACGCTATCGGTGCGGCCAATAACCTGATTGCCGCCATGATTGACAATGCTCGGCATTTCCGTCAGGTCGATTTGCGAGAAGTCACATGGCGCCGTGTCGTTGATTTAAACGATCGGCAACTCAGATTTATCGTCACGGGACTCGGGGGCCCGGTCAACGGTGACCCGGCCGAAACGGGCTTTGACATCACCGTGGCCAGTGAACTCATGGCTGTTCTGTGTTTGTCTGACAGCGAAGAGGATTTACGGCGCCGTATCGACAACCTCGTTCTCGGCTACAAGTTCGACAAAACACCCTTTACCTGCAAAGAGCTCGGAGCGACGGGAGCGGTTATGGCGCTTCTGCTTGAAGCCGTAAAGCCCAATCTCGTGCAGACAACCGAAGGGACGCCCGCATTCGTACACGGCGGCCCCTTTGCCAACATCGCCCACGGGTGCAATTCCGTGGCTGCCACTAAAGCGGCGATGACACTCGGCGAGTATGCCATTACGGAAGCCGGTTTCGGAAGCGACCTCGGCGCCCAAAAATTCTTTGACATCAAGTGCCGTCACGCGCATTTAACGCCGAGCGCCGTGGTTCTCGTCACGAGCTTAAAAGCATTGCGTTGGCACGGCGGAGTCGACTTAAAAGATATCGGGAAACCCGATTTTGACGCGTTAAAAGCGGGGCTATGTAACCTTGATGCGCATGTGGAGAATTTAAAGCACTTCGGACCGGGCATCGTCGTTTCGATGAACCACTTTGCCGGTGACCCCGAAGAAGAAATCGCCGTCCTTCGCGAGCATTGCAAAGAGCTCGGTGTGCGCTTTGCCGTCAGCCGCGGATTTGCCGAGGGCGGGAAAGGCGCCGAGGATTTGGCGCGCGAAGTGCTTGCGATTTGTGAGGAACCGCCCCGTCCCCTGGCCTTTACCTATCCGATCGATGCGCCGATTGTCGAAAAAATCACGGCTGTTGCAAAAAAGGTGTATGGCGCAGGTTCCGTCTCTCTTTCCGAGGCTGCAAAAAAAGACCTTAAAGCCATTGAAGACTTAGGATTCGGCCGCCTCGATGTGTGCCTAGCCAAGACCCCGCTTTCGATGACGCACGACGCGGCAATTAAAGGCGCCCCCAAGGGCTGGACGCTTCCCGTCGCCCGTCTGATATTGAATGCCGGAGCCGGATTTGTCGTCGCGACAACAGGCTCGATTCTGCGTATGCCGGGTCTACCGCGTTCTCCGGCAGCTCTTAAGATTGACGTGAAGGACGGAAAGATTACGGGACTTTCCTAAAGAGGATTTCGCGGACGCACAAACCCCGCCGAATCGGCGGGTTTTGCGTAACCGGTGGTCTTGCCGTCTTAATGCGACAAAATGCGAGCGGCCAATTTTCCGAGCAAAGGCTCGAACTTGACGCCGTACCAGTGGTTCTTTTCCGTTTGCGTCGCTTCAATGCTCTCGACGGTAAAGTCGGCGGCAATTTCGGCCGCCTCGTTCACGTTGATTCCGGCCAAATAGGCGCCTGCAAAGGCCGCTGCATACACGTCACCCGTACCGTGACACCCTTGAGCAATCTTGCGATGCTCATAGTAGTACATGTCGGTCCCCGGACTACTGACGGCAACACCGGTCTTACCGGGGCGATACCCGATTCCGGTTAAAACAACGGTTTTGGCCCCCAAGTCGTGAAGGGCTTCGGCCAAATCGGCCACATACGCCTCATCGTACGTCTCGCGGTACTCTTTTCCCGTCAAAAACGCCGCTTCCGAAATGTTCGGAAGAAGAAAATCAGCCGAAGCCACAAGGGTTTTCATCGCTTCGACATAGTCGGCATTGAAAGCCGGATAGAGCTTTCCGTTATCGGCCATCGCCGGATCGATAATCGCCGGAGCGTCACTCTTGGTGCAAGTCTGAATAATGCGTTTGACGATGGCAATTTGCTCGCGACTTCCGAGGTATCCGGTCGTCACGGCATCAAACATGATGCCCTCTTTGACCCAGTGCTCGCGAATCGGCTCCATGTCCGAAGTTAAATCCCGGAACGTAAACCCCTTAAAACCGGCCGTGTGCGTTGAAAGCACGGCCGAAGGAAGAATCGCCGTCTCATGGCCGCACGCCGACAAAATCGGCAAAGCCACCGTCAGCGAACACTGTCCGACACAGGAAATATCCTGAATGGTTAAAACGCGTTTGTACGACACACCTTTACTCCCCGCTATTGTTGCTGCCCTCTTGCGCAGTCTCTTTTTTCCGAATCGACTCGACGTGCTGCAAATACGCCTCGTCGACATCGCCCGTAATGTACTGACCGTCAAAACACGAACAGTCGTAGTGTTTAACGGCCGGATTCAATTGTACGACGGCGTCTTTAAGGTCCTCTAGGTCCTGATACACCACCGCATCGGCACCGACGACCTTGGCCACGCCGTCCTCATTGAGGCCGTGTCCGCAGATCAGCTCATCGCGCGTCGTCATATCGATACCGTACACATTCGGGAACATCACGCGCGGGGCCGTGGAGGCCACAAAGACCTTTTGAGCGCCGGCTTCACGCGCTAATTTGACAATCTCGCACATCGTCGTGCCGCGCACAATCGAGTCGTCGACAAGGAGCACCGCCTTGCCTTCGAACTCTACGGGCATGCCGTTTAGTTTCTGGCGCACGGTTTTCACACGCATCGATTGTCCGGGCATGATAAACGTACGTCCGACGTAGCGGTTCTTTAAAAAGCCCTCGCGATATGGAAGCTTTAACACCGCAGCCAGTTGCTGTGCAGCAGGGCGCCCCGAATCGGGAATCGGCATGACGACGTCAATATCGGCCGGATTGATTTTCGAGCGCACCCGAGCAGCTAATTTTTCGCCGAGTGCCAGACGCGCCGCATAGACACTCACGCCGTCAAGAACGCTATCGGGACGCGCAATATACACGTGCTCGAAAATGCACGGACACAAATCGGTTTTCTCGGCACAGACGGCACTGAAAAGTTCGCGGTTGCGACTGATGAAAATCACTTCCCCGGGCGCAACATCCCGCATAAATTCAAATCCGAGGCCGTTTATTGCTACGGACTCGGAAGCAACCATGTAGTCATACGTACCGTCTGCCTTTTTTAAGCGGCCGATACAAAGCGGCCGAATTCCGTGGGGGTCTCGAAACGCCACAAGACCTTTGTTGATAATCAGGGCCACGTCGGCAAAGGCACCCCGCACACGCGAGTAAACCGAGTGCATGGCAGAAAAAAGGCGCTCGGGATTAAACTGCCCGCGTCCCGAGCAGTGCCGGGAAATCTCATCGGCAACGACGTTTAAAAGGATTTCACCGTCGCCGACCGTGTTGATGTGACGAAGGTCTTCATCGTAAAGCTCGTCGCGAAGCGCCTCGGCATTGGTTAAATTCCCTTCGTGGCAATACAAAATGCCGTACGGGGCATTGACATAAAAAGGGGAACTCTCTTCGTTGGAAGACGCCGTGGCACAGGTCGGATATCGGCAGTGACCGACACCGGAATTGCCCGTCAGGTTACGCATATCGCGCGTACGAAAGACGGCATTAACTAACCCTAAACCCTTATGCAGGTGAAACTGCAGACCTTCGACCGTCGCAATCCCTGCTGAATTTTGTCCGCGATGTTGCAGTAACAGGAGCGCATCGTAAATGACCTGATTGACGGGCTCATTACTGATTAATCCGACAACTCCGCTCATAATGTGTATTTATCCTATTTATTGCCTCAAAAAGAGGGATTTATTAATAAATTCGAAATTCCTGACGCATCCGGGCAATGGGTTCCGGGAGAATCGGCATCGATAAATCAATGACGCGTTCTGCCGGAACAACGAGCACGGAATTGTGCCAATAGCCCGAGCGCGTGAAACTTGTCATGCCGAGTAAAAAGACGCAGGCGCAAACAATCACCACGCCTCGCACAAACCCGAAAACGGCTCCGATGGAACGATCCTCAAAGGAAACCGACGCGGCCGAAAGCGCCGCCCCGGCAATCCGTCCGACAATCCCGCACGCAAAGAGCACTACGACGGCAATCAAAATCGCCCCGAAAATCGTCCGTATCGAAGCATCGACACTCGGCAAGGGAATGAGTTCCCCGGCCCAGGGAGAAAACCTGAGCGCAAGAACAATGGCCAACACCCAGCCGACGATGGCCATCAGCTCCCGAACAATGCCGCGAAACAGTCCGACGATTGTCGAAATAGCAAGGACGGCCAGAATAATCCAATCGACTTCATTCATAGGGCATCGCTTTTACGGTTTCTTAGCCGGTTTTTCTGTCATCACACCTCCGTTTGTCACGGAATTAAGGGCGAGTTTGTCCAAAGCGGCCCGAGCCTTGTCAATCGAATCAAAGCGCCCGACGCGCACCCGCCATAAATCGGATTTGTGCCGCTGTGTTTTTTCAATGTACACCGGAAGACCGAGCTTACGAATGCGCGCGGCGCGCTCGACGGCCGAGACCTTATTGCTCGTTGCGACAATCTGAATGTAGTAGCGTTTGCCCGAGCTGTCCGAGGCCTTTTCTTTTTCCGTCGGCACCTTGCCGGCCGAAATATGGCGAACGACAGGGACCTTCTTGGAATCCTTACCTTGGCCGGAGGCAACGTTTTTTGCGAGCTCGGCCTTACCGGGCGTCGCTTTTTCCGGAATTCGAGGAGCCGATTGGGGAGCGCCGGATGCCGGAGGATTGGCTTGACTTAAGTTGCGAGCCACCTCTTCAGCCTTTTTGGTGCTTTGTCCCGTTTCCGCACTCTTCGGGGCAATACTCATGCGCTGCGCATACGGAACCTTTGAGGGTGTCCCGATCTGCGTTTGCGCTCCGCGCGAGGCGTATTCCTCAGCCGGCTCAAAGACCCAAGGCAACACGGCGCACAAGAAAAGAACGAACGCAATACATCCGATAACGCGGCGACGAAAGCCTCCGCGGTTCGTCTTTTTCGTTGCCTCATCCAAGGACGTTCCCGCATAGTCGGCACCGAGATTGCCGGACGAACGTTGCTCGGAATTCGGACCGAACAGTTTTTGAAATTTATCGAGCATGAGAATCGGACTTACAAGCGCACGCCCCGAGGGCCTGCAACGTTTGTACGGCTTGTCCCACGGTCACAAAAGAACCGAACACGAGGATTCTAACAGGGTGCCGTGTATTACGGTTTGCAGCATCAAGCGCCGCTCTAAGTGCCGAATCCACCGAATCAAAGTCGCTGACGGTCTCATCGGCAATTTCGCCCCGACGCATCGCTTCTTTTAACTCATCAAGGCGAGCACCGCGTAGCCCCGTTAACCCCGAGACATACCAGTGGCTGACGGCCGGCGCCATAGTCCGGGCCACCGAGCGCATATCTTTGTCGCGAAGCATCGCAAAAACTGCAAAAAGCGTCTCCGAATCCGATTGAGACGCCGTAATGTTTTTAAAAAGCACACCGGCAGCCTGCGGATTGTGTCCGACATCGACAAAGACAGGACTATTCGGATAGTCGGGTACCGTAAAGCGCTCGAAGCGCCCGGGCATGTACGCCGCCATCAGTCCTTTTTCAATCGCCTCACGCGTGACCGGAAGGCGGTCGGATAAAAGCGTGACGGCCGCTATCGCTCCGGCCGCATTTTGAATCTGATTTGTACCGGCAAGTGCCGGTTTGGGCAACTCCGCATACGTAACACGTCCGAACGAAAAATCGAAGGTTTTCTCCTTGACGTACGTTGTGTAGTCTTTACCGTAACGGACAAGAGGTGCTCCGATTTTTCGGGCGTAATCAATGAGCGAATCGGGCGGATTTAAATCCGTCACGAGAGCCGGTTTCCCGGGTCGATAAATACAGGCTTTTTCGTAAGCGATTGCCTCACGCGTCGTCCCGAGGTAAGCCGTGTGGTCAATCCCGATGGCGCAAACAATGCCGCAATCGGTATCAATCGCGTTCATAGCATCGAGTCGCCCTCCGAGGCCGATTTCAAGCACGACGGCATCGAGCTTGGCATCGGAAAAAATCTTTAAAACTGCAAGGCCCGTAAATTCAAAATACGTAAGCGGCATCCCGTCACGAGCACGATTGACTTGATCAAAGGCTCGGCACAGGACAGAATCTTCCACTTCTTTACCGCAGATGACCGCTCGCTCGTTAAAGCGGAGCAAATGGGGAGACGTGTGCATACCGACGCGGTACCCGGCCGAGAGCAACACGGAGCTTATGAGAGCACAGGTACTCCCCTTGCCGTTCGTGCCCGCAACGGTAAAAACGGGACAGGAAAAGGAAATCCCCATACGGGCAATCATCGTGCGCATACGCATCAAACCCAATTCAACGGGTTTTTCCGTCAGTTTTTCGGCGTACGAGAGCCAAGACGTGAGTGAATCCGGAGTACTCTTAATCGCATCAAGGGCCATGATTACAGAACCAGTCGAACCATGAAGCGTCCGACTTCAAGAAAAGGACGAATGAAAAATGTCGTGGCTCCCGTTGCAATCAGCACCAGCATGATTGCAAGACCGTAGCGTTCGAGTTTGGAAAACTCATAGGCCCAGCGCCAAGGCAAAAGTCCCGTGAGGATTCTTCCCCCGTCCAAAGGAAGAATGGGAATGAGGTTGAAGGCCATGAGCATGAGATTGACGGAAATGCCGGCGTGCACAAAAGAGACCCCGAGATTAAGAACGGTCGAATCGTGCGTCAGAAAAAGCATCAGACGCAGCAAGAGCGCCCAGCATATCGCCTGAATCAGGTTGCAGGCAGGGCCGGCAAGAGCCACCCAAATCATGTCTCGCTTGGGATTTCGGAGCATCGCAAAATTCACGGGGACCGGTTTTGCCCAACCGAAGAGAATACCGCCCATGCCCGTTAGAAGCGAAGAAAGCAGGAGCAACCCCGGAACCAAAATCGTGCCGACCGGGTCAATGTGGTGGAGCGGATTGATGCTTAATCGCCCGAGTCGATACGCCGTGCTGTCACCGAAACACCGAGCCGCATAGGCGTGCGCCGACTCGTGCAACGTAATAGCAAGAACAGACGGAATCGCGTAAACCAGAAGTGTCGTCAGAATCTGAATCATAGGGAGCGCAGTCTAGCAAAAGTGCCTCCTTTCGGCTTAGGAACGCGACGAAATCGATTGGAATCAAGAAAAAATCCTCCAGTATTCTCGTGAGAAAACCGGAGGAGTCGGATCTTAAATCGGTCGGCGTATCCGAGGCGGACACGCCGTCATATCCGATTAGAAGACCTTGCAAGCAACGAAGCCGAAGGCAACGCTGAAGACAATCGCGAGAACGCCCGGGATGAAGAACGCGTGGTTAAACACGTACTTGCCGATGCGGGTCGTACCCGTGTCGTCCATCTGGACCGCGCCGAGCAATGTCGGATAGGTCGGCAGAACGAACAGGGCGCTGACAGCAGCGAAGCAGGCAACGAGCATGTAGCTGTCGCCGGGGTTAGCAGCCGTGATACCGAGAGCCGCGATGATGGACGGCGTGATGGCCTTAGCGGTAGCAGCCTGAGAATACAGGAGCATAGAGGCTAAGAAGAACACGACAGCGAGCAGGGCCGGATACTGAGAAACGGACGAAGCAGCGAGAGCCTTAATTTCAGCAACGTGACCGGAAACGAACGTGTCGCCGAGCCAAGCAACGCCCAAGACGCACACGCAGGCAACCATACCGCTCTTGAAGACGCTGGTGGAAGCAACATTACCGATTTGAACTTTGCAGGTCATCGTGATGAGAGTGCCGATTGTGAGCATGATGCTCATAATGGCCGCGTCACGCGGAACGATAACGGGCTTGATTAAACCAACAGCCGGAGAAATCGCAGAGGCGTACAGAACGACAGCGATAACGCCGAGCAGGAAGATACCGACGGAGCGCTTCGCGAAGGGCTTGAGTTCCTTGACGATTTCGCCCTTGGGGGCTTCGATCAGACCGGCAGCCAGACGTTCACGATAAACCGGATCGTTTTCCAGCTTCATATCGGAAATGAGCGTCATGATGAAGGCCGTGACCATGCAGCCGGCAAACGTCGTGAGCAACCAAATACCGAGCAAGGCCGGGTAACTCCAGCCTAACGGTTCCAAAACGCCGCTCATGTAAATCACAGCCGCGGAAACCGGAGATGCCGTAATGGCAATCTGGCTGGCGACGACAGCGATAGAAAGCGGAACGACAGGCTTGATGTGCTGTTCCTTAGCGACTTCAACGATAACAGGAATCATCGAGAAAGCCGTGTGGCCCGTACCGGCGAAGATCGTCAACACATAGGTGACGGTCGGCGCAAGATAGTTAATGTTTTTCGGATTGCTACGCAGGATGCGCTCTGCAATCTGGACGAGATAGTCCAAACCACCGGCTAACTGCATCGCGGAAATAGCCGCAATCACAGACGCAATAATCAGGATCACATCCCAGGGAATCGAACCCGGTTTCATGCCGAGGCAAATGCCCAGGACCAGTACGCCCAAACCGCCGGCGTAGCCGATACCGATACCGCCCAAACGGACACCCAAGAAGATGGCGCCGAGCAGCACGATAATCTGAAGAATCAACACAATATCCATAACCCCTCCAGGTTTCGGTTAGTTTTTGTTATAAACAGTCTTCGGGTCTAGCTTCCCGAGGTCCGCCCGTCTTCTCGAGCGGACCAGGCTAACGTATCTCCGCGGTGAGCGCCTCCTATACGAAAGCGCTCGCACGGAAATCCTTTCTCTCCTTACATTACGAACTTCGGCGCAATGAGGTTCTGCAGGTTGAAGGTCTTGTCCCATTCTTCCTGCGTCAAGAGCTTACGTTCCTGAACGATGACTTCGTGCAAGGACTTACCGGTGTGGTAGCAGTAGTGCGCGACTTCCGAGCAGGCCTTGTAGCCAAGGTGCGGCTTCAAAAGCGTGACGATGCCGCAAGAGTGCATCACCATCTGGGCGGTACGTTCGGCGTTAGCCGTCACACCGTCAACGCACTTAGTGCGCAGCGTGTTGCAGGCGTTGCTCAAAACACGCATCGACAGGAACAGGGCAAACGTAATGACCGGTTCCATCACATTGAGTTCGAGCTGGCCGGCAGAAGCGGCGAGCATCACGGTCGTATCCAAACCGATAGCCAAGAAGCAACTCTGGTTGGTCACTTCCGGGATCACAGGGTTAACCTTGCCCGGCATAATGGAGCTACCGGGTTGCAACTGCGGCAGATTGATTTCAGCCAAGCCGCAACGCGGACCGGAGGCGAGCAAGCGCATATCGTTGCAAACCTTCGTGAGCTTGACAGACAGGCTCTTAATCGCAGACGAGATAGCAACGTAACCGCCGCAGTCGCTCGTGGCAGCAATCAAATCCGTGCTGTTCTTGAAGTCGATACCGGTTAATTCAGCCAACTTCTTAACGGCAAGAGCCGGATAATCCGGGTGGGCCGTTACGGACGTGCCGATAGCCGTTGCGCCGAGGTTGACGATCTTGAGGTGTTCCTGCGCTTCGCGGATGGTCTTGAGTTCATCGGCAATTGTAAAGCCCCAGCCGTGGAATTCCTGTCCGAGTGTCATCGGGACGGCATCTTGCAAGTGGGTACGGCCCATCTTGAGAACGCCCTTGAACTCGTCGGCCTTCTTGTAATAGGCTTCGACCAAGTCTTCAACAGCCTTGAGCATCACATTGCTACGAAGCAACAGAGCCAAGTGCAAAGCTGTCGGATAGGTATCGTTTGTAGACTGACCGAAGTTCGCATGGTCGTTCGGGCTAACCAACTTGTAGTCGCCCTTAACCGAGCCCAGATGTTCGGCTGCGAGGTTGCAAATGACTTCGTTGCAGTTCATGTTGGTCGATGTACCGGCTCCGCCCTGCAGCCAGTCGGTCACGAACTGATCACGATACTTACCGGCAATCAGCTGATCGCAAGCCCAGCAAAGGGCATCGGCCACATTAGCCGGAATCGTGCCGAGTTCCTTGTTAGCAAGAGCCGCCGCCTTCTTGACATAGCCGAAAGCAATGACGAAGAAGGGTTCCTGACTCATCGGCATTTCCGTGATATGGAAGTTGTCACGCCCACGGGACGTCTGAACGCCGTAGTAGCAATCATCAGCAATCTCACGATCACCAAGGAAGTCGTTTTCAATACGAGACATATGTCTTACTCCTGTTGTTAAAGGACGTGTCCGCGACAAGGCAGGACACTACAGAACTTTTCCCTAGGTAAATACCCCTAAAAATTAGGGAGCTTTGCTTAGTTTTGTTTCGGTCGGGAGAATAGCACACTCTGAAAAATAAAGCAGGGAGAAACCCTCTTACGCCCTGTTATTCAATCAATAATTTTTCACTACCGAAAGCGGCTAAGTAGAAATCTCAGAATGTCTGAGAGTAAAGCAAAAGGCACCGCGGAATCTGCATCCGATTTGAAAAAAACTCATCCGTCCGATGCCACAAATCCGACGCATAAACTGCACCGAAGAGAAGCGATATCGGTAGAAAGCATTTAACGCGCGAGAGCACAATGTCTGTGTTCCGAAACTCCCCGGATAAGACAGTCCGAGTGACTTCCGACTTTGACAGCACAAATCGGAACAAACCCAGTCAGCACAAGGCTTAGCGCCTGTTTTTTCGTCGGACCTATGTTGAGTTTCAGAGCGGACCTGAGCTGCGGAGGCGTTGCCACCTCGGAAGAACCCCGAGACCGACAGCCTCGGCGATAGCTTTAGTCCGGCTTTCTCGAGTTCTTTCTCAAGAAGCCTGTGCGTCACAAGCGCCATGAAGCCAACAAGGAAGTGTCCTCGGATTCGCTGCTCTTTCCGGTGAAAGCACGGACGCGCTTTGAGTAAGCATTTGGAAATGCGGAACGATTCCTCAATCTGCCAGAGGCTGTGATAGGTCGCCATGACTTCTGCCGGTGTCATGCTCTCATCCGAGTCGATACAGCCGTACCAACCGTCAAACGCAGCAGCTTTCGTGATTCTATCGGCGCTCGATCGAAGGCTAAGCGTATCGGCATTGACCTTGAGGTAACTCTTCCCTCCGAGCCATAAATCGCTCTTAAAGAGGGACGGGTTCTCCGTATACCGTTCGGCCTTGTCAATGAGGCGTTGCCTGTCGACGGCATCCTTGTCCGCACGCCATGCAAAGTCTTGTTTCTCAGCCATGATTTCGTTAGCACGCTGAGCGATTCTTCTTCTCTTTCTCACAAACGCTTTTGCGCTTTAATGCTTAATCCTGTGCTTGGAGTTTCTTGAGGATGTCTTTGTCCTTGGTTTCTTTAAACAACGTATCAAGATGCCCGAAGTTTCTCACCGTACGGCTCGAGTATTTCCTCTTCTCCGTATTCCAATAAAACTCCCGAAACGAAACATACTTGAGTGCTCCTCTTTTCCGGACGACACGACTGAAGCCATGCCGATATCCTCAAAGCTCTAAACGCATAAAACGAAAAGTAATACTTATAGAGGCCGAAAAGAAAAGACCGCAGCCGGAATCAGCAAAGGGAACGGACTATTCATGCTCATGCGGTCGAAGCCGGGTGTACCTCAGGACCTTTTCTCCTAAAAACCGCAAAACCCTTTGAAGTACAAGGCTCCGAGGGGTAAAAACTGCATTTTTGTGTAGTGGAAAGTTTTAGGCTTAGCAGGCTGAACACTCCGAAAAGATCGAATGACTCGCGCTCTCATCTGCGTCTTTCGCGGATTCGTCCGTCGATTCTCATTCAATCCTCGAACGCGAGGAATTAGCCTGAGTCCACCAAGGGACGAGGAGTTCACTTGTAGTTCCTGCCGCTTTCTCGTCTCACAATCCTAAAACCAAGACACATCAAAAAAACGGCGGGGATTTCTCCTCGCCGTCTCGAAACAGTACTCAACCTTAAAAGTGATTATTTTGCAGGCTTAATAGGAATTGCCTTCTTGGGTGTCGGCAGAACCTTGTCGTAGTTCTTGATACCCTGCTCGGCCATCTTGCGACGGATGAAGGCAATCTGGGTCTTAAGCGGTAAATCCTTCGGGCAGAAGTCGTGGCAGGCCAAGAGCGACATGCAACCGAACACGCCCGAGTCATCACCGATGACTTCGTAAAAGTCCGCATCGTTACGAGTATCGCGCGGGTCAAGACGGAAGCGAGCAATCTTGTTGATAGCAACGCCGCCGGCAAAATCCGGACGAATACGAACCGTACCGCACCCGGCGATACAGCATCCGCACTCGATACAACGATCGAGAAGGTAAATATCCTCGGCAAGCTGCGGATCCATCGGCACTTCCTTCTTGCGAAGATCGATTTCTTCGCTCTTCATGTGCACCCAGGTCTGCATGCGCTCGCTCATGTTGCGCATCCACTTACCGGTGTTGACCGACAAGTCGCCGATCAATTCGAAAGCCGGAAGCGGCGCCAGCGTAAATTCCGTGGGCAAATCGCGCGTGAGCGTACGGCAAGCCAAACCGGGCTTACCGTTAATCATCATAGCGCAAGAGCCGCAAATACCGGCACGGCACACGAAATCGAACTGCAGAGACGGATCTTGTCTGTCACGCAATTCGTTTAACGCAATGAAAAGCGTCATAGAGTCGGCTTCTTCCAACTCAAACGTTTGCATATGCGGGACGCTTGCCGGATCAGCCGGGTTGTAGCGCAGGATGCTGATCTTAAGCAAACGGTGCTGCTTTTTCACTTGTGTACTCATCTGTCAGCTCCTTAGTTATTCCAACGGTTCATCAATACGTTCGTTGCGACCCTGCAAACGCTTGGGCAACAAGTTGTGGAACGGCATGATTGCATCCTGAATCGCGAAGCGATCGGCACCTTCGGCCTCCATCTTGGCGCGCAAGGCATCAATTTCGGCCTGACGCTTGGGCGTCTCGGGGTTGTCGATGTAGTTCTTGGCACCGTAACCGCGCCATCCCGGCGGCAGTTCCATCTTGCTGATGTCCAAGTTCTCGTAAGAGAGCGTGGGCAACGTGTCGTTTTCGTTCTTCCAAGTGGCAATCGTGCGCTTGAGCCAGTGCTTGTCATCACGTACCGGGTAGTCTTCACGGAAGTGTGCACCGCGGCTTTCCTTGCGAGCAGCGGCACCCAAAGCCGTGCAAAGCGCGACCTTGAGCATCTTGCGTGTGCGGTAGGCATACGTCAGTTCGGAGTTAGCACCGGGCTGGTACTTGACCGACACGTTGTAGGTCTTCTTCAAGAGGTCTTCCAACTCGGACACGGCGCTTTCCATATCTTCGCCGCGACGGAAAATACCGATCTTGCTCGTCATAATTTCCTGCATACGTGTACGAATCTTGGCAGCATCTTCGTTGCCCGTGTTGTGCAGGAAGCCGTCGAGCATTCCCTGGACCTTGGCCGCTGCGTCATAAATGAGCGAAGTGGGAATGTCAATACCGTTTTCGGGCTTGTCGCAGAAGTCGGCAATGAATTCACCGACAATCATACCGGCGACTACGGTTTCGGCAACGGAGTTGCCGCCCAAACGGTTAAAGCCGTGCATATCCCAGCAAGAAGCTTCGCCGGCAGCAAAAAGGCCCTTGAGCGTACGGGACTCGCCTGTGTAGTTGGTGCGAACACCGCCCATGGTGTAGTGCATAGCCGGACGGACCGGAATCCATTCCTTCGTCGGGTCAACGCCGAGGAAGTAGTGGCAGATTTCATACACTTCACGCAGATTGTGCTTGATGTGGTGTTCGCCGAGCAGCGTAATGTCGAGCCACAGGTGCTCACCGAAACGACCCTTGACGCCCTTACCCTGAGCAATACGTTCTTCCATACGACGGCTCACGACGTCACGGCTTGCCAATTCCTTCTTTTCCGGCTCCACATCGGGCATGAAGCGATGTCCGTCGCAGTCACGCAAAAGTCCGCCGTCACCGCGGCATCCTTCGGTCACGAGAATACCGGCCGGGAAAATACCCGTCGGGTGGAACTGAATGGCTTCCATGTTACCGAGCGTTGCGACACCGCTTTCCAGAGCGAGCGCCGCGCCCGTGCCTTCGCAAATCTGAGCATTTGTCGTGACGCGGAAAAGCTTACCGGCACCGCCCGTGGCGATGGCCGTGGCTTTGGCCACATAGGCGAGCAATTCGCCGTTAATCAGGTTACGAACAATCGCACCGTAGCAACGCTTGCCGTCCTGAATCAAAGACAAGGCTTCGACACGTTCGACAACCGGAACGTGTTCGGCAATCACGCGGTCGCTCACGGCATTGAGCATGGCGTGGCCCGTGCCGTCGGACACAAAGCACGTACGCCACTTTTTGGTACCGCCGAAGTCACGCTGACCGATTAGGCCGGCGGCTTCCTTACGTTCCGTAATCGTGACCCTCTCACCGTTAATAATGACCTGGCGGTCACCCGGTGTGATGCGGCTCCAGGGAACACCCCAAGCGGCAAGTTCACGCACAGCCTTCGGGCTGGTGTTGACGAACATGCGCACGACGTCTTGGTCGGCACCCCAGTCAGAACCGCGAACGGTATCGGCAAAGTGGATGTCTTCATTGTCTCCGAGGCCCTTAATCACGTTAGCCAGAGAGGCCTGCATGCCGCCCTGAGCCGCCTTCGAGTGCGAACGCTTCGGAGGCACGAGAGAAAGGACGATAGAGTCATGGCCGCGACGTTTGGCAGCAACTGCCATGCGCAAGCCGGCAAGACCGCCACCGATCACCAGCACGTCTGTGTAGATAATCTTCATTTAATGGACTCCTTGATCCGGATGGACCCGCAAAAAATCTCGGTATCTTTCCAAGACTCGTTGCAGTAGTTGTGTTTCCGTTCGGTGTCATAACAACACCGACTCCCGACCGTGTCGGGATGTGAGGATTCACGAAAACTCCGACGAGCTTTTCTCATTGGCTTTACAAATGAGAAAAGAGCGCCGGACTTAGCGAACCTTACAGCGGCATTCTACAACCAAAAACTCGGGAATTAAAAGAGAATTTCCTGTCTGAGAACGGGGTTTTAAACCTGCCGAACCTCTTAAGTATTGTCGGCAAAACGTGGAAAATTTCAACGATAATTCAACGGCTTTCGGAGAGTCCTCTCTCAGCCCCCGATGCCGTTTCATTTCGTCTAGTTCTTTCGAACTAGTCCCATTGCCTAGTTGTGTGCGACATCGTAGCGATTGAATCATCGAAATCAGTTATCGAGATTACAAATCCGATAGAATTCGCCTTACAACCCTGTCAGTAAGAGGTCATCGTGCTCAAAAAAGGACTTGCCAAAGGTGCAAAACTCGCTCCGCTCTCCGAGCGTCTGGCCAAGCTCGGGCTCGTCCGTGACTGGGATTTCGTCCTGCATCTTCCGCTACGCTACGAAGACCAAACACACATCACTACCGTCGACCGACTACAGGTCGGCGAGACGGCCTTAGTGGAAGTATCCGTTTTAAATAGCGAAATCGTCCGCCAAAGGACCGAACAACTCGTTGCGTTAACGGAGGACAGAACAGGGGAACTGAGAGTCAGATTTTTGCACTTTTATCCGAGCACCCGGGCGCAATTTAAGCCCGGCTCACACCTACGCTTGTTCGGGGTTGTCCGCACGGACTTTCACGGAATGCCGGAAATGGTTCATCCGAAAGTCAAAAGTGCCTCTTATGAGTTGCCGAAAACCCTCACACCCGTGTACCCGAGCGGCGAGTCCGTGACACAAAACTGGCTTTCAAAGCGCATCGCCCGAGCCCTTTTAGACGTGGATTTAACCGATACCGTTCCTGCTCTCTGGTTAAAAAAACTGGGGCTCCCTTCCCTTTCCGAGGCGCTTACGGCGCTTCACAGGCCGGCTCCGGGCGCTGACTTAACGGCGCTTGAGAACAAAGTCAGCCCCGAGTGGCAACGCCTTAAATTCGACGAACTGCTTGCCCAGCAAATCGCCCTGAGACTGAACCGACAAAGAAAGGCCGGTCTGACGGCCCGTTCCGTCAAGTCGGTTTCCGGGAAATCGGTCGATCACCTCCTAAAGGCTCTTCCCTACGCGCTTACATCCGCTCAAAAGCGTGTCATCCGGCAAATCGACGAGGACCTTGCCAAGGTCTCTCCCATGAATCGACTCTTACAGGGCGATGTCGGCTCGGGAAAAACCGTTGTCGCCACACTCGCAGCCCTGCGAGCGGTCGATGCCGGCTTTCAGGTTGCCCTGATGGCTCCGACGGAAATTCTTGCCGAGCAACATTTTCGGAAAGTCGCAAAGCTCGTTACCCCCCTAGGGGTTCGCGTGGCTTGGCTTGTCGGATCGTTAAAACCCAAAGAAAAAGCTTTATGCCGGGAGAAAATCGCCTCCGGCGACTATGACATCGTCATCGGCACACATGCCCTTATTTCCGAGGCGGTCACATTTCATAACCTGGCTTTAGCCGTCATCGACGAACAGCATCGTTTCGGCGTGGAACAGCGATTGCGTCTTCGCTCTTGTGCCGGCGGCGAACAAAGCACACCGCACCTGCTCATGCTCTCGGCAACACCGATTCCCCGAACCTTGGCGATGAGTTATCTGGCGGACATGGACGTTTCCGTCATCGACGAACTACCGCCGGGACGCACGCCGATTCGGACAAAACTCGTGAGCCTCGCGCGAATCGATGCCGTCGCACGCGTTCTTCTGGCAAACAAGGCAGAACAACGGCAAGCCTACTGGGTTTGTCCCCTTATCGAAGAAGACGAGAACTCGGCTCTTTCGGCCGTATCGATGCGCGCTGCTTGGCTTAAAAATAACTATCCGGAACTGCGCGTCGGATTGTTGCACGGCGCCTTGAGTGCCGACGACAAGCAAGGCGTGATGCACGCCTTTGAAACCGGGAAACTTGACGTTCTCGTCTCGACAACCGTCGTTGAAGTGGGCGTGGACGTTCCCGGGGCCAATCTCATGATTATCGAGCAAGCCGAACGCTTCGGCCTTGCTCAGCTCCACCAATTACGCGGTCGCGTCGGGCGCGGTTCGATTCCCGGCCACTGCATTCTTCTTTTCTCAAAATCAATCAGCCAAAACGGCAAAGAGCGCCTTGCGGTCATTCGGAATACAACCGACGGCTTTGCCATCGCCCGCGAAGATCTGCGATTGCGCGGTCCCGGTGAATTTTTAGGAGCTCGCCAATCCGGCGCTCCTCTTTTAAAGTACGCCGACCCGACACTCGATGCATCGCTATTGCAAGCAGCCCGCGATGCAGCAACCCAATGGATTGCCTCAGCTCCCGAGCAAGCGCGCGAACACGCTCGTCGCTGGTATGCCGGCCGTGAAGGCTTTTTGGAGGCTTAAAACTCATGACACTGACGGAATTACGCTACATCATTGCCATCGCACAGACCATGCATTTCGGGCATGCCGCTCAAATGTGTCGCGTCTCGCAACCGTCACTTTCGGTGGCCGTCAAGAAATTGGAAACGGAACTCGGAATCCAGATTTTCGAGCGCAAAAGTTCGGCCGTCATGGCAACGCCTTTGGGGCGCAGCATCATCGAACATGCTCAGCGTGTGCTCGAGGAGGTCGACAAAATCAATCAATGCGTACAAATCGGCAAAGACCCTTTGTCCGGCCCCTTACACCTCGGAGTCATTTACTCAATCGCTCCCTTTCTAATTCCGGGGCTTGTGGCAAGCATTTCCGAATCGGCTCCTTCGATGCCGCTGATTCTCTCGGAAGCGAAAACCGCCGAGTTGCTCGAGCAGTTAAAAACCGGTCAAATCGATGCAGCCGTCATGGCGCTTCCCGTGGACGAATCGACTTTGAGCGTCGCACCCCTTTATACGGAAGAATTTCTTGCTTGTGTCCCCGTCCACCACCCTTTAGCGCAAAAGCTTACCGTGAGCAAATCAGAAATTCGCGATGAGCCGCTTCTCCTACTCGGTCAGGGTCACTGCCTACGCGATCAAATTCTGAACTTTTGCTATGACAAAGCGCATCCGGATTCGGCAAACGGGAAACCTTCGACCAGTACCTCGCTTGAAACGATCGTCTACATGGTCGCCCAGGGGCTCGGTATTACGCTTTTGCCGTCGAGTGCGTACCCGTATTACGACAAAAATCCCATGCTTCGCTTTATCCCCTTTACTCGCGTCAATGTTCCCAAGAGAACGACCGCACTTGTCTGGCGTAGGACGTTCCCGCGTCTTGAGGCCGTCAAAGCCCTTTATAGAACCATACAATCTTTGAATTTGTACGCCTGCACTCCGATCAAGCTTCAAGAACCGATTGCCTCGGAATCCGATGTCGCCGTCCGACCGCAGGAACAATCGGCCAGCTGAGTGCTTTCATGCGAAAAGACGTTGATTTACGGTTCACACTTGCCGAAGCCCCGAAAAGAGCACTTTCCGTTTTGGATTTATTAAACGGGAAAGTACTCTCGCCTGAAAAAAGCAAAGCAGACATCGATTCTCTTGCTCGAAGCGCGGCCTCAGGTAACGCGCAAGCCCAATACGAACTTGCCAAAGTATTGACCGCCGGGACGCCGGCTGCGCAAAACAACCGTGAAGCCGTCAAGTGGCTGAAAAAGGCGGCTGAAAAAGAACACGCACAAAGCGAACACCTTTTGGGCGTCTTAACGGCCCGAGGACAAGGCGTACGTCCGAATCCGGAAAAAGCCGTGGCCCTGTTTCGGAAAGCGGCCACCTTGGGCTATGCCCCGGCGCAATACGACCTGGCGCGCGCCTTGCTGTGGGGGTTCGGGGGCAAAACCGATGCCCGCGAAGCCCTAACGTGGTTTCGGCTTGCCGCCGCTCAAGGACACACATTAAGCCAAAAGGAAAGTGCCGAAGCGTACAAAACGGGACGCGGCTGCCACGTCGATTTAAGACAGGCCACGTCATACCTTAAAAAAGCCGTTCTCAGCGGCTGGACTGAAGGGTGCGGCGAGCTCGCCGACTTGTACATGCGACCGGACAATCCCGCACAAAACGAATCGGAGGCGATTCGATGGACGGCAGAGGCTGCGCGTAGCGGTGATGAAACCGCACAATACCGCCTCGCGCTTTTTTATGCCTCGGGGCGCCTGGGCGATTCGAGTGGGACTCTTTCCCTTTCTTGGGCCGTGCGGTCGGCCGAAAGCGGATTTATTCCGGCCTACCTGTTGTGTGCGCGCCTGATGCAAAATCAAAAGCGGCCCGTCGCGGCTCTCGCTCTTTTAATATGCGCCGAGCGTGCATGTGAGAAAACTCAAGACCTGCAAGCCCGAACCGAATGTGCACTGCGCAAAAAGGAACTGATGCTTATGCTTGCCGCCTTGCAAATCAGTAAGGCTGAAACCCTGGCTGCAACGACAACCGATCCCCGGGAAATCGTGCAGGGCCAAAGCGATACGGCCGAATAAAACCGCAAACGCGCTCTTATAGCACAAACAGAGGCTTACCCGTCAATTTAAGGTCTAGGAGCCCGTGTTCTTACCTAGACCTGTTCCCCCCCACCCCACACAATTGAAAGCGAGCACGACATTTTTCAAGCGTGTGAGTAGTATTGACGTGATGACGAGTCGCCCGAAAGCCGCATCGGCGCTTTCGCGGAGCGACACGGCACGCATCAACCGAATCCCGCTGCGGCGGGTTACAAGGAGAATCGAATGAATCGTCTCGCGCTGATTGATAAAATTGCCGCCAAACACGGCATTTCCAAGGCCCAGGCCGGCCGTATTCTTGCGACAGTGACAGAAGAAATTGTCGCCACCGTCAAGAAGAATGACCCCCTGACACTCGTCGGTTTCGGCACCTTTAAACTTCAGGCTCGTCCGGCTCGCACCGGTCGCAACCCGCACACCGGCGAATCCATCAAGATTCCGGCCAAGAAGCTCCCGAAGTTCGTTCCGGGCAGCGCCTTTAAGGCCGCCGTCAACAAAAAGTGCGGTAAGTGCAAAAAGTAAGCTCGTAAGAGTCGGTTTCAGAAGGCGCAGGTTGATATTTCAATCGGCGCCCTTTTTGTATGCCGCTCTACTCGGCTTTGGCAGGTTTGCAGGTCGGGATTTTGATGGTGACCGTCAAGCCGTGCGGCACCGTCGCCGAAAGAGAAACCGTGCCCGAGCAGCGCCGGACGATACGCTCGACAATCGCCAATCCCAAACCGGATCCGGCCGTTCCCCCGCGCGCTGCATCCCCGCGTTCAAAGGGTCGCATCAGACGTCCGGCCTGGCTCATATCAAGACCCGGTCCGCAGTCGCTGACAACCAGAACGGCCTTGTCATCCTCGCGCTTTAATTCCACCGTCAGATCGAGAACGCCGTCTTGGCTTTTCCCGTAGCGTAGCGCATTGGTATATAGATTCTGCACCACACGCGACATTTCGATGGCGTGCGCCATAACCCAAATGTCCGGATCAATTGAAACACGAAGCCGCACACCCGGATCGATATCGATGCGGGCGATGCGAACGGCATCGGACACAAGGCGACTTAAATCGACGGCCGCAAGGGGCAAACTGTTGCGCCGCGCGTAGTCCATGAATTGATTGACGATGCGCTCCATTTGCTCCAAGTCGTTGACCATGGCCCGGTGCGTATCTTCCGGAAGGTCCGCAAGTTCCGTTTCCAGTCGCAATCGCGTAATCGGCGTACGAAGATCGTGCGAGACGCCGGCAAGAAGCACCTCGCGGTCTTTTTCCACACGGGTGATGTCCTGAACCATGCGATTAAAACTGGCATTGAGTTCGCGAATTTCTTCCGGACCGCTGTCTTCGGGAAGTGTCTTGGGAACGCGACCGCGACCGAACTCGCGCGCCGTGAGCGACAGCTGATTTAAAGGCGCCGTGAGTCGACTTGTGATTAAAACCGCGCATAGGATACTTGCAACAAAAGCCGCCAAGGCCCACCAGAGCCAGGTTTTCCCGTACGGAGGATTCAAAATCGTGGCATTGGTCCTCAGCCAATACGCATCTCCGTCAATCGTAAAAGACACCCACAACCCCGGCTCATCGTTCACACGTTCGGCCAAAACCGTTCCGGCGCCTAAGGAATAGCGCACGGTGGCCTTGATGTCCTCGATGGAACTGGCATACGACCCCCCTTGAGACAGCGGGACCACTTTGTCCGTAGGCTCCTTGGGAAGAATCCGCAACCCTTCGCGATTGGCAAGGACAAGAAGCAAATCGGACCGATACACGGGATCGGCGGATATAAGCGCATAGCGCGTCAAATTGGCCATGGAAACGATTTGCTGCGCCGTCGCCTGCACGTAAGGCGTTTCGTTTAATACACGAAAGCTTTGCAACCACCCCATCACACAAAAGACGATGAGAAACATCAAGAGAATAAACGTACGCCAAAAAAGATTCGGCGTACGGGCCAAGGGCGACGGCATCGATTCTTCCTTTAACTAGGTCGCGTCACTTGATTCGGGATCGTCGGGAATAAAGACGTACCCGAGACCCCAAACCGTTTGCAGATACCTCGGCTTTGAGGGGTCGATCTCGATTAACTTACGCAAGCGACTGACTTGAACATCAAGCGACCGGTCGAAAGCCTCGTACTCGCGACCGCGAGCCATCTCCATGAGTTTTTCACGAGAAAGCGGCACACGCGGATGGCGTGCAAAAGCCTTCATCACGGAAAATTCCCCGGTTGTCAACGTCACGGCCTTCCCGTCTTTACGCAGTTCCCGACGTCCTAAATCAAGTTCGAAATGTCCGAAGCGGACGGTTTCGTTTTCTTTCGTAGGCGCTCCGGGCTGATCGGCTTCGGGACGACGCCGAAGGACGGCGTGAAGGCGAGCCAGGAGTTCGCGCGGATTAAACGGCTTGGGCAGATAGTCGTCCGCACCGAGTTCAAGACCGACAATGCGATCGACATCCTCGCCGCGAGCCGTGAGCATAATAATCGGCGTCGTATCCTTAGCCGCACGTAAACGGCGCAAAATCTGCAAACCGTCTTCGCCCGGCATCATCAAATCCAAAATCAGGGCATCGAACCGCTCGCGCATCCAAATGCGGTTCATGCTCTGGCCGCCGTCGGCAACCGTGACGGAAAAATCATTTTCACCCAAATACCGGCGAAGTAAATCGCGCAGACGCGGGTCATCATCAACAACGAGAACCTTCGGATTGCGTGGCAAATCGGTCATGTGTGTTCTTCTCTAAAAAGGAAAGGAATGTATTTCGGTTAGGATTGTGCCGAGGTTTTTA
This sequence comes from uncultured Sutterella sp., assembly GCA_900542805.1. GTDB lineage: Bacteria > Pseudomonadota > Gammaproteobacteria > Burkholderiales > Burkholderiaceae_F > Duodenibacillus. The sequence continues at coordinate 32,999 of UQOW01000014.1, forward strand.
AGCGGATTGCTCTGTTACAAATTCTAGTTACAATTTTTTCAGACGAGGAGCCCCATTTTCAATTTCCTTCTCCTAAACTTGCCTCGTGTTGATTGTCGTTAAGGACGCGAGACCTCCTGCTCCTTGCGACGCGGAATTTTTTACATAGTCACTATGAAATCGATTCTGTGTAAATTCCTTCTGGCCGGGCAATTGGCGCTTATCGGAAACATGTGCGCGGCGCAGCCGGAGCTATTTATCTTTAACGACGAGCCCGTTGCGGACACCCGAAATTACTTTTGGGATCAAATGGACGTTGTCGAGCGCGCCGCCCTGTGGCCGCTTTTAACACAGGAACAACGCCTGACACATTGGCGCTTTATGAATAAGTCCGAACGCCGTGCACTTCTCAATACGCTACGCCCGTACGGCGGCTTTAAATTGCATTTGCAGTACACGGGCCACCGCACGACACAAACAGGGTCGATTGACGAGATGCTTCAGATGACGCAAGAACAGCTCTCGCTCCTGCGTCGCCAGGTGTACCGCGTCTCCGTGGAACTTCGGGACGGTATCCCCTTTGAGTGCTCCGACCCGCGCAACTGTCCGAGTACCCTGGTTCGCTTTATCGACGAACGAGAATAAAAACGGCGCCCGAGCGCCGCTTTTCGTTACGGAACTGAAAAATCCGCCCCTGCCTTTCGGGCCTTCGCTAAGTCTCCTGCCAAAGCGAACGTAATTTCGTCGGATTTGAGCATCTTGCGCAACGCGGCATTGACAGCATTAACGTCCAAAGCACGCAACCGGTCCTCATAGCGTTTGCTTTCGGTAAAATCCGTGCCTGTTTCCAAGAACGTAATCCAACTGCGTGCCAAGTGCGCGTCCTGGGCTCGATTGACCGCACGGGACTGCAAGAGGCCCTGAACGGCTTCGCTGACTTCTTGTTTCGTAAAGCCCTTTTCAAGAGCCTTGGTAATTTCATCGCGCATGGATTTTTCAGCCTTCGCAAGGTTTTGCGGCGCCACGATGGCGTAGGCAATCCAAGCAGCACGATTGCCGTATCCGGGAAGCAAAATCTGGCTATAAACGCTGTAGCTCAGACCTTCTTTCTGGCGTAAGCGCTCCATGAGACGGCTGGAAAGCGAAGTGCCGCCTCCGAGAATCCAGTTTGCCACTTCCAGGGCAGGTGCATCGGCATCGCGGAAATTGCCGGGAAAATCCATACGCGCAAAGACGGCGGCATTTTCTTTTTGCGGCGTATCGATCACAAAGCGAGCCGCCGGAACCGGCTTAAATTGCGGGAAATACCGTTCGTAGGCGTTTTCTTTGCCGACGGATTTTTTCATCCCGATCGTTTTTTCCAGAATCGCCCGAACGACCTTGGCATCAAAATCCCCGATGACGGCAACGACGCCGTGTTCGGTGGAAAAGACATTTCGATACCAGTCATAGCACGCCTTGCGGTCGATTGTTTTCAGCGAATCGATGATTTCCTCGGTCGTGAGCGTGTTTCTCGGATCCCCGTCCGGATACAAGCGGAAGTGGCGCACGAGGGCATCGCGCCCGAGCGTCATCGGATTGTCGCTTTTAGCAGCAAGAGCGGTCGCGTACTGCCGTGCATATTGCTTGACTTCTTTTTCAGGGAACGTACTTGTTGCAATCAACTTACCCATAAACGAGAGCGTCTCAGGGAGCGTCTCGTGCGTGCAAGTAAAGGAAAACACATCGCCCTGAACTTTCAGTTCCGTAAGTCGGTCGGCAATGGTATTTTTGTCAAGTCCCTCGGCTCCGCGCGTCAGCAAGGATTCGAGCATGCCGGCCGCAACGGATTTTCCGTGAGCCGCTTTTAAATTTCCGTACTGAAACGAGGCGATGACGGTAACCGTTTTTCCTCGGGTTTTCTTCGGAAGCAAGGCAACGGCAACGTCGCCGACATGAAAGCGCTCCGTACGGCGCATGATGTTCTCTTGGCTAACATCGAAGGCTTCACCCGTATCGCCTACCTCGGTAAAGTGTGCTCCCGAAAGCACGTCGGCAAGAGGCGGGGTCGTCATCTTCGGCGCTCTTTGCGGTTTATCGTCGGGAATAAACTCCCCGACGACTCGGTTATCGCGAACAAAATACGTTTGCGCCGCGCGATTGACAGCCTCTTGTGTGAGCTTGGCATTCTTGTCGCGATTGACAAAGAAAAGGCGCCAATCACCCAAGGCAATATAATCGGAAAGATCAACGGCGAAGGCCTCCGGATCGCTGAGCGTCCTTTCAAAGGCCGTCTCCGTATCTGCCGTCGTCACTTTCAGCTCCTGCGCCGTCACTCCCTTTTTCTGAAAGCCTTTTTCGACGGCCTCGATCATGGCCGTACGTACGGGCTCGAGCGCCTCCCCTTTCTTGACCATCGCGCCGAAAAGCACGAATCCCGGACACTTTCCCGGAAGATGCCAACCGAAAACCTGGCTGGCAAGACCGGTTTCCACCAGCGCCTTATACAAACGCCCGCGAGGCGCATCGGCAAGAATTTGTACGGCTGCTTCCACACTCATACTCTCATCACTTAAGCCCGAGGGAACGCGATAGCCTACGGCTACAAGTTGCATTTCACCGGGCCGGCGAATCTGGAAATACCTCGGACCGTCGGCCACGGGTTCGACCGTCCACTCGCGCGGGAGGGGGCGCGTCGGTTTGGCAATTTTCCCGAAGGACTCCTCAATCCAGCGCAAAACCTTTTCGGAGTCAAAACTTCCCGAGACGGTTAAAACCGCATTGTCCGGCTGATACCACTTGCGATAAAAGGCCTGCAGATTTTCGATGGGAACGTTTTCGATATCGCTCCGGGCTCCGATCGTCGAGCGCCCGTAGGAATGCCAATCGAAAAGAACCGACTGCATGCGTTTGAGCATGACGCTCACGGGTTTATTTTCCCCCATCTCGTATTCATTGCGTACGACGGTCATTTCGGTCTCCAGGTCGCTCTTGGCGATGTTGGAATTGACCATAGCATCGGCACTCCAGGCAAGAGCCCAACGCATGTTGTCGTCACCGGCCGTGAAACTGACGAAAAAGTTCGTTCGGTCAAGCCAGGTTGTTCCGTTCATACGAAAACCGCGTCGCGCAAATTCCTTATCCGGGTCGGGAAAGTTCCGACTTCCCTTAAAGAGCAAATGCTCCAAAAGGTGGGCCATGCCGGTCTCCCCGTAATTTTCGTGGCGAGAGCCCACAAGGTACGTCGTATTGACCGTTGCCGTCGGCTTACTGCGGTCCTCGAACAGGACAACCTTCAAACCGTTTGAAAGAACATACTCGGAAATACCCTCGACCGTGTGAACGGGTTTGAGCCCGGAAGCACCCGCTCCGAGCGTAGCAACAGAAACGACCGTCATGATGAAAACTTTGATGAATTGAAAGACCATAAGGACAAGCGATGCAACCACCGACTTTTCGTGAAAACACTTGTATATATTAAACTAACGCGGTTGTCAGGCGCTTTGTCTAACCATTTTTAACAAATCATCCCATTGTGAAACTTCTATTCGACCTTTTCCCTGTCATTTTCTTCTTTGCATCGTTTAAATTCGCCGGAGCGAATCCTCAAGCGTGTGCCGATGTTCTAAGTGCTTTCCTTCCGGGAACCGTGGATGTGTCACAAGCGGCGATTCTGACCGCCACGATTGCGGCGATTTCGGCGTCCTTGGTACAGGTGCTCATCGTCTTTTTGAGAGGGAAAAAACCCGAACCCATGCTCTGGATTTCGCTCGGAGTCATTCTCGTGTTCGGAGGTCTGACGGTTTTTCTGCACAATGAAATGTTCATCAAATGGAAGCCGACCATTTTGTATTGGATATTCGGATCGATTTTGCTTTACGGAATCGTGACGGGTAAAAATTTCATGACGATGCTCCTTAAAAAGCAATTGGCACTACCCGAGGAATGTTGGGATGCCACGCAAAAAATCTGGTGCGTCTTTTTTGCCCTTGTCGGTCTCGTGAATCTGGCGGTCGCCTATCTGTGTTCGACGGACACCTGGGTAAACTTTAAAATGTTCGGGTTACTCGGCATTACGTTTGTCTTTACCTTGGGATTCGGTATTTGGATGACCAAACACCTCCCGGAGGAAAAAGTTTCTGGTAGCAATCATCATGAAAACGTTTAAGACTGTTCTACTTTCCGGCGCTTTATGCGCACTTAGTTTCGGTGCCGTCGCCTCGGTGCAACCTTTTCAAGTCAACGGAACGACGGTAACGAAAGCCGCCCAAGATGAGCTCATCGGAGCTTTTGTCAAACGCGGGGTCGCCCACGACGAACAACTGGAAAAACGTGTTCGTTACATGCTCATTCGGGATACGGCTCTTGCACAACAAGCCAAAAAAGCGCGGCTTGAAAAACGCAAAGACGTGCAACAGGAAATCCGCAAAGCGCGTGATGCCGTTTTGGTTCGCGCTCTAATTGCCGACTGGATCCAAAAGAACCCTGTTAACGAGAAAGACATTCGCGCGCTTTACGAAAAAGAAAAAGCCGCCTGGGGCCCGGAAGAAGTGCTCGTTCGCCATATACTCGTGCGCGACGAAGAGCAAGCTCAGGGCCTGCTCAAGCGCATTCACAGCGGGGAAAAATTCGATGCGCTTGCGCGAGAATATTCCATCGATACAGCGCAAAACAAAAATGCCGGCGGACTCATTGACTGGACCTCGCCGGCTGTCTTTGATGCCGACTTTGCTCAAAGCTTTAAGACGCTGAAACCGGGAAAGATTACCTCAGCTCCCGTGAAATCCCGTTTGGGCTGGCACATCATCAAACTCGAAGGGCGTCGCGATGCGCAGCGCTGGGCCAATTTCGAAGCGGTCCGCTCCCAGTTAACGCAACTGTTGCAACAACAAAAGATTCAGACGTACATCGATTCGGTTGTCAAGAAAGCCAACGTCACCGACGTGCAGCCGGCGACAACTCCCCAGACCAAGTAACCGTTTTCTCGCATGTCCGAATCGTTTTTTTCCGGGGTTCTGTCCCCGGACTTTTCTCTTACTAAGTCCGGTGAGCGCCGTTCTTTGACGCCTGCGACCGGTGCCAGTCGTGCGGCCTCCCTTGCTGCTCTTTTTGAAAAAACCCGGGAAACTCACCGCCCGATGACGGTCATTTGTGCCGATGCCTCCGAGGCTGCTCGACTCAGTGAAGAGCTTTCTTGGCTTAAACCCGAAGCTCGCATCGGAATGCTGCCGGACTGGGAAACGCTCCCGTACGACACGATGAGTCCGCACGAAACACTCGTGAGCGAACGACTCGAAACACTGTGGAAACTTGCCAATAACGAGAAAGGACAGTTTCTCGACGTTTTGTTTGTCTCGGCCTGCTGTGCCGCCTTTCGCTTGGCTCCGCGCTCGTACGTGCTTTCAAACACCTTCTTTTACAAGGTCGGGCAGAAAGTCAACCTCGAGGGTCTGAAACACACTTTGACGCAAAGCGGTTACAGCCGCGTCGATCAGGTCTACGGAGCCGGAGAATTTTCGGTGCGCGGCAGCATCGTCGATATTTTCCCGATGGGAGAAGTCACCCCGTTTCGTTTGGATTTATTTGATGACGAAATCGAATCGATTCGTGTGTTCGATCCGGACAGCCAACGCTCCGGTAATCCGACCGATGCGATTCGCATCCTCCCGGGCCATGAATTTCCCATGGACGAGACCTCGCTCAATACCTTCCGGACCAATTGGCGAAAGACCTTCGAAGGCGACCCGACGCGCTCGAATGTCTATAACGACACCTTTAAATCCATTGCCAGTACCGGCATTGAGTACTATCTGCCGCTTTTCTTTGAGGCCACCGAGACACTTGCCGATTACCTGACGCCTGAGTCTCTGATTGTGACCGTCGGGGATGTCGAGCAAGCCGTCAATGCGTTTTTTAAAGAAACCGAAGAGCGGTACACATTCTTGCGACACGATGCCGAACGCCCGGCTCTTACTCCCAAAGCCTTGCTTTTACCGGCGCCCGAACTTTTTACACGTTTGGCGCCTTTCGGGCGTTTGCGCCTTTTAACCGCACCTTCGGAACTTCCCGATGTGGCCTTAGAGCGAAAAGCCCAAAAGCCGCTTGCAAAACTCGAAAACTACCTGACGGTCTGCTCAATGCAAAATCGGCGTGTTCTCCTGTTGGCCTCCGGTCAAGGGCGCCTGATGCGTCTGGAAGATTTACTGCAAAACGATTTTCGCCGTGCCGAACGCGTCGAAAGTGTCGCCGAGTTTTTCCGCTCAACCGCTCCCGTTTGCCTGGCTCAAGCACCGATTAGTTCGGGCTTTACCGTCAACGATCCCAAAGTCGCTTTTGTTACCGAGGGAGAAATCTATCAACTTAAAGCCACGGGACGTCTTCGGCGGCGTCGCTCGGCAGCCGATACGCTCGAAGCGACGATTCGCGACATCGGGGAACTTGCGCCCGGAGACCCGGTCGTACATGCCGAACACGGCGTCGGTCGTTATGTGGGCTTGGAGACCATCGAAACAAGCGAAGGGAAAAACGAGTACCTTCGGATTGACTACGACAAAGGCGCCAAGCTCTTTGTTCCCGTCTCGCAGCTACACCTCATCGGCCGATATACGGGAGCCGATCCCGACCATGCCCCGATTAACTCACTCGGGCACGGTGAATGGGAAAAGGCCAAAAAGAAAGCCGCGCAAAAGGCGCACGATACAGCTGCAGAACTCTTAAATCTGTATGCCGTCCGCGAGTCACGCACCGGGTACCGTTATGAAATCAAACGGGCCGACTATGAGGCGTTTTGCGAGGGTTTTACCTACGAAGAAACGCCCGATCAAACGCAAGCAATCAATAGTGTGCTTGACGATATGCAAAGTGCGCACCCCATGGATCGCTTAATTTGCGGGGATGTCGGATTCGGGAAAACGGAAGTGGCATTACGAGCCGCCTTTGTTGCCGCGATGAACGGCAAACAAGTGGCCGTTTTATGCCCGACAACGCTTCTTGCCGAGCAGCATGCCCGCTCCTTTATCGATCGCTTTGCCGCCTGGCCCGTTTCGGTGCGCGAGCTTTCGCGCTTTCGCACAACCAAACAAGTCACGCAAGCGCTTGAAGGCATTGCCGACGGGACGGTCGATATCGTCATCGGAACCCACAAACTGTTGGGAGAAAAAGTCCGCTTTAAGCGCTTGGGGCTTATTATCGTCGATGAAGAACACCGCTTCGGCGTGCGACAAAAAGAGCGCCTCAAGGTCCTCAGAGCCGAAGCCGATATTCTCACGCTCACGGCCACGCCGATTCCGCGCACGTTAGCGATGAGCTTGGACGGTATACGGGATTACTCAATCATTGCGACGGCACCGGAAAAACGTCTTGCCATTAAAACCTTCGTGCGACGCGAAACCGATGACTTAATTCGTCAAGCGGTTTTGCGCGAACTTAAGCGCGGCGGACAGGTTTACTTTCTACATAACGAAGTCGAAACAATCGAAAACCGCTTCGCGCGCCTTAAGTCCTTACTGCCGGAGGCGCGTATCGGGCTCGCGCACGGACAGATGCCCGAGCGCGACCTACAGGTTGCCATGCGCGCTTTTTATGAGCAGCGTTACAACGTGCTCCTTTGCTCGACCATTATCGAAAACGGCATTGATATTCCGAACGCCAATACGATCATCATGCACCGGGCCGATAAGCTCGGCCTAGCCCAGTTGCATCAGTTGCGCGGTCGCGTGGGTCGTTCTCACCATCAGGCCTATGCGTATTTGCTGATTCCCGGGGAGGATGTCATCACGAAAAATGCCCGAAAGCGCTTGGATGCCATCGAGCACCTAGATAATCTCGGGAGCGGCTTTTATCTATCGATGTACGACCTGGAGATTCGCGGCGCCGGCGAGATTCTCGGCGAAGAGCAAAGCGGAGAAATCTCCAAGGTCGGTTTTGAGCTTTACACGCAGATGCTCAAAGACGCCGTCGATGCCTTAAAGTCCGGCAAGACCCCCTCCCTTGAGCACCCGTTCGGATCTCTTTCCGAGATCAATCTCCACCTAAGTGCGCTCCTTCCCGACGACTACGTCCCCGACGTCTCAAGTCGACTGACGTTGTACAAGCGCTTGGCTCTTGCACGTGACATCACGGAAATCGAATCGGTGATCGATGACCTCACGGACCGATTCGGAAAGCTTCCCGAACAGGCATTGAACTTAATAACCGTCCATCGTCTGCGCATTCGTTGCAAGACTTTGGGCATTCGGAAAATCGATGCCGCTGACAGCGCCATCGTTTTTACCTTTGACGATAAGCCGCACTTTAATCCGCTCGCGCTCGTGCGATTGCTGCAATCGCGACGAGATATGCGCATGATTGCTCCGGAAAAATTAAAGTTTACGGTTGCCACGCACGGGCGAGATGACCGTGTGCGGGCCGTTCGGCTTCTCATCAATCCGCTCCTTGCCTCAAAAACCGAGTCTTCGGGCATTTAAAATACCGTCCCATGACAGAGCAAACTTTTGCCCCGAACGCACCCTGTGAACTTGTCATTGATTTGACGGCGACTGCAGAGGAAACGGCGTCTCTGACCTTTTATAAAATCCCCCGCCTGGCGATGGATCAGGTCGGAGACGTTTGCATCGACTGGGGTGACGGAGTTTTAGAGTACATCGACTGCACGCTCTCGGAAGTCGAATTGCAGCGCATGGCTCGCGATGCCTCGTTTACCCCCGTTTTACACGTGACGCACAGGGGTCTTTCGGAGGCCGTCACACGCATTCGCATTCGTACGACTTCCGGGTTTTTGCCGCTACGCGCTCTGGCACATCAAACCTATGCCATCGTCTCTCCGCTACCGACCTTGACGGTCGGTCAAACGGATAAAAACGGGATATTACTTCCCGCCAAACGCCTTTTGCCGCTCATTGAGCCCGATGAGAGCGGAAAGACGACACTGACGTTTGTTACGGGTGACCTTTTTGTCAACAACTCGAACCTAACGGTCTTGGACCGCGCGTTTTACGCTAGTCGCATTCGCGCAGTCGATGCGCACCTTTTCGATGCGATTCGAAACCCGATCTCGATTCGCGAAATCTTTGCCCGAAGCGACTTGGAGGTCATTCCCGAGGGGCTCCTTAGCCACGTCGGACCGAACACGGTCTGCACCCGCGCCTTTGCCGATTGCAAAGCATTAAAAGAGGTCTCGGATCCCTTTGCAGGCGCTCCCATTCCGTTCGTTGTCGATGAATTTCTTCAAGGTGCCCCGCACACATCATTTGCCTGGGCAGACCCTGCCCGGCGTGCTCAAATGGGATGGGTTCGTCCCGAAGCCGGCCCCGACGATCCGGCCTTTCGCATTGTTTACAAAGCCGACGGGACCGATCAGTCCGTTTTGGCGTTTTACGAAACCGATTTGGCCTTACCGGGAGACTTTTGGATTGATTGGGGAGACGGCACATCCGAGCGCATTGACTTTGACGGAAAGCCAAGAATCACCCATCGCTGGGAAAACCCGGGGCTCTATACGGTTTGCGTCCACTGGACGGCACCCTACCCGATTCGACCGATTCGATTTTTCGATTCCTTAGTGCAAATTCTCGACCCCTTGCCACCGATGCACGTTAAGGCCTTGGGCGAACGCAGCGACTACTGCGGGTGGGCAGCCGGCTTTGAAAATCTGACAGACCTACCGGTCGGACTGTTTCGCAACAACCCGGACATTACGAATCTGGAACAGTGTTTCGCAGGCTGCGTGGCCCTGACAAACGTTCCCGATGACATCATTTCGAACCTGCCGAAGTTAGTTTGCGCCGATGCCATGTTTGCCTTTTGTTATAAGCTTCGACGACTTCCGACAAGTTATGCCGAACGGCCGCGTCGCCTCGAGCTCGATTGCTTTTGCGAAGAACGAAAGGAGGGCTCGACATGAGAACCGCCCTAAAGCTTGAACTTTCCGTTCGACGCAATCGGGAACTTGTCCGCTTTACGTTCTCCAAGCGCCTCTTGGCTGAAGACAAGGTCATTCATTACACCTTGGATACGACGCATAGCGATACGGTTACCTGGGACGCCGACAAGCCCACTCAGGTTGAATTGACCGTCGATAAGGGAACCCACATCCTCACAATCGACGCGGACGGTGTCTTGCCGTGCTCGACCATAAGGCTTCCCGAACAGACCGTCGCGTTAACAGACGAACTTCCGCTCCTTGTTGACCCGGTAACCGGCAAGCCCTCACGTAAGGCCGCGCTTTGGAATCCGGCTTACCCGCCCGTCGGTCTGACTCAGATCAGCGAAGCTCTTTTCATGCGCAACGCCCAGCTTATGGATTTAACGGAAACCTTTGCACGACTTCCGAATCTGAAATCTGTGCCCAAACTCGTCTTTTTGCCGCTTTCTCACGCACGCATCTTCACCGGGCTTTTTAAAAACAGCGCCCTCGAGGCCGTCGATTCCGCGCTTTTCAGTGCCGCTGTCAATGCAACGGATTTTCGCGAAGTCTTTTATGGGTGCCGCGCACTTAAAAGCGTTCCCGAGACGCTATTCGATGCTAATACGAAAGCTTGGCGGTTCGATCGCACATTCGAAGAAAGCGGTCTGACAAGCATTCCGAGCGCACTTTTTGCGCACGCTCTTCACGGGGCAAGTTTTGCTCGGACCTTTGCGCACTGTCCCTTAAAAAGTGTGCCCGAGGGGCTGTTAACCAGTCTAGATCCGACCGACGTGGACGGTATGTTCGAGCCCAAAGAGACTTTGCCGCACGACCCGCTTAAAATTAAGGCCGCTCCTCGGTTTCCCGCCTCCTTCTTTACCGATATTCGAATGGCTCGCGGAATTCCGACATTGTCGAAAACTCGATAGTCGTTTGTGCGCACATCATGTCCATTTACATCATTCTTCTGGCCGCCATCGCACTGATGGTGATTTTGATTCGAAAAAAAGTTCCGATCGGACCGGCGATTTTGGCCGGCGGGCTTTTGATTTGGCTTGCCCTCGATCGCCGCCCTGCTTCCCTTTGGGCCGCCTTCAAATCGATGGTAACGATGCCGCGAAGCTATGATTTACTTTTTGCCCTGTACTTCGTGGTGTGCCTTGAAATCGAAATGCGCAAAAGCGGCATTCTCAACGGTCTCGTTCAGTACCTACACCACTTGATTCCGTCCAAGAAGGTCACGCTTGCCGTGATGCCGGCTTTCCTCGGCATGCTGCCCTCAATCGGCGGCGCACGCTTTTCCGCACCGATTGTCAAAACGGTTGCCGAAGGTCAAGCCATCAGTAATGAGTCGAAAGCGCTGATTAATTTCTGGTTCCGACACATCATGGAGTTTGCCAACCCCATTGTCCCGGGAATCCTCCTTACCTGCGCGATTGCCAATGTGTCCGTAAGTTCCCTAATCGTGCACATGCTCTGGGTCAGTGCCGTGATGTTTATCGTCGGCTGGTTCTTTTTCGTTGCGCCCTTAAAAATCGTTGAACCGACGAAAGAGCCCTCCGATGCGATGCTTGCCAAGTACCGCATTGACTTTATTCTCGCGCTTTTGCCGATTTTCGGTGTGTTTGCCCTGTCGATGGCTTTCGGTCTTGCTGCCTCCGTGTCGCTTCTGATTATCGTCGGACTGTTGTACCCGATTTTGCATCTTCTCAAGCGCGATGTCAGCCTTAAGGAAATCTTCGTCGGCGCCGTTGAAAAAAAACTTCTGCGGGACGTTGTGATGATTCTGTACTTTATTCAGCTACTCGATGCAAGCGGGGCCCTCAATCAAATCGTCGCAAGTTTTCACGCTTCGGTTCTTCCGCTTCCACTGATTCTCGCTTTCATCAGCTTTTTAATCGGCATGCTCACGGGTATGTCCCAAGGACACGTGGCGATGATGATGCCGATTGTGGCAGCTGTGGCTCACGGATCGCTCGATTTAATCGGCCTTGTGCTGGTGTTCGGCGTCGGCGGACAGATGGTCACACCGACGCACGTATGTTTGATGATTTCGCTCGACTACTTTAAGGCCGACTTTTTCAAGACCTTAAAAAAGTGCATTTGTGCCGAGGCGGTACTACTGATTGTTTTCTCGGTTGTCAGTTACCTGACGTGGGCCGGATAAGGTCCGACCAGACGTGGGTTCGGTTAGAGTTTTTGCACCGAAACGAGCGTGAAGTCCTCTTTTTTAAGAGCGGCGCGTGCGGCCGCCTCCTCTAGCGGCACGGTACTTTCAACCAGGGCTGTTTTACCGGCTAAATCCACGAAAACCTCTGTCACACCGGGTAAGGTCCTAAGCGCCTTGCTTGCGGCTTTGGCGCAATGCTCACAATGCATACCGTCAATACGTAGTTGTGTTCTCATTACTTTCTCCGAACTAAAAAAACAAGCGGCATCGGTCTTGCCGAAGGCTTCGGGATGCCAAGCAAAAAGGCGCATTGCGTTTCCGACAACGCAAAGCGAACTCAAACTCATCGCTGCCGCAGCAAACATGGGGCTTAAATGCCACCCGCAAATCGGGTAAAGAACTCCGGCCGCCAAAGGAATTCCCAGGACGTTATAAAAGAACGCCCAAAAAAGGTTTTGTCGAATGTTACGCATCACGACACGCGAGAGACTCAACGCCGAGGCAATGTCCGAAAGATGCGAACTCACTAAAACGACATCGGCCGAGTCCATGGCCACGTGCGTGCCGGCACCGACAGCCATACCGACGTCGGCTCGTACGAGCGAGGGCGCGTCATTAATCCCGTCTCCGACAAAAAGCACGTGCCGTCCCTGACGATGCAGTTTCTCAACAAGTGCTTCTTTGCCTTCGGGCGTCATTGCTCCGGTAGCGTGCATAAGCCCTAATTTTTCCCGAACATCTTGAACCACCGATTCGGAATCGCCGCTGGCAAGATATATCTTTATGCCGAACTTTTTAAGCGTCGCGATAAAGGGCGCCGCCGAGTCCTTTAAGGTATCGCTTAAGGCAAACGCTGCGCAAACAACCGCGTTTTCACGCAGATACAAAACCGTCTGCCCGCTCTTACGGGGGAAAAGACCGACATCGAGCGTTGTCGGAGTAATCGAGAGGGCGTCAGGATTTCCGACCTCAATAACCTGCGACCCGATTTTCGCCCGAACATAACCTAAATCGGCGTGAAAATCAGTTGCCTCCGTTTGTTTTGCTCCGCGCTCCTCGGCATAACGACACAGAGCCTTAGCAAGCGGGTGAGTACTGAACGACTCAACGGACAAAACCCAAGAAAGGACCTGGTCGATGCTGTAGGACGGATTGAGTGAAACGGAGTTCACGGAAAACCCTCCTCGCGTCAGAGTCCCGGTTTTATCCAAAACTGCCGTATCGATGCGACTCATTTCTTCCAGCGCTGCAGCGTTTTTAAAAAAGACGCCGTTTCGGGCCGCAAGGCTCCCGGCAATGGTCACGGCAACCGGGGTCGCCAGACCCAAGGCACACGGGCAGGAAATCACAAGCACACAAATCGCATTAATGAGCGAAAACTCCGTCGGATATCCGAAAAGCAACCACAGGACAAATGTCAGAATCGAAAGCGCGATGACAATCGGAACAAAGACGGCGCTCACTTTATCGGCAACGCGTTCAATCGGTGCTTTGGATTCCGTGACCGAATCCACGAGATTAAGAATCTGCGCAAAGCGCGTGGAGGTGCCGACATGGGTAACTCTTAAGTGAACCCAACCGCCCACAACATGCGTGGAGCAAAAAAGCGAATCGCCGACCCGAATCTCTCGCGGAAGGCTCTCTCCGGTAAGCGACGATTCATCGACTTGTCCTCCCCCGCACACAACGATGCCGTCGGCCGCAATCGCGTCTCCGGCGCGCACGAAAAGGACGTCGCCCGGTTGAATATCTCGGGCATTGATCAGCTCGGTTTTCTCACCCACAAGGCGAACGGCCTGATGGGGTATCTGTCCGGCAAGCGCTTCCAACGATGAGGCTGTTTTATCCCGAGCTTTCCCTTCGAGCCATTTACCGACACCGACAAAGGCATAAATCATGGCCGCGGAGTCAAAATAAAGGCGCGACAATGTTTCCGTGCTCAAAGCGTGAGAATTATCAAGCGAGGAAATCACAATCGTGAGACTAAAAAGAAACGAGGCGCTCGAGCCTAAGGCGACAAGCGTATCCATCGTGGGGGCGCGGTGCACAAGACCCGAAACACCCGCAGTCCAATGCCTGCGATTAATGAGAAAAACCGTCGCAGCGAGCACGATCTGAGAGAGTCCGTTTACGAGCGGGTCGATGTTAAGTTTTTCCCCTCCCATCGCCAGAACGAAAAGAAGCACAGCCAGAAGCACCGTAGCAAGAAGTTCATAAGTTCCTTCGCGAGAGGGTCTTGACACGACATCTCGATTAATCTGTTCGCAGGCCGAGTAGCCGGCTTCTTGGATTCGTTTGCAAAGGTCTTGCGATGAAAACGACGCTTCATCCACACGAACAACCAGCGTGCCGCGTACCAGATTCACAGCAGCCTCTTTGACTCCCGGACACGACAGGGCCGTTCGCTCCACACGCGAGGAGCAGGCAGCGCAATGCATACCGCCGACGGTGTATTTCAATTGCTTCATGAAAAATGCAAATTAAAAGATGAGACACATTCACATCTTCGAAATTTTAGACAAAAAAGACCGCTCGATATGGCTACCGAGCGGTATCTGACTAGTCCCGAAGAGGCAGTGCCTCTTACCTGGTTCTTAAGGAGAGTTGAAAGCAAGAACTGTTTCTCAACTTTCAGGGCGTAGTCTACGAAAGAACATTGCAATTTCCTATAATTCCAAAGGCTATGCGCGACTAGTCCGTTCGGGTTAGCGACAAGCAAAAGCGAGAAAAAAAGGCGCTCACAGCACGCAGCCGCAAGCGCCCGAAACCTGCAAAAAGGTTCAATCAAAACGTCGGATAAACCGCCCCCTTGTACTGCTTGAGGATGTAATCGCGCACGACCTGAGAGTGCATCACTTGCGCGAGCTTACTGAGCGCTTCGCGGTTATCACCCGTACGAATCACGACCACGTTGGCATACGGAGAATCCGTGCTTTCGATAAAAAGCGAATCCTTCGCCGGATTCAGTCCCACACCCAACGCATAGTTCGAGTTAATGACAGCGAGCGTCACGTCATCTAAGGCGCGGGGCAACACGGCCGCTTCCATTTCCACAATCTTGAGATTGTGCGTATTGTTGATCACATCGGCCGGCGTGCCGTTAATGCCGACACCGGGCTTTAAGCTGAAAAGACCGGCATCGGAAAGGACCTTCAACGCACGACCGCCGTTTGTCGGATCGTTAGGAATCGCCACCTTGGCGCCGTCGGGAACCTCCTTCAAATCTTTAATCGTCTTGGAGTAAACGGCCATCGGTTCGATGTGCACGCTGCAAAGGACGGACAAATTGAGTTTGCGATCTTTGGCAAAGCTTTCCAAATACGGAACGTGCTGGAAGTAGTTCGCATCGATTTCCTTGTCGGCCAGAGCCAGATTGGGCTTAACGTAGTCGGTAAATTCGATGACTTTCAGATTCACGCCCTGCTTTTTCAATTCCGGAGCTGCAACCTTCAAAATGTCCGCGTGCGGAACGGGAGTTGCTCCGACGGTGATCGTAACTTCCTTAGCAGCAGCAGGCGCCTGATCGGCTTTCTTATCTCCGCATCCGACCAAAGCCAAAGCGAGCACCGAGCATGCCGTCAAAAGTAACGCTGTTTTTTTCATATCAAATCGTCCATACAAAGAGTGGAAACAAGATGGGCGTGATTGTAACGGCAGGAAAAATCGTCAGTCTTGATTTTTCTGCTCTTTCTTGTGTTTTGTCTGACTTCCTAGGTGAAACGCCTAAATGTCCAATTCCAAGTCCTCGCCGTGCGTTTCCATCCACAAGCGCCGTCCCTGAGCCTCGCCCTTAGCCATCAAAAGCGTCATGACAGCATCGGTCTGGCTTTTTTCCAGATCTCCGAGCGTCACGGGAAGCAGGTGCCGGGTATCGGGATGAAAGGCGGCTTCCGCCAGTTGCTTTTCACTCATCTCCCCAAGCCCCTTAAAGCGGGAGATGTTGAGCTTTTCCGCCTTGATGCCGTCTTTTTCCAACTTGGAAAGTGTGCGCTTAAGTTCCTTATCATCGGCACAATACAGTTTCTTTTCGGCCTTTTTTCCGACCTTAGGCACATCGACTCGATAAAGCGGAGGCTGCGCAATAAAGACGTGCCCTTGGCTGATAAGTTTCGGGAAATGCCGGTAAAAGAGCGTGAGCAGTAGGACTTGAATGTGACTGCCGTCCACATCGGCATCGGCGAGAATACAAACCTTGCCGTAACGCAAGCCTTTTAAGTCGACATTCGGGTCATTGAGTTTGTGCGGGTCGACGCCGAGTGCCACGGCAATGTCGTGAATAATCTGAGAGGCGAAAATTCGGTCGGCATCGACTTCCCAGGTGTTTAACACCTTGCCGCGCAAGGGCAAGATTGCCTGATACTCTTTGTCGCGTCCCTGTTTGGCCGTACCGCCCGCGCTGTCGCCTTCGACAAGGAAGATTTCATTGTGTTCGATGTCCGTCGATTCACAATCGGTGAGTTTCCCGGGAAGAACAGCCACGGTCGAGCTGCGCTTTTTCTCGACCTTTTTCATTTGTCTTTGGCGTGAAAGCGCCTGCTTATTAACGAGTTCGGCAAGTTTCTTACCGTCTTCCAGATGGGCATTCAGCCAAATCTCGAACTGAGGCCGCACGAAACTCGAGACCAAGCGAAACGCATCGCGACTCGTGAGTTTTTCTTTGGTCTGTCCCTGAAACTGGGGATCGAGGGATTTGGCCGACAAAATAAACCCGGCCCTGGCAAAGACATCTTCGCTTTGCAGTTTGACGCCCTTACTCATCAGGCCGTGCGCCTCCATAAACGCGCGCATTGCACCGAAAAGACCGTCACGCAGTCCGGCCTCGTGCGTGCCGCCGGCCGGAGTCGGGATGAGATTGACGAAACTTTCGCGCACGGGCGTGCCGAACTCGGACCAGACAACGACCCAAGAAGCACCCTCCCCTTCGTTAAAGCCCTCGGTCTCGGCATCGGCCCAACCCTGCGCTTCAAACGGTTCGATTAAAAGCGGCTCCTGCACCTCGGCCAAAAGGTACTCGCGCAGTCCACCTTGGTAACACCAGCGCTGCTCATCGCCGTTTTTCTCATTGAAAAACGAAACGCGGCAACCAGGAAGCAACACGGCCTTACTTTTAAGTAGCCGGATTAAGTGCGTGACCGGAATCTCGGCACTATCGAAATACTTCGGATTCGGCACACAGACCACACGCGTTCCCGTGTAGTGCTTTGAACGCGTATTTTCCACTTGCGTCAGAGGCTGCGTCACAAATCCGTTTTCAAACCCGATTTCAAACTGCTTGCCCTCGCGCCAAACCGTCACCTGCATCGATTGACTTAAGGCATTGGTCACGGAAACACCCACCCCGTGTAAGCCGCCTGAAAAACTATAGGCTCCGCCGTCAGTCTTATTGAATTTTCCGCCGGCATGTAAGTGAGTAAACACGAGTTCGACAGTCGGAATGCCTTCTGTCGGGTGGGTGCCCGTCGGAATACCGCGACCGTTATCTTCCACGCAAATCGCGCCTTCACGCGTTAACGTCAAACGGATGCTGTCTCCGAAACCGGCGAGAATTTCATCGCTCGCGTTATCGAGAACTTCCTGAATAATATGGAGCGGGTTGTCCGTGAGCGTGTACATCCCCGGGCGTTGCTTGACGGGCTCAAGCCCCTTAAGAACCTGAATGGAAGACTCTGCATATTCATTCGCACGCTTTCGAACAGCCATTATTCCCTCTCAATTCGGTATCACGGACATCGTCGTATCCGTCCGCCCCGTTTTACGATCGCTACACAAAATTTTTGTGGCGTGATTCTAACCGAACGGCTTTTTGTTTCGGAGGATTTTCACCTCTCGCACCCTTATGGGTGCTGTTAGAATCGCTCTTAAGTCACATTTCTTAATCGGAGACTACGAACATGGAACAAAACACATTCCAACGTCTGAACATTTATTTAAAGGGCGGACAGACCGTCTCGATTGACTTTAAGGCCGAACAGGCCTCCAAGTTAAATGCCCAAATCGAAAGCTTTATCAAGGCGCTCGGGGATGCGGATCAGAAAGACAAGAACTTCCTCTTCCAGGGTGCTCGTGTCGTTCTCGTGCGCCTGAGTGATGTTTCCGGCCTTGACGTCGTTTCGATGATTCTCAAAGAACAAGCCAAAGCGCCGCAAGCCGCTCAATAAGCGTCTTAACCAGCCCGCTGACAACCCCGTAAGGCGCATTCCCTTACGGTTTTTTTCAGCCCTCAAGTTTTGCGTACAGCCGCGCGAAAACGCCGAGTACATAGCGAATCAGCGCATTGACCGTAGGCTTATCTTCAAGTGCCTTGACCCAGGAAGGCGAGGCTCGGTAGTAGAAACGCACGAATGCCCGCCCCGGGACATTTGTCAGCAAAACCCGGTCGCGAAAGCGCCGCAAAATACGCACTTGAGGCGCGTCGTACGAGCCGTATGTCATCGTGGCGATGTAGCAGTGTCCTTTATCGTGCTTATGAACGATTCGATCCTGAATCCCTTGCAAGAGTCTCCGGTTGTTTTCCAGTTGCACACGCAAATTGTCCGTAACTTCAAAGGTCAACAGGCGATTGAGGATCTCCTGAGCCTTGGCCGTCTCAGTACGCAGTGTCTCGGTTCCCGGAGGACAGGTCTGCAAAAAGTTAATGTTGGCCACTGTCATCGACATCGCTTCATTGGCCACCCAACTCGAGACAAAAATACACAAGGGTGCATCCGCACCGAATTCTTCTTTTAACGAAGCCAGCATGGGCTCGGTGGTATCTAAAAAACGCACGGCACATTTGAGCGCCATAATCGGCAAAGCGCGCATCGGTCCGATGTTGTCGACGGAAACAGCAAGCCGCTCGTGAATTTTCAAAATGCTCTTTAAAAAGGCGTCCGCCTGTTCTTCCGTATCGATGCGATCGAGTCCGAGCGCATCACGTAGCCTTTCGTCTCGGGAGAGTTCTCGGATAAAAAGCCCGGCTAGTTGCTTACAGGAAAAGAGTTCACCCCCCGTAACGACACGAACGAACTCGGCGCGGTCTTTCTCGTTATTAATGAGCGTGGCAATCTGACCGATTCCGCCCAGAAGATCTCCCTTCATAAAGGCAATGCATGCCGAATTGATTCGCGCGTTGTAGCCGGTTTGCTTTAGGTAGCGCTTCTCGGCTTTATCAAGTTTTCCTTCCGTCAGTAGCGATAAAGCCGAACCGTCCGAAAGTTTTCGCGATGCAAACCAAAAGAAAGCGCACGCAAGGCGGCTTGCCGGGTCCGATAAACGTTCCTTGGCATACGTCAGTGTCCCTGCATCACGCTTGACGGGCCCGAGAATATTGGCAAAGTCCGTCGGAAACTCACTTTTTTCCCCGGTTTTCAGGTGTTCGAGTAACTGTGTGACGTTTCGGGCAATCTCACCGGAACTCTCATCGGAAGTAATACCGAGAATGCGGTAGGGATTTTCAAGGAGCGAATGGACTTTAATCATCGAAAGCGGCTCGAAAAAATAAAAATCACACGGATTGTAAAGCACGCGTTATTGCGTTTGCCGCAATTGCCGGGTTCAAGAAGAAACTCTGACCATTTAGCACGGCAAACGACCGATCGACGCTCCGCGGATTCTCGAAGCGGAAAAACCGGATATTTTCACGAAAAACAGCACGCTTTCCCTGCACCCCGATTTCAAATCCGCCGACGACAGGATTAAAATTTCGCTCGTTTTTCACCTCCGATTTTTCGGGTCGGAGGTTTTCTGTAACCGGACCAAGTGATTCTTCCCATGTTTTACGGCTGGAATTTGTGTGCTCTCTCGACCCTGGGGAACCTCATCATTCAGGGTACGGCCATCTACTCCATGAACTCGTTTATCGAGCCTCTGTTCGAGGCCTATGGGTGGAGTCGAACGGCAACGAGTGCAAGCATGGGTATAGCCGCACTCATCGGCTTCGGATGTGCCCCGCTCATCGGAACACTCGATATGCGTATCGGTTCGCGCAAAATGATGTGCATCGGATCGCTTCTGGCCGCCGCAGCCCTGTTCGGCATGGGCTCGACGGACAACTACTACATCTTTACGGCCTGCTTTTGCCTTGTGTGGGCGGCAAGCCAATGTTGCGGGGGACTGGTAGCCAACGGTCTTTTGTGTCACTGGTTTAAGGTGCATCGGGGGCTGGCCTTCGGTATTGCCGCCGTCGGCATGTCGTTTGCCGGATCAATCATCCCGATTTTTTCCCTATTTTGTATTACGCATTGGGGCATTGCCAACGCTTACTACATTCTCGGCGTCTGTGCCGCTCTTCTGTGTATCCCGTGTTTCCTGATGGTGCGCGAACGCCCGGAAATGATGGGGCTGACGCCTGACGGTCTTGTTGTTGAGAAAAAGACCGCCACTGTCGCCGAGCAACAGACAGACACATCTGAGGATGCACCGCATCGCAAGGATCCGTCCATTCGGCAATTCCTTTGCATGAAGGAAATCTACCTTATCGGTTTGGGGGCCGGTCTCGGACTGATGTGTGCCTCCGGCCTAATGTCCCAATTAAAGCCGCGTTTTACCGAGCTCGGATACGACCCGGTCACAGCAATGACCTTTATGTCCGTCGCAGCCGTCTCATGCGGTTTAAGTAAGTTTTTCTGGGGTTGGCTTGCCGACACCTTCCGTCCGATTCGAGCCCTGCGTCTTGTGATGACCTTACACGTGATTGCTTTGGCGCTTTCCGTGATGCACTTCGGATATTTTGCGACGTTCCTGTACTGCATCTTCATGGGAGCGTGCTGCGGATCGTACTGGACGCTACTGCCGGCTG
The DNA here is from genome assembly GCA_900542805.1 of uncultured Sutterella sp. Lineage (GTDB taxonomy): Bacteria > Pseudomonadota > Gammaproteobacteria > Burkholderiales > Burkholderiaceae_F > Duodenibacillus. Next base: position 53,807 of record UQOW01000014.1, read on the forward strand.
TCGTGGGCTTTTACTTCGGACCGACACACTTTCTCGGAACGTACCGCTTCATCAGTTTCTTTTTGCTCTTAAAGTCCTGTGCCTATCCGATTCTCGGGTATTCCTTTGATAAAACGGCAAGCTATGAGGCAGGCTATCTTGTGTACCTAGTGCTCGTCTTTATCGGTCTTATTCTCACGCTTCTTCTCGATGAGAAGAAAGGCTCCGAGTACAAGGCCATGACGGCCGGTAAAAGTTAACTCCAGCTCTTAGAAAAAGGGCTCGGTGGCCAAGAACAGCACAATCAGACCGATGAAAAAGAAAATCACAGCGTTCGCATGATTGACGTGTGCAGCGCCCTTTTGCCCTTCAAAAAAACGGCGCGCATGACCGGCCAGGATTGCATAGAGCATCCCGCAGGCGACAACCATCACGGCATACACGGCAATCATAATGACAACTTGCGGCACATACGGTTTGTCTAAAGCAATAAATTGCGGAAAGACCGAAATCGTGAACACGAGCGGTTGAGGATTGGTAATCGAAACGAGAACCGACTTGAGAAAAAAAGTGTCGTGCGTGTGTTCAGTGTGTTCTTTAACGGCAATCGCTCCGTGTCCGGCTTTTTTCCATGAGTACCACGATAGTTGACGTTCTCTCCGCCGTGAACGACGGAGATTCTCTACTGTGTCAGCAGCTTGC
>UQOW01000015.1 GCA_900542805.1 uncultured Sutterella sp.
TCAAATAGCCCAAAATCAATGACCTTAACTGGTCTACTCTACGGGGTAGAGTTCATTTACGCACGCGATAGGATTGCCGTCCTGATTCCTATCCGGAGTCCGAAGGACGAGACGGGCACGGAGCGATGCTTAAATGCACCGGGAGCCAAACAAAACAACAAGGGTCTACCGGGGAAGCGACTTATTAGAAAAAAGGCGTCCTTTTGCCTCATCTCGGGCTCTAAGGGTGCGCTTTTAAAGCGATGGAAAAAGAAAAAGCCGAAAGACTCGCGCCGGATACTTTCCCGGGGATATCTATTCGGCTTTCGTGCGAGCAGGGCAGCACTAAAAAACAACGCAAGAGGCGTTGATTGCCTGACTTAAAAACTAAACCTTGGTGAGAACGGCCTGAATGTCTGCGAGGTTATCGACAAAGTACACACCTTTTCTCTGATCCTCAACGGCAAAGCCCATATCAATCATGTGGTCCAAATACTGATGAATCAAATCGTAGTAGCCGTTCAGGTTATAAAAGATGCACGGGGCATTAAGGTGCTTTAAGGCAATCGCCGAGAGAACATCGGCAAATTCTTCCATTGTCCCGAAGCCCCCGGGAAACACAATGAACGCGTCGCCGCGGGCCATGAGTTCCTTCTTGCGTTCGGCCATGTCTTTTGTGACAATGAGTTGCGTCAACCCTTCGTGCTGCACGGCGCTTTCAATAAAGAACTGCGGTTCGATGCCGATGACCTTGCCCCCGGCTTTTAAGGCTGTGTCAGCGAGAATGCCCATGAGACCTTCTTTCGATCCCCCGTACACGAGTGTGTGGCCGGAACTTCCGATCCAAGCGGCAAGCTCGGTAATGCGTTCCTGATAGACGGAGTTTTTGCCGAGTTTCGCGCCGAGAAATACTGTAATGTGCATGTTGAACTCTGAATGAATAATCGAATCGCCCTATTGTATTGTAGCGAAGTCAGTGGGAAGGTTCGGGCTTTTTCCGAGTGCCGAATACGGGAATTGTCCCTTAAGATACGCACTCTGACATTTGACATACGGATGAATGATTCGGAAGATGATAGGAAAAAAGTTCTTCCTTTCGGCAGCACTCCCTGCGGCCGTACTGGTTGCTTGGATGCTTTCAAGCGCTTCGGGGCTTGTAAACCCCTTGCTCTTACCGTCGCCCTCTGATGTGCTACGTGCCGCCTACGGCATGCTTTGCGACGGCTCGCTTTTTACGCACGCGGCGGCAAGTTTCCTGCGCGTCATGGCGGGCTACGCCGTCAGTGCCTCACTTGCGCTTTTTATGTCCTGGATGTGTGCGCGTCATGCCCTGCTTGAAAAGGCGCTTCACTACCCCTTGGAATTCATTCGAATCGTGCCGCCCTTGTCGCTCGTGCCGCTTTTAATTTTGTGGCTCGGAATCGGAGAGGCCCCGAAGTTAGCCATCGTCATGCTTGCCAGTTTCTTTTCCGTGTACCTTACGAGCTTTTCAGCCTTCCGGCACGTCGATCCCAAGTTCTTGGAACTGGCTCGGATTTTGAAATTGACACCCGAAGAAACGTTCCGCCACATCATCTTGCCCCAGACGCTTCCGTCGGTGATGACCTGTATGCGACTCGGGTTCGGTTTTGCCTGGCGAGCCCTGATCGGAGCGGAACTGATTGCAGCCGCATCGGGTTTGGGGTGGCTCATTCAAGATGCCGCCGAACTCGGGCGCACGGATGTGATGCTCGTCGGCATTTTTTCGATTGCGATTCTCGGCATTTTGGCCGATACGGCCTTTGTGGCACTCGCTTCAAAGATTTCTCCCTGGGGCGGCGAACTTCAAGCAAAGGCAATGACATGGCTCAAGTAACTCCGCTCATTGTTGTTAAGAAGCTGACCAAGTCCTTCGGAAAAGGGGCGCGGCGTGTGACCCCTGTTCGGGACTTGAACTTAACGCTCAATACCGGGGAGGTACTCGCCGTTCTCGGGCAAAGCGGCTGCGGGAAAACGACGCTTTTAAGGCTTTTAGCCGGGCTTGAAGTGCCCGATGCCGGAACCATTGCGTTTGCCCCCGAGAGCTCCTTCGGAATTGTCTTTCAGGAGCCCCGCCTTTTACCTTGGAAGAGCGTACGCGAGAATGTGGCACTCGCGCTCGAGCATGAAAAGAATACCCGGAAGGTCGATGAAGCTGTTACCGAAGTCCTGGCGCTTACGCGCATGCTCGAGTCGCAAAACGCGCATCCGACGGATCTTTCGGGCGGGATGGCCCAGCGCGTGGCTCTCGCGCGTGCCTTGGCACCGAACCCCGAAATTCTTCTTCTGGATGAACCGTTCGGGGCGTTAGACGCCTTAACGCGGCGACTCATGCAGCGGGAACTTACGCGCATTCTTTCGGTCACGCACTCGGGGGTTCTGCTTGTGACGCACGATGTCTCCGAGGCCCTCATGCTTGCCGACCGTATCGTTTTATTGGAAGGCGGAACGATTTGTCAAACTTGGACACTAACAAGTCCGCGCCCTCGCCATGAGACATCCGAGGAAATCGTGGTGCTACGCTCAGCGATTTTCTCGCGCATTCTCGGTGAAAGTTTTTCTTAATAATTCGCTGTGCCTTTAAGGGAGTTTGTATGAAACTAAAAGTCTTTTGCGATGCGATGGCTTCGTTCGCGGTTTTGTCGATGACGTCTTTGACAGCTTTGGCTACGGACCTAAATATCTGTTACGTCAAGTCCCCGTTTAATTTACAAAACATCGTGATGAAAGAGAACCGTATGCTCGAAAAGGAGTTTGCCGGGTCCGATGTGAAAGTCATCTGGCACGAGATCAATTCCGGGGCCAAACAGGCACAGGCGTTAGCCGCCGGGGCCCTTGATGTCTCGGCTGTGATGAATACGGCATCGCTCTTACTTGCCGTCGGTGTCGGTAATGACCTTGTGATTGCCACGGGCGCTGCGCACCCGAATCGTGTCTTTGCGCTTGTCGGGAAAAAAGGGCATAACTACTCGGTCAAAGACCTTAAAGGCAAAACCGTCGCCGGTCCCCGCGGCACGGTCTTACACCAGATGCTCGTCGCAGCCCTAAAAAAAGAAGGGATGACGATGCAAGATATTCAGTTTGTGAGTATGGATCCCCCGAAAGCGTACGCAGCACTTGTCGGCAACTCGGTTGATGCGGCGCTTTTAGCCGCGGGGCTTGTCGTCAAAGCCAATGACGCCGGCATGAAAACCATCACGACAGCCGAAGGGCTTGTCAAACCCAATCTTGTGATGGTCGCACGCCGCGCCTATGCCGAAGAACATCCCGATCTTTTAAAGCGCGTCGTTGCCGTCCACCGCAAGGCGCATGCGTGGATTAACGAGAACAAAGAAAAAGCTTTGGAAATGGGCGCTAAGGCTCAGGGCGTTAGCCCCGAAGTAGCACAAAAGCTTTTTGACTGGTCGTCGTTTTACGATGTTCTCACCGAAGACGATATTCGCGGGATGCAAGAAGATAAGCGCTTTCTCATTGAAAACGGGCTTATGCGAACCAAGATGCGTATTGACGTGCGAAGCCTTGTGATGCCCGAGGCGATGCGTTAGTCCGAGGTGCTTTCGCGTATCTGTCGTAAGGCGCGGTGCATGTCGGCATCGCGCTTAGAAAATTCACAACCGCACCAGGTTTGGTTGTAAAAACCGTAGGTTTTAAGAAGCACACCGCGCCGCTCCTGAAGTCCGTCCTTGCGCCAATTCTTATCCCAATAGCGCACGCCTTCTTCTTGAGCTGCCCTGAGTCCTGCGGCATTGACTTGCTCAAGTGACTTCCAACGGCTTGAGGCAAGTGTTGTGGTAAAGACGGGGATACCGAGCTCCACGCTCTTTCGAGCCGCTTCTTTTAGGCGTAGATAAAAACACACGTCGCACCGGTGTCCGCGCTCCGGTTCGTTTTCAAGACCCTTGACAGCGTCAAGCCAAGTCGTGTGGTCGTAGTCGCCGTCAATCGTCGGAACGTTCAGAAACGCACAGTGTCGGACAAGCTCGGCTTTACGCTTTTCGTATTCGGTGCGCGGCGCGATGTTCGGGTTGAAAAAAAATACGGTCGGAGCCATGTTGTTTTTTAAAAGCCACTCCAAAACCGCAGCCGAACACGGCGCGCAACAGGCGTGTAAGAAAATGGATTGCATGTGTTGATTATCCGTAAGAGCTTCGATTGTAACCTTCTCGACATGACACTCAGAAATAAAAAGAAGGACAAATCGCAAAAAAGGTGATATTTCGATAGCACAAAATTTTCAAAAATTAGCGGTTTCGCCCCACTGAAGAAATCCCCTAAGTTGCGCATCGGCAACACGAAAAAACCATTAATATCAAAGCTTGCCCCCCCCCGGACGGAGGGATAATCCCTTTGGATTCTCTTGGAAAGGGTCTTAAAAGTTGAGATAAGTTTTTGAGGGAAACGCCGCTTTTTAAAGAATGACCTTCCGAGAAGAGAAGTTTTGCGGTGCATCTGTCCGCAATGGATTAGTCTTGATTTGCGAGGGGGAAATTCCATGAATAAGACATTTAAGGTTGTCTATAACCGCGCCCGTTCGGGGATGACGGCTGTAAGCGAAATGGCCCGTTCGATGCAAGGGAGGGGTGCGAAAACTGTAATTGCCGTCGGGTTAGCTGGCTTGATGGCTTCCGGGATCGCTTGGGCAGAGGATGCAAAACTCGTAGTAAAAGTCAATGGGGAGCAACTCGAAGGGGAACCCTCCGATTGGCTTTCCGAAATCCAGAATGTCGGCACCTATCGATTTGAACTGAATAATCCCTATAAAGATACGGGAGAGAAGAAGATAGTCAATCTTGTTGGTGCGACAAACGCCGATGTCACACTCTCTGGGCGGGAGAGCCTTACGATTTATCAGAAATCTGCAAACGGGTCTGATTCGACTTTGTTGGCTAGTGGTGGAAAAACACTGAAAATTGATGGGGTCAAGAATCTTGTCATTGATGCACTTACCAATACCCTAATCCACGCTTTCAGCGGAAACGTTACCATTGTCGGAGCGGATGAAGTGACGATGACTTCCCCGGGAAATGTTGTTATGACGCAAACAAATGGGAAAGCCAGCATCGAGGCGAATGGAAATGTCTATTTGCACTCTACCGAATCGCCTGCAGTGTTTGCCGGTAATTTCGGGGGGAATGAGGGCGCCTCTGCAGTGGACATTCAGTCTCAAGGACTTCTCACAGTTGTCAGTGACACATCGAGTGCTGTTGTCGCAAGTTCGTTCGGAAGTTGGAATCAGTCTCAGTACAACGGGAAAGGGCATGCAACGGTTAAATTAACCGGAACGGAGGGCGTGGTTCTTTTGGGAAAGGATCGAGGCTTAGGGATTTCCCGAACAAATGTTAGTGTCAATGGAGATTTGACCACGGTAAAAGTTACCTCTGAAAAAAGCATTCAAATCGGAACTAAGGAAAAATCCGAAAACTCGGCCGCTGTCAGCATTGCAACAATCGTAAACAGTGAAGCGGCGCCCAGAGCTACGGCTCATATTTGCGCTCCTCAAATTGCTCTAAACGATAACGTCCTACTCGGATATGTAAAGGAGATTGATGCCGCGAATCGTAAGTCGGTGTTTGATGCGGGTGATGTTGACCACGCCGATAAAAGAAAGTTGACCTTAGAAGGCACAACAACGATTAACGGAGAGGTCAAGGCGGCAAGTGGCACTCTCGTTCTCATCGGAGAGACGGTTTTTAACAAGGATGCCGCCATCGGAAAACTCAAGGGGGCCGATGGCAAAAAGACGAAACTGACGCTCGGCAATGCCGATGCCACAGTTCACGTCGCAAACAACGCCATTGCCGGGGAGAATCTCACACTCAGTACGACGAGCGAGGTAAATGACGCACTCGGCGGCGATGTCAATGCGCTTCTTGAAAAATTCGAAGGGCAGGCCGTAATCGAAGGTGCAGCGGTTGTTCTCCCCGAGGGCTTTTCTGCCGGAGAAACCACAGCCGTTGTGGGGGCAAACGGCAAGGCTCAAAACGTGTCCTCGCACGTCAATTCCGTCATGTCCAATACGCTTGATGTTTCGATGGTTTCGTCTTTGGCAATCAACCGCATCCTCATGAATGACGTGAGGAAACGCTTAGGAGACATCCGTTCGGCACCGGGTACACACGGCGCCTGGGTCCGCTATGACGGCGGCAAACTTAAGGGTTCCAATCGTCTTAAAAACAACTTTACGACAGTGCAAGTCGGTATTGATACGATGCCTTCGGATCATGCCCCGCGTTTCGGTCTCGCGTTTGCCTACACCAAGACCAATGCCGACATGAAGCGCGGCGATGCGGATATGGATTCGTATAGCCTTGCGCTTTACGGTACGAAGACCTTTGGAAACGGTGTCTTTGTCGACGTAATCGGACGCGTAGCACGCTCCGATGCTGATTACACAGTCGACGGGAACCTCAAAGGCTCGGCCGACAATACGGCGTTAAGCCTTTCAGGCGAAATCGGGTGGCGCTATGACCTTACACCGATGTTCTTTGTCGAACCGCAGGCAGAACTTACATACACCTACACCGATGCTGACACGTTAAAACTCGGAGGGGCGGCTTCTTACTCGTTCGATACGGTCGATAGCCTTCTCGGACGTGCGGGCTTTGCCGCGGGCGTCACTTGCCCGAACGGTTGGGGCAATGTCTACGTTCACGCTTCGGCCGTGCACGAGTTCTCGGGCGATGCCACGATTCGAAGCGGCGCGAATTCCTACAAGGTTAACGGGGAAGATACGTGGGTCGAGTACGGGCTCGGCGCCGACATCAACATCGGCAAGAACGCCTATGTATACGGCGGCGTTGAGCGCACGTCAGGTGCCGTGCTCGATGAAGAGTGGCGTGCTCACGTCGGCTTCAGATACGCCTTCTAAGAGAGCGTTGTAACCGGGGGTTTCGCTTGAGTCGGGCCGCACGAGGGCACTCGTTCGGCCCGGTTCAAAGAGGCCGTGGAGGGGTTTTTCATCAAAATACACGAGATCTCTGAAAAAATTGTTCTTTTTCCATTGCACTCTAGCGCCGACTGTGCCAAAATCCCAACCCTAAATTTTCATTGCTTCGGTCGTGGGACTGTCCGAAGTGATTTATATAAACCAACCACAAAGGATTAGGTGTTTATCAATGCCCACCATTCGCGTTAAAGAAAACGAACCGTTTGAAGTCGCAATGCGCCGCTTTAAGCGCACCATCGAAAAGTCAGGTTTACTCACCGAGCTTCGCGCCCGCGAGTTCTATGAGAAGCCCACTGCCGAGCGTAAGCGCAAGAAGGCCGCCGCGATTAAGCGTCACTACAAGCGTCTTCGCAGCATGATGTTACCGAAGAAACTTTACTAATCTCGGTTCGCATTCAACGCAATGAGCGGCCTGCGCGGGTTTCTGCGTCGGCCGTTTTCTTTCTTTTGAGGGAAAAAATGATTCTGAAAGAGAAAATCGTAAGCGACATGAAAGTCGCTATGAAAGCACATGATACGGCGCGCCTTTCCTGCATTCGCCTGTTGCTCGCGGCTGTCAAGCAGCGTGAGGTCGATGAGCGCATTGCGCCGACCGATGATGTGGTTACGGCTGTAATCGGTAAACTTATTAAGCAGCGCCGTGATTCTGTTACCCAATACAAAGCGGCCGGGCGCGAAGACCTAGCCGCGAAAGAAAGTGCGGAAATCGAGGTGCTTTCCGCGTACATGCCTCAGATGATGACAGAAGACGAAGTCCGTGCCGTCGTCACGAGCGTTATCTCCGAGATGGGTGTCTCGGGTATGAGTGCCATGGGTAAAGTTATGGGCGCCGTGAAAGCAAAACTTGCCGGTAAGGCGGACATGAGTGTTGTAAGCGGCGTCGTCAAAAGCGTTTTGGCCGGTTAATCGATAGCGGATAGCTTGTGATTCCCCAGAGCTTTGTTCAGGAACTTTTGAGTCGACTTGACATTGTCGAAGTCATCGGCAAGCACGTCCCCTTGAAAAAGACGGGGAAAAACTATGTTGCCTGTTGCCCGTTTCACAAGGAAAAAACGCCGTCTTTTACCGTCACGCCGAGTAAACAGATTTACAAATGTTTCGGGTGCGGTGTTTTCGGAAACGCAATCGGCTTTACGATGGCCTACGAGGGACTGACGTACCCGGAAGCCGTACGGGCTCTTGCCGGGCGTCTCGGAATGGTCGTACCCGAGGATGCGGCCGGACGAGAAAAGAGCGCTCGTACACGCACGCTTTTTGACCACATGCAGGCGGCAGCTGACTTTTACCGCCGCTCGCTCGAGAGTGCCCCGCGCGCCCGAGAGTATCTCAAAAACCGCGGTGTAACGCCTCAGACGGCGGGGCGATTTTGTTTGGGGTTTTCTCCCGATGCGTGGAATGCGCTAAAAGACGTTCTCGGCCCGACGCTCTATGACAGTCATGAGTTGGAAGATGAGGCCGGGTGCGGCCTTGTCATTCGCAAAGATGCCACGCACCGGTACGATCGCTTTCGCGGACGTGTGATGTTTCCGATTCGCAATCGCCGCGGACAGGTGATTAGTTTCGGAGCAAGAACGCTAAACGGTGACGAGCACCCCAAGTACTTGAACGGCCCGGAAACACCGATTTACCACAAAGGGACGGAAATCTACGGCCTATATGAAGCGGCCGATGCTATTCGCGCCAAGCACCGCGCAATTATCGTCGAAGGCTACATGGACGTGATTTCCCTCGCACAAGCCGGCTTTACCGAGGCCGTGGCCGCTCTCGGGACATCGATTACAAGCGAACACGTCAGGCGACTACTTAAAGTCACCGACACCGTCTACTTTTGCTTTGACGGCGATAGCGCCGGGCAACACGCTCTAGCACGCGGGATGACGGCAGCATTGCCCGTAATTGCCGATAACCAGGAAGTGCGTTTTATCGTGCTTGCCCCTGAGTACGATCCCGATAGTCTCATTAAAGAAAAAGGGGCGGCCGCTTTCCAAGAGGCGTTAAATCAGAGTCTTTCCTTAAGCGAGTTTTTTGTCAAAACGGTTTCCGAAGGCAAAGACCTTATGACGCCCGAAGGGCGAGGGCAGTTTTTATCTCAAGCCAAACCCCTTGTGGCCTCTATGCGCTCGGCACCCTTCCTGCGCGCGCAGCTTGTGAGTTTCTTGGCCATGAAATCTCGCATGAGTCCCGATACGGTTGAAGAGGCTTTCGGAATTGCTAAGCCACGCCCCCAGGTTGCCATGCCCGAGGTCGCTAAACCCCGTTGGCGCCGAGGGAGTTCTCAAGCAAAAACACCGATTGCTCCTTTGCCGGAGGCCGCCAATTTTGCCTCCCGAATTCTTGCGAATTTCTTAAGTTTCCCATCGCTTTGTTCGGAGTTTTCATCAGCCGTTGAGGATTCCTTTATCGGCAAGGACGATAGGCTCTCGCGGCAGATTCTCGAGGTGTGGCGAACGGCCTTGGCCGGAGAAGAACCGATCGGCGAGCCGCAGGTTTTGCTCGCAATGCTTGAGGCCAGTGCCAACTACCGTTCCTACAAAGAGATTTTTTCCAAAGAAATCGTTCTTCTGACGCCGCTTACGAAGGCGCGTCTTGAGACCCACGCGGCCTTCGTGCGTCTTGAGAAAGAGAGGGTTTCCGAGAAAGTGCGCACACTGGCAGCAACCGAGCCCTTCGATGCGAAGGCCTATCGCAAATGGGCCGAGAGAGAAAAGGAATTGACAGCAGAGCTTTCGACGATTGAGCAGAAGGCTTCTGCCGAGGTGTTTTGATTGCGTATGCCTCCCGGATTCGTTGCCCTTTCGGCGTTTGGCTTGACGAGAGTTCTCCCGTTTAAAAGGTACATTTTCTTCGTTTGAAACGAGTTGTTTTTCTTGAAAGATTTCGTTTCGGGCAATAAAATCGCCCCGACAAGCGAAATTTCACGCCTACGCCGGAGTAGGCAACGCTCAGGAGACAGGTCAGTCGGAAGCGGAAATTTCGCCGGGCAATGCGTGCGACCTTCATGCGGGACAAGCAACGTAAGTTCGTTCCCGGCCTTTAAGGCACTTTTCCGTCGACGCTTTCGACCGTTCGAGCGCGGAATGCAATCGCCCCGCGCGCTTTTGCGTTTCCGGATGGTTTTCACGGATTTTGCCGTTAAGGGCAAAACACAATTTGGGGCATTAAGAGAGACCTCCTTGCGCTTTCTCTTGAACACATTGAGGTTTATTCCTTCCCGAAAAGAGACAATGTTTTATGATAGAAAAAAAGAAACCGTCGTTAGACGACATGCGCCATTGGCTCAAAAAGAACAAGCGAATCGATATTGACCATGAAGGCGGCTTTTCCGTTTCCGAAAATGCTCAGGCGGCGGAAAAAGGCGAAGTGGTCGACTCCGATGAGGTCATTGTCGTTGACGATCAGGAAGATTTGGAAAAGTTAGCCGATGAAATCGAAGGTATCGAGGGCGAGGCCGGTGCGGTTCCTAAGTCGGGCGGCTACAGTGCTCTTGTCAAACTCGGACGCCAACGCGGATGGGTGACGATTGCGGAAATTAACGACTACCTGCCGGAAAACGCCGTTCGCACCGAAGAGGCTCTCACGGAAATTACCGAGCAATTAAATCGCATGAGCGTTCAGGTTTTCGAGACGGCGCCCACGCAAGACGACATCATCATTCCCGAGCCGATTCCCGATGACGAAGACATCAGTGAAGAGGATGCGGCGGCTCTTTTAACGCCCGAGGAAAGCGCCGGGCTTTCTAAGGATCCCCTTCGTGCCTACCTTCGCGGGGTCGGTGCCCATAAGCTTTTAACACGTGCCGGGGAAATTGCCGTTGCTAAATCCATCGAGCAGTTTACCGCCAAGCTCCTTTCGGCAATCATTCAGCACCCGATGGCCGTCGAAGAACTCGTGCGCATGGCAGACGGCCTTAAAAGCGGCGAGATTCCGATCGATCAAGTGATTGACGGCTTTACGGACTTGGAGGCTTTAGCTCAGGTCGATGATGCCGAAGTCATTGAGAAAAACGAAGTTGCAACCGATATCGGTGCGGCGGCCATGACAACCGAGCAGCTCGAAGAGATGAAAGAGCGCGCGTTGAAACTCATCGATCAGTGCGCCGGTGAGCTTAAGATCATCCGTGAGACATTCGGCAAACCCGAGAAACTCAAAGAATACAATGAGGCGCGCGCCGAAATCGGCAAAACGCTTCTTCCCGTACGCTTTGCCGTCAAGGCTGTGACGCAATTTGCCGACCACATCGCCGCGCACGTCGAGGCCTTAAATGCCTTAACGCATAAGATGCGCGATGTGATGGTCGAGCGTTGCGGGATGCCCGTTGATGACTTTATCGAAGGAATGAAAGCCCGGGCAACGGACACTAAATGGATTGAGGAACTTTCCCGAACCGGAACACGCTGGGGTGAGATGATCGGGCACAATGCCGCGCTTTTAACACACCTACAGGAAAAAATTATCGAAAGTGAAGAGACGGCTTCGCTGTCTTTAAATGACCAAAGAGATCTTGCGCGACAAGTGAAACTCGCTCAAACGAATCTGGCCAATGCCAAGGCCAAGATGATTGAGGCGAACTTGCGTCTTGTGATTTCCATTGCCAAGGGGTACGTCAATCGCGGTCTTGCGATGACGGACCTGATTCAGGAAGGCAATCTGGGTCTAATGAAAGCCGTCGATAAGTTCGAGTATCGTCGCGGCTACAAGTTCTCCACGTACGCTACGTGGTGGGTAAGACAGTCCGTCACGCGTGCCGTGGCCGACTACGGCAATACGATTCGCATTCCCGTCCACATGACCGAGTCTTATAACAAGATTCGCCGTGTACGCCAAAAGTTCTTGCAGGAAACAGGCAAGAACCCCACGGACGAGGAGCTTTCCAAGCTTTCGGGTGTGCCGCTTGCGAAGGTCCAACTCTTAACGCAAGCGATGCGCGGCGTCGAATCGATCGATGCCCCGATCGGAGACGACGAGGATGCAACGCGCTTGGATTTTGTTAAGGGCGACGATGAGGACGATCCTCAGAAGCGGTACCTTAGAACCGCTCTTGAAGAAGAAATTCAAAAGAGCCTCGGGGAACTCATGCCCCGCGAAGCGCAGGTCTTGCGTCTACGCTACGGCATCGGCACGAACCACGATCACACGCTCGAAGAAGTCGGGCAGGCGATGGGTCTGACACGTGAACGCGTGCGCCAGATCGAATCGGCCGCCATTCGTAAGTTAAGAAGTCCTGATTTTCAGGAGCGCTTGCGCGACTATCTGGCCGTTGCCAATCAGCTCGATTAGGCGGTCCCTTTAAAAAAAAGAGCGATCGTTTAGCTCCCGGTCGACAGAACCTTAAGGCATGTCGCCGGGAGTTTTGCTTTTTCATGAAAAAACAAGGGTATTTTCCGCAACATTGTGAAAAACCGGTCGCTCTTGTTGTGAGCCGATTGCGGCAAATCCAATCCCGCCGAAATAATTATGAAAGCGAGTTATGACAACACGTTGCTCGGTCTTTCTGCTGAGGTCGGATATCGCTACAACATCAACCCGATGTTTTATGTCGAATCGCAGGCTGAGCTGTCCTATGCGACGGCTTTAGGAGATGATTTCACGGCCGGTAACGGCGTTCGTATCCGCCAGGACGACTATCAGTCGCTCGTCGGTCGCCTCGGAGCTCGCGTCGGTGCCACGTTTGCTCAAAACAAGGGCTCTGTCTATTTGACGGCTTCCGTCAAACATGACTTCCTCGGGGATGCCGATTCCACGGCAACCCTCGGAAATGTCGTTAAAAAGCAAGAAGTCAATGTCGGAGGCACTTGGTTCAGTTACGGTATCGGTACGCAGTTTGACATGACGGACAAGTTAAGCGTGTACGGCTCGCTTTAACGCGCCGATGGTAGTGACTACACGAAAAACTACCGCTATAACGTCGGTCTGCGTTATGTGTGGTAATGCGTTCTCAGTGACCGATTTCGCCTCATAAGCGGCTCGAGTCCGTCACACGGCGAACGGAACTTTGCCCCTGCTGTCTTGTCCGATGGCAGGGGTTTGCATTCTAAGATACAACGCATCGCACTCTCAGGTGCGGGCCTGTTCTCGACGGACTTCCTAAAGGAATACATAGCCTTGAAGGCGCTCTAATTGCCGGGCTCGGACTCTTTGACAAAGAGGGTATAAAGGTGTTCGAAAAAAATGAGATCTGTACCTCATGCGAGCCTTCCGACCCACGAGAAACAAGGCGCGGCAAGTCAAGAACTTTTCACTTGTTTTGCATTCGTAAAAATTATTAAAATCCTCTGTAAATTTCGCCCGGACACAATAAACTGCGCGCCGCGTTTTATTTGTGTTTAAACCATCTTTTCCGGACAGGTTCATGCAACACAGTCTTCCGCTTATTTCAACACTCGCCATTGCTTTCGGCCTGGCGCTTATTTTCGGGTTTTTAGCCGAACGTTTTAAGGTGCCGGCTCTTGTCGGTTATCTTTTGGCCGGCATCATGTGCGGCGCTCATACGCCTGGACCCGTGGCCGATATGGAACTTGCGAGTCAACTTTCTGAAATCGGCGTCATGCTGTTGATGTTCGGTGTCGGTTTGCACTTTTCGCTTTCCGACCTACTTCGCGTTAAAAACATTGCCGTTCCGGGTGCCGTCTTGCAGATGACCATCGCAACGGTTTTGGGGGCGCTTTTTGCCATCGAAGTCTGGAACTGGACCTTTGCCCAGGCGCTTGTCTTCGGACTGTGCTTGTCGTGCGCTTCGACAGTGGTGCTTCTTAAAGCCTTGGAACTACACGGTCACCTTAAGACCTATGACGGACAAATCTCCGTCGGCTGGCTTGTCGTTGAAGACATCGCGACGGTGGTGATTTTGGTTCTCCTGCCGCCCGTGGCGCAGATTCTCGCAGGAGGCCACGGTGGAGTTGCCTTAAGTGCCTCGGAGACCCTTTGGATTGTGGGCTTTACGCTTCTGCGCGTTGTGGCCTTTGTGGTTCTCATGCTCGTTGTCGGACAAAAGCTTATTCCCTGGGCGCTCATTCAAGTCGCAAAGACCGGTTCGCGTGAGCTTTTTACGCTCTCGATTCTCGCGTGCGCCATCGGCATTGCCTTCGGGGCATCCGTTGTCTTTGACGTCAGTTTCGCTCTCGGAGCCTTCTTTGCCGGTATGGTTTTGCAAGAAAGTAAATATGCGCACCGAGCGGCCAAAGACTCCATGCCTTTACAAGATGCCTTCTCGGTCCTGTTTTTCGTCGGCGTCGGGATGATGCTCGATTGGCACGTCCTTCTGACGGACCCGGTGGCCATCCTTTGCATGCTCGCGATTATTATTATCGGTAAGGGTGTTACGGCTTTTATTCTCGTACATGCGTTAAAGTACCCCTTGCATACGTCGCTTACCGTAGCGGCGGCGCTCGCGCAAATCGGTGAATTTTCTTACATCCTCGCGGCCCAAGGTATTGCCCTGAAGATGGTTGATACGCACCTAATGAGCATGATTGTCGCCGCGTCGATTTTCTCGATTGCCTTAAACCCCTTTGTCTTTAAAGCAATTCCCTTTGTCCGCAAATACCTCTTACGGTACTTTGCCTGGGCGCGTGCTGCGGCGATGATTACCGACCGGTATTCGGAGCTCCCGCAAGAAACCGACCGGCGCTTCCTTTCGGGGCAAACGATTTTGGTCGGCACGTGTGCCGTCAATGACATCCTCTCGGCAACACTTTTCCGAAACCACGTTCCCTTCGTGAGCATTGTGGAAAATGCCGAGCAGGCACAAGCAATGCGCGATAAGAAACTTGCCGTCATCACGGGCGATCCCTCCGACCCGATGGTTCTCGTGCAGGCGCATATCATCACGGCCACACTTTTGGTGATTTCGGGCGTCGATCCTGTGACGGCCCTTAAAATTGCCGAGACGGCCAAGCAACTTAATCCTTCGCTTAAAATAGTCATACGCGCCGAGCAAAGTGCCCTTGCCGAACACTTGGCTGAAGATCAAAAGGTCGGGGAGTTTGTCTTCGATACCGACTCGGTGAGCGATTCGCTGTATCGCAAGATTTTGGCGCACTATGCGGCCGAAGAGGGCGATGACGACGACAATGAGGACGAGACAGCAGCGCGAGCCCCGGCTCAGGCTAAGACCTAAGAAGTTTTTTAAGTAAAGGGGGAGACGTACATGACAGTCAGTGTGCCGACACTGTGGCTTATTGCCGCGGTGGTTTTGGGACTTTCCGAACTCCTTGTCGGAACCTTTTATCTCCTCTTGCTGGGTGTAGCGGCCTTAGTCGGAGCTTTGGCAGCGTTTGCCGGCTTTGCCCTTGAAATCCAGTGTCTGATTGCAGCGGCCGTCGTTCTCGTGGGCGGTGTCATTCTTGCTCGCTATCGCGCCCACCACAAAAAGGATGCGCGAGGACTGGCGAACGACAATTTGGATATCGGACAGACCGTGACGGTCGCGCATTGGAATGAAGACGGCACGGCCTGTGTCTCCTATCGCGGAGCGCAGTGGAAGGTGCGTACGGAGCTTCAGAGCGAAAGAACACCGGGTCTCTTCACGATTGTCGGCGTTACCGGTTCGGTATTGGTTTTAAAACGACGTGAGTCAAACGTTCGGGAGGACACGTAAATGAGCGGCTTGATGGTTGTTGCACTGATTCTTTTGATTGCAGCCTGTGTTTTTGCCTGGCAGGGTGTGGCCGTGGTTCCGCAGCAAACGGCTTGGGTCGTCGAGCGCCTCGGAAAATTTCATGCGGTGTTAAACCCGGGACTCAATTTCATCATTCCCTTTGTCGACCGTGTAGCCTACAAGCACAGTCTTAAGGAAGTGCCCCTTGATACCCCGAGTCAAGTCTGCATTACCAAGGATAATACCCAGCTTACGGTAGACGGCGTCCTTTACTTCCAAGTGACCGACCCGCAACGCGCGAGCTACGGCACGAGTAACTACATCATTGCGATTACGCAGCTCGCGCAGACAACGTTGCGTAGTGTCGTCGGGCGCATGGAATTGGATAAAACGTTCGAAGAGCGTGATGTCATTAACCGCGATGTGGTCTCTGCGATTGACGAAGCGGCTCTTAACTGGGGTGTGAAGGTTTTGCGTTATGAGATCAAAGACTTAACACCGCCTGCTGTGATTTTGCAGGCCATGCAGCGCCAGATTACCGCCGAGCGTGAAAAAAGAGCCGTCGTTGCCGCCTCCGAAGGCCGCAAAATCGAGCAGATTAACCTTGCGACCGGTGCCCGGGAAGCGGCCATTGCCAAATCCGAAGGGGAAAAGCAGGCACAGATCAATCAAGCCGAAGGTCAGGCGGCGGCCACCCTGGCCGTTGCCACAGCCACGGCCGAGGCCCTTCGCCGTGTGGCCGATGCCGTAAGTTCTCCCGGCGGCATGAGTGCGGTTAATTTTGACATCGCCCAAAAATACGTCGATGCATTTGCCAAAATGGCCAAGGAAGGCAATACCCTTGTGGTTCCGGCCAATCTAAGCGACCTTGCAACGCTCATTACCTCGGCCATGAGTATGGTCAAAAGCGGCCAAGGCGACTTCAAAAATCTTCCGAAGCTTTAAAGAGATACGTCATGGCAGAATCCGGCAAAAAAAATCGGACATCTCACGCGCGCTTTGATTTAAACGATGTGCGCGTGGTTTATACGATTTTCTTTCATTCCGCGGAACTGATGATCGATACCGCCGAGCAGGCGCTGCAGAACCGCCTCTCTGCGCAAGAGGTTACCACTCGTTTTCTCAATCTTATGGACAGTTTGGTGGGAATTTTCCTCGGAGAAGATTCTGAATACATCCCGATCGAAGGTTGGAACGGGCCGGCTCTCGGAAGAAGCCTACGGTGCACACTCGCAATCCCGCTCATGGCGCTTTCCGATAAAGATCGTGAGCTTTTCAGTGACGATGAATCGGTTGTTGTCTATGCCGTTAATACCTTTGTCAAGGAAGTTCAGGATTTTATCGGTCAGTTAGCCGAGCATGACCTTGAGATGACAGAGGACGATGCACGCGATTACCACGACTTGTGTCTGAAGTGGACCTTGCGCTTTATGCCGCCGGGCACCAAGTTCGAAAACACGTAAAGGAGTGTGTTGTGCCGTGCCCGTGCTCCAATTCGCGTTGCGGGTGTGATTTTTCCACGCGGGAAAAAGGAAAACCCGACCTCTCTTCGATTGAAGTGGTCTCGGACATTTTTTTCGAAGCGGCACGAAAAACCGCCGGGCGCCTCCGTGCGCTTGAAGAGGGGACGTTAAGTCCCGAGGAACTTGCTGCGGCGCAGGAGCATTTAGCCGACTGGATCGGTGCGACGTTTTCCGGAAAAAACCGCCACTACGGATCCTCGGAAGATTGGAACCCGGCGGGTCTTGCGTCCTACGCGCGACGTCTTTTAGCCGATGAAATGCGCCGGGTCGTCGGTTTTGTTCCGAGTGACGATACGGAAACGATTTTTGCCGTCGCCTTGATTTACAGGCGTGACCTGGAAAGCGCCCTGGATAGCCATGTTAAGAGCGGGGGCGATGCGGCCTCTTTTGCACTTTCGGCCGCGTCCGTCGATCTGATCCATCGGTGGTCACGTCTGATGACCGGAGCGCCCGTAGAGCTTTTGCTTCGCCGCTAAAATACGAGGGGCAGATTTTTCATTCAAAGGGAGTGTTGTATGGAATTTTTTACGTATCGAAATCCGACGGAACTGATGTTCGGACGCGGGGCACACACTAAAGCCCCGAAAGCCTTTGTCGACGGATACGGAGCGAAAAAAGCACTTCTGGTGTACGGACGGGGGTCGGCCGTGAAGTCCGGACTGATCGATGCCGTGAAGGCGGCCTCTGAGGATGCGGGTCTGGTCCTTGTGGAAAAAGGGGGTGTGCAGCCCAATCCCACCATCGAATTTGTGCGCGAGGCGCTTGAGTTGGCCCGAAGCGAGGGCATCGACAGTGTCCTTGCCGTCGGGGGCGGAAGCGTCATCGATACCGGTAAGACCGTTGCCGCTGCGTTTTCCTATGAGGGGGACCCCTGGGACTTTTTCTCCGGGAAAGCCCAAGTTAATAAGGTCCTTCCCTTGGCGGCTGTTCTCACGATCCCGGCGGCCGGGTCCGAGCAAAGTAAACGCGCCGTCATCACAAACGGCGACAAGAAGCTCGGGATGGGGAATGACTGCTTGCGTCCGAAATTGGCAGCGATTAACCCCGAGCTTTTCTTTACGCTTCCTGCTAATCAAGCGGCAGCGGGCATTTTCGACATGATGAGCCACATCATGGAGCGGTACTTCACGAAGACCCCCGATGTGGAATTTACGAGCACGGAAGCCGAAGGGGCCCTGCGCGTGATTATGGAAAACGCACTCAAGATTAAAAACAATCCCAAGTCTTATGCTGCTTGGGCGGAAGTGGCCTTGGCCGGTACCTTTGCGCACTGCGGATTTTTCGGGCTCGGACACGAAGAGGATTGGGCTTGCCACGGCATGGAACACGCCTTGTCGGGCTGGGTCGATACGATTACCCACGGAGCCGGATTGGCAATCCTCACGCCTGCGTGGATGCGCTACGTTTGGAGTGAGGATCCCGAGCGCTTCGTGCGTTTTGCCGAGCGTGTGATGGGCGTAACTCCCATGGCGACCGATGAGGCCACAATTAAACTCGGGATTGCAAAGCTCTTTGCCTTTATCCAGCAAATGGGTCTGCCGACTGCCATTCATGAGGTGACAAGTGAGAAACCCGATTTTGAGCACCTCGCGGACCTTTCGTTCGGGAAAGGTCACTTGGGCGGCTTTAAGAAATTAACGCATGAAGATGCCGTCAACATCTTTCAAAGCGTCATTTAGTGTTTCTCCATGACCGAATCCGGGGATACCGAAAAGAGTGATGTGCTCGCAACCTATGCCCGGGCACGGTGCAAGCGCGGTATCGGTCTTGTTCGACTTAAACAAGATTGTCCCGAGGAGTACGACGCTTTCTTACGCGTTGCGCTTTTCTTTGCTACGGACGCAGGTCGGGCGGTGTGCCGATCGCACGGGGCGATCTTTGCCGCGTTAACGACGTTTCTTTCCGGGGAAGGTTCTTGGGTCATGGCGACGACAACGGCGCTTTTTGATGCTCTCGAGCGTGAGGGGCTTGTTATGCAAAAAGAAGGAACCTATCTCGTCTCCCTTCCTTCGGGCTTTCCTCCGACGCTTTCCGAGGCCCTTACTTTTCTAGAAAACGAAGCCAGTCAAACGCGCCTTCGAACGCAGCAGATTCGGGCGATGCTTCAGGAAAAAAATCGCCGTGTGAATACAAAAAAACAGATTCCCGTCGATGCGGTCTTTGATGAGGCGATGATGCGCGAGGCGTTAAAGGAAGCGCATCTTGCGTACGAAGAGGGGGAGGTGCCCGTCGGCGCCGTTCTGACACGGGGAAAAATCCTCATTGCCCGTGACCACAATCGGGTCGCCGCAATGCGCGATGCCACGGCGCATGCCGAGATGCGTGTTTTAAAAGCGGCACTTGACGGGCTTAACTCCGAGCGCATGCCGCCTGATACGACGCTTTACGTGACACTCGAGCCTTGTCCTATGTGTGCCGGCGCTCTTTTATTGTCACGCGTGAGGCGCGTCGTGTGGGGAGCCTCCGATTCTCTTGCAGGAGCGATGGGCTCGCGCCTTACGCTCCAGGAAGTCGCCTCGCTTAACTGGAAAGCAGATACCGCAGGGGGCGTTTTACAAAGCGAGTGCGAGGCACTGTTAGAGCGGTTTTTTTCTCGACTTCGCCAAAAAAAGGAAGTGAATCGATGCCGAATAACCCCGTCTTAACTCTTGTCGCTCCTTCACGCGCCTTGGTGGTGCAAGGCACGATGGATGCCGTTGACTTGGTTCGCTTGGCGCGCATCGAAAAAGCGCTCGCAAATCTCGGCTGGTCCGTGCGAGAAGCGCAAAACATTCACTTTGTCGACAGGCGCTTCGCGGGAAGCGACAATGTGCGTGCCAGGGCGCTTGAAAAGGCACTGACGGACAAGAACTCGGACCTGGCCCTTTCGCTACGCGGCGGCTACGGGGCCTCGCGCCTCTTGCCGCTTTTAGATTGGAACTTACTTTGCGGTCCGACGGTGCCCTTGGCGGGTTTTTCCGATGTAACAGCACTTTTTCTGGCTTTCCTTACTATGCTCGGAAAGGGCGGCTGGCTTGCGCCGTGCGCCAATGCTTTTGATATGCAATGCGATGCAAGAGATGCGGCGTTTCGACATGCGTTTCAAAGTCAGGATTTTCATTTGACCGTTAAAGCCACTTCGGGTGCCTATCAAAATCCGGACGCTTTTGCCGCGAAGGGCCTGATTTGGGGCGGGAATCTCTCGGTTCTCGTGAGTCTTCTCGGAACGCCGTATTTCCCGAGTGTACAAGGCGGGATTTTATTTTTGGAAGATGTGGCAGAACCGGCGTACCGTATTGAGCGTGCTTTCTTGCAGCTGGCGTACGCCGGTGTCCTTACCTCACAAAGTGCCGTCGTTTTGGGCCACTTTACGGGTTCGGAAACGGGGGCCGGTATCGGGGCAGGGCACTTCGGTCTGTGCGACGCAGTTGACTTTATTCGCCGTAACCTGAAGATCCCGGTCTTGACCGGCTTTCCGATCGGCCACGTCCCCGGGTGTGTGACGATTCCGACGGGCGTTGTCGGGACCGTGGCGCTTGGCGGCGGTACGTGGACTCTGACGGCCGACGTTGCTTCGATTTTGCCGCACTGCGCCCCTTAAAGGAGAGAGACTATGCGTCTTGCGCCTTCGATTAAACGCCTCTTCGGCTGGAGTCCGGTGCGGTATGCCTCACGCGTGCTCGTTGCACAAATCGGCCAGTCCCTTCGTCTTCAGACCGTAAGCCTTGTGAGCCAAGCGCTCGGCATCCTCGTTGTCGTCTTTTATTTTTACAGAACACTTTCGCATGAGCTTGTCATCGGCTGGGCTGTGGCAGCCGTTCTTGCGCTTTGGGGTGCCGTGCACTTTCGGCGGCGCTTTCGCAGTGACTGCAATCGGGAAAAGCACGTGCGTCGGTGGCTTCGCGCTTGGATGCTTGTGGCTGTTGTTTCCGGGCTTGTGTGGGGCTTTGCAGGCTCGGCCTTTTTAGCCCCGAAAAATCCGATTGACGAAGTGGTCATTGTCACGGTAATCGTCGCAATTGTTTTTGCCTCCTGGCCCGTCTTTTCCTGCTGGCTGCCGAGTTTGACGTCTTTTACACTGCTAGCTTTAACGCCGATGTTTTTCGGCATTGCCGCCGCTTACGGTATCGGACAAGTCTTTACGTGTTTAACGCTTATTGTCATCACGTCTTTTGTCCTTTATTCGGGACGGCGTTTAAATGAAATCGTCGTGCTTTCGGTCATTCGCAACGTGCAAAACGAGCGCCTCGTGACGCGGCTGAAGGCCGAAAAAGCCCTCGCCGACAGCGCGCGACGCGCCACAGCCGAGGCTACCGAAATGCGCACGCAATTTTTTGCCGGCGCCAATCACGATTTGCGCCAACCCTTGCAGGCGCTCGGCATTTATTTGCAACTGCTTAAGGGGCGACTTACCGGCCCCGATAAAGAGGCGCTCGACCAGATCGAAACCTGCGCAACGGCGATTTCAACGCTCGTCGGTCAGGTTTTGGAAGTCAGCCGCATTGAGTCCGGGCAAATTGCCGTTACCGTCGAGCGCATTCATCTGACGGAACTTTTCGAAGACCTTGCGGCCGAGTTTTCCGTGCTGTGTGAAAACAAGGGCCTTGCGTTTCGTGTTGTTCCGCTTTCCGTAGCCCTCGATTGCGATCGCACGCTCCTTGAAAGAATCTTAAGAAATCTTTTAACCAATGCCGTGCGCTATACGAAAACGACCGTCTCGCTCGTGGCATGCGACATCGGTCAAGGACGCATACAAATTGCCGTGACCGATGACGGCCCGGGCATCGATCCGGCGGAAAAAGGTCGGATTTTCGAAGCTTTTTTTCGCGGCAAAAAAGCTAAGGGTAAGACCCAGGGCTACGGGCTCGGTCTATCCATTGTCAAGGGCTTAGCTTCTCGCCTTTCGATTCCGCTACGCGTGGAAAGTACGGTCGGAAAAGGCTCGGCATTTATCCTCACGTTCCTTGCCGACCCCGTGGCGCAAGGGCAGGGAAAGACGCCGCACAAGGTCGCCGGAGAATCCTTACGACCTATTTCCGGGACCGTTGCGCTTTTAGAAGATAACGAAATTGTGCGCACGGCCTTGGAAGCGGTGCTTAAAAGCCTCGGCGCCACGGTGATTTCTTCGGCCGAGCCCGATTCGGTCTTTGTCGAGCGCGTGATTCGGGAAGCCCAGGCCGGAACCTTGACGGCCGTTGTGAGCGACTTTAACCTCGGGGACGGATTTCCGAACGGCCTTGAGACCATCTTTCTTGTAGCTACGACCGTCAATAAAGCCGTGCCGAGCATTCTCTTGACGGCCGTGGCCGAAGAAGAGATTCGCGCAGCCTACGAAAAACTCGATAAAAAGGCTTTTGAAACGACCTTTCCCATGCCGCTTTTACTGCAAAAGCCCGTGACGGCCGAGCTTCTTGCCGCGACCTTGCAAAGCGCTATGGATAGGCAATCGCGCTAAAGAAGGATTTCGTATCCGGCTTTCTGGGCGGCAATGAGAGCTTGCGTGCGGTTATTGGCATGAAAGGCCCGATAAATTGCCGTGACGTGTGTCTTGACGGTTCCTTCCGATAAATTAAGCTCCCGGCAAATGCTTTTGATCGGAAGCCCGCGCGCAAGGCACAGTAAAACGTCCTTTTGGCGATCGGTAAGGCGCACATCCGGGGCATTGTCTTTGAGTGTGGCATTGTCGATAAATTTCTTTTTCTGCGCCTCCGAGAGCAGTTTCATCGGCACGTACACGCCTCCTTTGAGCACCAAGTCGACGGCCTTCGTAAGCGTATCGGTCTCAAGACTCTTGGGGACAAAGCCGGCTGCGCCGAGCCGTAACACTTGCGAGACTTGCTCGGGGTCGGTAATACCCGATAGCACGAGAATTTTTAAGGTCGGATTTTGCCGCACGAGTTCTTCGAGTAGCTCCGTGGGCTTTTCGACATCAGGAAGTGAAAGATCGAGAATCAGAAGATCGGTGGCCGAGCCGTAAAGCGCAACAAGGCTTCGCGCCTGGTCGGCTGTCGTTCCCGTGTGCACGACGGAGTCCGGAAATTTTGTTTTCAGAAGAAAACGTAATCCTTGTACAATCAATGTATGGTCGTCAACAACAAGAAAGTGCCTGGCGCTCATGTCTGTCTCCGGTCAATCACAATGCGGTTTTTTTCGGCGATTGTAATCCCTCGCACTCGAACATTAAAATACGAACGAGATTTATGCACTCGTTGATTTCCTTTCACACAAACGTTCCATGAGCTGGATTACACGCATCCTTCCGAAATTTTCTTCTTCCGATAACGGCACCAAGCGCCGTAGTCCCATCCCGAGCGGTGTGTGGACCAAGTGCCCGCATTGCGATCAGGTTTTGTACAACGAAGACCTTGTCGAATCACTCATGGTCTGTCCCAAATGCGGCGAACACATGCGCCTTTCGGCCAAGGAGCGCTTACAGTGCTTTCTAGACCGCAAAGGTCCGCATGAAGAAATCGGCGGCTCGGTCGCGCCGTGTGATCCCTTGGGGTTTGTCGACAGTAAGCCTTATCCCGAGCGTATCGCCGTGTATCAAGCCAAGACCAAAGAAACCGATGCCTTGATTGTCATGCGCGGTACCCTTGTGAACGAACCGATTGTTGCGGCCTCTTTTGACTTCGGATTTATGGGGGGTTCCATGGGAAGCGTCGTCGGTGAGCGCTTCGTGCGGGGTGTCAAACGCGCGCTTGAAGAAAAAATCCCCTTTATCGTCTTTTGTGCAAGCGGCGGCGCGCGCATGCAAGAAGGGCTTATCAGCCTCATGCAGATGGCAAAAACCAATGCGGCCATTGCCGACCTTCACCGCGCAAAGATTCCCTATATCAGTGTCCTGACTGACCCGACGATGGGGGGCGTGTCGGCCTCGTTTGCCTTTATGGGCGATGTGGTTATCGCTGAGCCCGGGGCCCTTATCGGGTTTGCCGGACCCCGTGTGATCGAGCAGACCGTGCGGGAAAAACTTCCCGACGGCTTTCAGCGGGCTGAAAAACTTCTTGAACTCGGGGCACTCGATATGATTGTCGATCGGCGCAACATGCGTAGCGTTGTCTTTCAGATTCTCGACATTCTCGGTAAGAGCGATAAAAGCTCGCTGTAAGGGATCGTGTGACGCCGTTAGGGCGAGCTGCGGGTCGGGCGCGGTTTTGCGTTTCCTTTTCCTAAAAAATGCGTAAGTAGGTGTTACGGATGTGCGTCTTTTAAAAAATGCATCGTTTAGGCATCGTGCTTTTTGCTAGACTGCGCGAGACATATTTAGGATAACGCCCTTGTGCGTTTTCCGACTTTCTTTTATTCGGGCAAAAGTACACGTTTATGGCCAATCGAATCTATCGCATTACCCTTCTTGCCGGCGTAGCTTTTTCGCTTGTCGGATGCTCTCAGTTAGAGAAAATCGGCATTCACATGCCGGGCGAACGCGCCGAGTACGAATCGAGTTCCTCGCGCTCACCCCTGGAAATCCCTCCGGATTTAAATTCGATTGACACAACGGACCGCTTTGCGATTCCCGGTCGTCCGAGAACGATCAGCGCCAATGCTCAAAGTGACTACAACGAAGCCGTGGCAAAAAAGCTCGGTACGGCCAAGGGAAGCGTTCTGCCGGAAACCGTATCGGCCAAAGTCATTCGCGACGGTCAGACCCGGTACGTCCACGTGACGGTGCCCGCGGACCGCGTCTGGCCGGTCTTACAGGACTTTTGGCCGTCCGTGGGCCTTGAGATTAAAACGCAAAACGCCCAGACGGGCGTGATGCAAACCGAGTGGGCGGAAAATAAGGCCAACCTCCCCAAAGACATCATTCGTGCCACGTTCGGCAAGATTTTCGATTTTGTCTATGACACGGGCCTACGCGATCAGTTCCGTGCTCGTATGGAACGCAACGAGGACGGCACGACCGACATTTACATCACCCACAAGCAAATGGTCGAAGTGCTCGCGGGGAAAGATGCCGACAACACGATTTGGCAGCCCGGTCCTTCGGACCCGCAGCTCGAAGCCGAGATGCTCTCACGCCTGGCTCTGAAACTGGAAACCGAATTTAATCCGGAAATTAAACCCGAGGCGGCTCAGGCCGCTGCTCGTGAAGAGGTTGTTAAGCAAACCCAAGCGGTGACAGACCTTATCAATGACGCCGACGGTAAGGCCGTGGAGCTTGTCATCAATGAGCCTTTTGACCGCGCATGGAGACGGGCGGGGTTGGCGATGGATCGCGCCGGATTTAATCTCGTTGACCGTGACAGAAGCCGTGGAATTTATCTTATCAGTTACCTAGATAGTGACTACGAAGCCAAAAAGAAGGCCGAACGCGGGTTCTTTGCCAATATGTTCAACAAGGATCAACCCGTCGAGGTGCCCGAGTATCGCATTCGGTTAGCCGAAAGTGACGGCAAGACCCGTGTGACCGTCACGGGGCCTGACGGCAAGGCCGACACCACGGGGGCCGCCCCGAAGATTCTGTCGGTTTTGTCCGAGCAACTTCGGTAAAGGGTCGGGAATTGTGATTGGCTCGGGGGAACGAATCGGCTCGGGTTCTTTTTTTCGATACGTATGAAAGCCGTTACAAAAGATTGCCTCGTGCGCATGGCCGTGAGGATGTCCGATTTACAAGGGCACGTTCTCGATGAGACGCCTCTTGAGGGGGTTTGGTATCTACACGGACACGGGGATATTTTTCCTGCGTTCGAAGCCAAACTCGAGGGGAAAAAAGTCGGTGCCATGCTTTCTTTTACGCTTGAGCCCGAGGAAGCCTTCGGTGAATTTGACGAGCAGCTTGTGATTTTGCGCGACGCGGCGGAGTTGGCAGACCCGGCAGACGTGCGAGTCGGGCTCCTGTTTGAGTCAGTTAAGGGGGCAAAACCCTCCGAGCGGCCTTACCGCGTTACAGATCTGGCTGACGGGAAAGCGCTTTTAGATGCCAACCACCCGCTTGCCGGCTGGACGCTACGCTTTGATGTCAAGATTCTTGAAATTGCCGAAGCTCCGGAAGGCGACGTACACGATAACGCCGTCGTTCCCGACTTTTTGTCCGTTCAAGGCTCGGTATAATCAATTTTCCGATTTGTGGACAATCTACTAGATGAGGCACCCGTGAAACGCATTTACCCGCATCCGTTCTTTGCTCGCGAGGGCTGGCCCTTTATGGCCGCATTCTTTGTTCTGGCCTTTGTGGTTGATTGCTTTGTCGACGGCCTCGTTGCGTTTTTCTTTTGGCTTCTTTTCCTGTTTGTTGCGAACTTCTTTCGCGATCCAGTGCGTGAAATGACAGAAGAGGCTAACGCCGTCGTCAGTCCCGTTGACGGTCGCGTTGTGAAAATCGAAGAAGTCGTGTGCCCGTACACCGAAAAAAAAATGCGCATGATTTCGATTTTCATGAACGTCTTTAACGTGCATAGCCAGAAAGCCCCGGTTGCGGGCACTGTCACAAAGGTCGAGTACTTTAAAGGAAAGTTTTTCAATGCCGCCTTGGATAAAGCGAGCACCGACAACGAGCGCAATGCCGTTGTCGTTAAAACACACGCGGGTGACACGGTCTGCTTCGTGCAGATTGCAGGCTTAGTCGCCCGTCGGATTCTTTGCTACACGCACGTGGGCGACGTTTTAGAGCGCGGCTCGCGCTACGGCTTTATCCGCTTCGGTAGCCGGGTGGATGTGTATCTACCCCTTACCTCGGAGGTTTCGGTCGTAATCGGCGATAAGGTCACCGGAGTTGCAAGCGTCATTGCACGCCTTAAGAAACCCGCGGTATAAACATAACGCATTCGGAGTTTGACTATGGTTCAACGTACACGTCGTCGTCCGGCTCGCGCTCGTATGGTCGAAGCAAGCCGCAAAAAGATCCATATCGTGCGCACGCACGGCATTTATGTGCTCCCGAATCTTTTTACCACGGCGTCTCTCGTGTGTGCCTTCTTGGCGATTATTCGGGCGACGAACGGCGTTTTCGATGCGGCAGCGGTTTTAATTGTCCTTTCGATGGTCTTTGACGGCATGGACGGACGCGTGGCGCGCTTAACGCACACACAAAGCGAATTCGGGGTGCAATTTGACTCGATTGCCGATATGACGGCCTTCGGTGTGGCACCTGCCGTGACGGTTTACCAGTTTCTTTTGCACGATATGGGCGGCATCGGCTGCATGGGAGCTTTTGTCTTTTGCCTGTGTGCCGGCGTTCGCCTCGCACGCTTTAACTGCAATGTCGGCGTAGTTGATAAGCGCTTTTTCCAGGGGCTTCCGAGCCCGGCGGCTGCGGCTCTCGTTGCCGGCTTTGTGTGGCTGACGGCCCAAGGGAAAATGCCGACCTTTATCTTGGATAATCCCGTTCCGTATGCCTTTGTCATTACGCTCTATGCGGGTCTTACCATGGTCTGTAACGCTCCCTTTTTCTCGGGAAAGTCGGCTGCGTGCTTAAAAACCAAGCCCTTTTGGTTTGCGTTTGCGTTAAGTGTGATTTTTATTATTGTCTCCGAAAGCCCGGCTTTTGCTGTCTTTATCCTTTTTTGCTTGTATGCTCTTAGCGGCTATGTCTACCAGGCCTGGCTTTTTTACACCGATAAGCCCAACCCTGTGTTACCGGTTCGAGACGAGGCGCCCCGACAGGGAGACGAAAAGGCGTAGACTTCGCGCTCTTTTGTCGGAAGAGGGCTGGTTTGAGCTATGTTTTTATTTGCGCCCGGGGTCCTTCCCTCGATTCGTCTTGCGCACACCAAGTACGGGTTTTTCCCGGTTCGCCGTTTTCGCGTGAAGACGGCGTGCGAGGTATTCGTTGCCTCGCCCCTTTTTATTACGACCCTCTCGGAAAAAGAAACGCTTTCCGTGACTCTGGCTTCCGAAGAGTCGGTTTACGTACTCCTGGCAGCTCTTTTCGACGGCAGGGGGACGCAACCTGCGGCCTACGCAACCGGGGTACTTCTTCGCACGGCTTCTCCTTGGCCTGAAGACAGGCTTTACGTCAGTGAGGCAAGGGGGGCAAATCGAACAATCGACCCCGTCGATACCCTCGTGTGGGCCTATGAGAACAATGAGCAACTTATTAAGGGCAGGGCCGATAGCGTTCTGACGGATTTACGCAAGGCCGTTTACTGCGCTTGTGAAAGTGACTCGGGAATCATTCCCGGCGATTGCCTTGCCGTTGCTGCTCTCGTCACGCAAAAACTGAATGCGGGCGGCGTTTTCTTTTCCGGTGCCAACGGAATCGGGTCGTTGAAAGTTTTATGGCGTTAACAACAACGAAAGCGACGGCCGTGGGTCTGCCGGCTCCGGCCCTTTGGGCCATGAGCGTCGGGCTTGTGCGTACCGTGACAGTCGAAGCCGGGATTGCAGGGGGTGTGTGCCTTATGAATCTGATTGCCGCCGCACTCTTGATGTGAGTCTTCGGATTTCCGAAGTTTTCCGACTACCCGAAAAAGTACTTAGCTTTCGGCCTGACGGCGGCTCTTTTGTGTGAGTTGTGTTTTCCGATTTCGATGGGGCTATGCCGAACATCGCGCGAGACGATCGAAGTCGGGATGGTCAATTATGCATGGCCGTGTCTGACGGTCCTCTTTGCCATTGTATTTAACGGGCAGACAAGCCGCCGATGGGTGGTAATCGGCCTTATCGTTGCCTTTACCGGCATGGCGATGGTGCTTTCCGGAGACGGGGGCCTTCATCCTGCAGAAATTGCCGCCAACGTCGGCAAAAACCCGACGCCCTATATTCTCGCGTTTACAGGCGCCGTTGCCTGGGCCGCCTACTGCTCAATTACACGTGGCATCGGGATTAAGAAAAACCCCGTCGTGTTGATTTTTCTCGGCAACACCCTCGTGTACGGAACGCTTTATTCGATGGGCTTCGGAGAGTGCTTTGTCTTCTCGTTTGATGCCGTTAAGGCATGCCTGATAGCCGGGTGCGTGATGGCGAGCGGCTATGCGGTCTGGAATATCGGTATTATTTCCGGGCGTATGACCATCCTTGCGATTGCCAGCTACTTTACCCCCGTTCTTTCCTGTCTGTTTGCCTCGATGTATCTGAATCAACCCTTAACGCTCTCGTTTTTTAAGGGCGTGAGCCTTGTTGTCGCAGGATCCCTCGTGTGCTGGGCGGCCACGCGCCGAGGAAAGGCCGTCTAAGCGATTTTCTCAAGCGCTTCGGAAAGTTCAAGCCACGTGCCTTCGAGCGTTTCGACGCGTGTTGCGAGAGTGGCGCGCTCCTTTAAAGCCTCGGCAACGGCATCGGGTGATGCGGTTTCGTACCACGCGGTATCGGCAATCTGCGCATCTAGGGCTTTAAGAGAAGCGGAGACTGTTGCCAGTGTACTTTCGACTTTTTTAAGCTTTGTCAGGAGCGGTTTTTTAAGCTCGGCAATCCGAGCGCGCTCTTGGGCTTGGGCGCGCCGCTCTTCGCGGCGATTAAGAAGCGGGGTGTCCGACGTTTTTTCGGGGGCCTCTTTTTTCTCCGACAGGCGCCGATGCTCGAGAACAAAATCGGCGTAGTCATCCAAATCTCCCGGGTATTCGGTGACGGCGCCCTCGTGCACGAGAATAAGGCGCTCCGCGCAGGTGCGCAGCAGGTGCCTGTCGTGGCTCACGAGGAGTAACGCCCCCTCAAAGGTCGATAGGGCCATCGTCAGGGCTTCGCGCGTTGCCATGTCCAAGTGGTTCGTCGGCTCATCGAGAACAAGTAGGTTAGGCTTATCCCATGCCAGTAGTGCCAGGGCCAAGCGCGCTTTTTCGCCGCCCGACATCGGGGCAATCCGTTCATCAACGCGCTCGCCCGAGAAGTGAAAGCGCCCGAGGTAGTCGCGTAGTTCCTGCTCACGCGTCTCGGGGCTCTTGTGCTTGAGGGTCTCTAAGGGGGTGAGCGTCTCATCGAGCTGCTCGAGTTGGTGCTGTGCAAAGTACCCGATGACGGTCCCCTGTCCGAGGCGTCTTTGGCCGGCAAGAAGCGGCAAACACCCGTCAATGGTTTTAATGAGTGTGGTTTTTCCGGCACCGTTCACGCCCAACACGCCGATACGCTCTCCGGCGCGGATCGAAAGCGTCACGCCCGAAAGAATCGGCGTGTCGTCGTATCCGAGCGTTGCTTTTTCCAAATCCACGAGGTGTTCGGGACAGTGCCGAGGCTCTAAAAACTCAAAACGCCAGGCGCGCTTGGCACGCACGGGCTCGACCGCTTCGAGCTTTTCGAGCATCTTGATGCGGCTTTGCGCTTGTCGCGCTTTTGTTGCTTTATAGCGAAAGCGCTCAATAAAGGCCGTTAGGTGTGCTGCCCTTCTCTCATAAGCTTTGGCATTGGCATCCATGAGCCGCTCTTTTTCGATGCGTTGATGCTCGTAGTCCGAATACGACCCGGCGTAGCGGAGAATCGTTTCGTTTTCAATCGCCCAGGTCACATTGGTTGCGCGGTCTAAAAATTCGCGATCGTGGCTGATGATGAGGATAGTCGCTTGCACTTTTTTAAGCCACGCCTCAAGCCAAATGAGGCTATCGATATCTAAGTGATTCGTCGGTTCGTCAAGAAGCAGGAGTTCGGCCGGTTGCATGAGCGCACGCGCAAGTGCCAGGCGATTGCGCCACCCCCCGGAAAACTCACGCACGGGGCGTGAAGCGTCTTGCAGAGAAAACCCGAGACCTGCCATCACACAGGAGGCTTGGGCCTTAACGGCTCCTTCGTTGATATCGGCAAGTTGTGCGTGCGCTGTCGCAAGAGCCATTGCGTCGTTTCCTGCCTGGGCCTTGGTAAGAGCCTGTTTGGCACGCACCAGAGGAATGTGCCCGCTCATGACATAGGAAAGGGCTTTTTCCTCAGTTGCTTCGACGATTTGCGAGACATAGGCGATTTTGTCGCGCTCGGGCGCTTCAATCAATCCGTCTTCCGGAGAAATTTCGCCCAAAACGGCGCGAAAGAGGGTGGTTTTACCCGCTCCGTTTTCCCCCACTAGGCCGATGCGTTCGTGGCCGCCGGCCGTCAGATTTACGTCCGAATACAAAACTCGGGTTCCGAAGGCAATCGCAAGATGAGTCAGTCGCAGCATGAGGTTCGTCCGCTCGCGTCTTTATAGCCCCGCGTTTTTTAAATCGGCTGCGTTTACGCAAAAGACCATGTTTTCGCCCGCACTCGTCTCGAGCCACGTAACCACCAAATTCGGCCAGATTGCCTCGAAGGCATCGCGTCCGTCTCCGATTTCCACAAACGCCATGCCGTTTTCCGTCAAGTGGGCTCCAAGAGCAGGCATAAAGCGGCGCATAAAGTCCATGCCGTCGGATCCCGCTTCAAGGGCAAGCGCCGGTTCTTTGCGGTACTCGGCGGGAAGATTTGCCATGGCTTGATCGGTCACATAGGGCGGGTTACATAAAATGACATCAAAGCAGCGATGCTTTAAATTGGAAAACACATCGGAGCGAATGAGCTCTACGGAGTCCGTAAGACCGTAGTCTTCGACGTTCTTCTTGGCTACGGTGAGGGCGGCCTCGGAAATATCGGCACCGACGATACGGGCATTCGGGAAGGCTTCGTTTGCCAGGATTGCGAGGCATCCGCTTCCGGTACATAAATCCAAAACGCTGACAACCGATTCCGAGTCTTGCACCCAGGGAGTAAGTTCGTCATTCAAGAGCTCAGCGATAAAGCTACGGGGAATGAGGACGTTTTCGTTGACATAAAACTTGTGCCCGGTCAGCCACGCTTCGTTTAAAAGGTAAGCGGCCGGAATCTTTTGTTCGGTGCGCTTTTCAATCAAGTCGAGCACACGGGCTGCTTCTTTTCGAGTTAACGCCGCATCCCAGAACGATTCAAGGCGGTCGAAGGGCAGGGCCAAGCTTCTTAAAACGAGAAATGTGGCTTCCTGCCAAAGATCTTCGGAGCCGTGTCCGAGCGAGGCGTTTGTTTGACTGAGCCTTGTCATGGCAAAGCGCGTAAAGTCACGGATGGTTCGAAGATTTTGGGTCATAACGCGTTATTTCCGGAAAAGTCGCCCGTCAGGCCCTAGCCTCAAAACGGGGATAAAACGTCAGGGAATGCCGAAAAAACTAGTATTATAAGAGTCTTTACTTAAACTCCCTGTGCGGGAGTTCCTTACGTTACCCTTTGAGCGAAATCGGCATGCGACTGCGTCAACTCAAAATCAGCGGATTTAAAAGTTTTGCGGACACGACGTTAATTGAGTTTCCCGGAAACTTAGCCGGCATTGTCGGTCCGAACGGGTGCGGGAAATCGAATGTCATCGATGCCATTCGATGGGTACTCGGCGAAGGGCGTATTTCCGAGCTTCGCGGATCGACGTCGATGAGCGAACTTATCTTCTCGGGCTCGGCCAATCGCCCGGCCTCGTCACGCGCAAGCGTCGAGATGGTTCTCGATAACTCGGACGGTTCGATCACAGGTCCCTGGGGCGCTTACTCGGAGCTATCGATTAAGCGCGTCGTCACGCGTGACGGCTCGAACGCGTACCTCATCAACAACCAACAGGTCCGGCGTCGTGATGTTCAGGACGTCTTTATGGGCACGGGACTCGGTCCCCGCTCGTATGCGATCATCAGCCAGGGCATGATCAGCAACTTTATTAAGGCCAAGCCCGAGGAGTTGCGGGTTTACCTCGAAGAGGCCGCTGGCGTGAGTAAATACAAAGAGCGGCGCAAGGAAACCGAGTCGGCTTTGACGGCGACGCGCTCGAATCTGGAAAAAGTCGCGTACCTACAGGAAACCAAACGCGTTGAAATCGAACGCCTGACGCTTGAAGCCGAAACGGCGCGTCGCTGGGAGGCGCTTGAAAAGGAGCGCACCGATGCTGAGTTATTAAGCCTACTGATGCAAGAAATCGATGCGCATGAGCAGGTCGATGCCATCAATGCGCGTGTGGCGAGAAAGGAAGCCGAACTGGTTGCCGCTCAGGGCGACACACAAAAAATTACCCTCAAAATCGAGGCCTTAAAGGAGGCCTCGCATGCAGCGCGGGAAACGACGAACGTCGCCCGTCAGGCCCGCTTTGAGGCGGAAAAGGCCGTCAGTAACGTCGAGGGTAACATCCGTCACATCGTCGAGCGCAAGGACTCTGCAAATCGCCAGATTGCTACCGATCAAATGCTCCTGGAAAGTCGGACTCAGGCGCTCAATTTTGCTCGCGAGCGTGAAGCGTCGTTTATCGAAGAGGCCCGAGAGCTTCGCGAAAAAGCCGCCGCTGCCCGTGAGCAAGCTCAGGGACTTGCCGATCAAGCCGATGCAGCCGAGCAAGCCTATGAGGACGCCCGACAAAGCTATGAGACGGCACGCGCTTGTGCCGATCAGGCGCGTAACGGCATTGCCGTCGTCAACGTCAAACTTGAGTCCCTCGAGCGTGAAATGACCGACGCACAGGTGCGCTTTGATGCCTTAACGGATGAACTTGAACGAGCGAGCGTACCCGATACCGCGCGCTTTGAGGCGTTACCCGCCCTTTTAAGTAAGGCTCAGGAGTCTGTCAAAAGTCTTTTAAGTAAAGAAGAGAGCCTTGCGCACGAAAAAGAAGTCGGCGAAAAGACACTTTCCGAAATCTCGCAGCAAATCTCCGAACAAACGGCTGCCTTAGCCCGCGTCAGTGCGCGCCTGCAAACGCTTGTCGGTATCCAAGAGAAAATCGGCCAGGAAGGCGCTCTGGCTAAGTGGCTTACCAAGATGGGCTTTGACGGAGCCAAACGCCTATTTGAGCAAATCGATGTGGATCCTAAGTGGGCCAGAGCTTTGGAAGCTGTCCTTGCGGCCAAAGCCGGGGCCCTGCAGATGAAAGACGTGACTTTTGTAGCCGGGTTAGAAGCAAGTGCCCCTCCGGCGCGCCTTCTTTTTTACGAACCTGTTAAAGATGTACCTCAAAAGAAAGAAAGCGCATTGACGCCGCTTCTTAACTTCGTAAGAACCACGGATGCCGTGACGCGGGATGCGTTAAGCGTTTGGCTTTCGGGCGTCTGTGTTGCCGAAAACCTGACGGAAGCTTTTGAGTCCAGAAGTAAGCTTGCCGGCGGCGAGAGTTTTGTCACGCCGGACGGACACACGGTCGATGCATTTTCGGTTTCGTTTTGGGCGGAAGAAAACGAGGCCTCCGGGGCATTGAGTCGTGCGGCGCAAATTCGGACACTGTCGGGAAAAGAAACCGAACTTAAAGGAATCCTTTCCACGCTGGCAAGCCGAGAACTTCATACGAAAAGCGCTCTTGCTGCGCTCAATGCACGCATTCGCGAAAATGCCGACAACCTAGCTGCCTCACGCGAAACGCACCACGAACTTGACGTCCAAATGACGCGCCTTTCCGAGCAAATCGAGGCCTACAAGGCCCGCACGCAAAAGGCCAAGGCCGAACGCGAGGAACTTGCCGCGCGGATCGAGGACTTGACAGCCAAGCGTGATGCGGCTGAAGAAGCGTTCGAAGAGCTCGATCGAAAACTCGGTCTAAAAGAGCAGGCCGTGACCGATGCTCAGATTCTCCTTGAAGAGGCCGAGCAGCGCGCGAGTGAGGCCGATCGCGCTCTAACGGATAAAAACGCGGAAGAAAAAATGGCGCTTGTTGAGGCCGATGCCTCCGAAGAGCGCTCGCGCGATGCATCCCGAGAAGGCGAAAGTGCTCGAGGGGAAATTGCGCGACTGACGGAAGAAATCACCTCCCTTCAATCCGAACTTGAGGGCCTGAATTTACAAGCCGAGCAAGAGGGCTTGCTGCGCGTGACGCAAGAGCTTGACGCTGCGCGCGCAACCCTAATGGAAGCGGAAAAGGCGTCCGATGCGGCGGAAAATGCCGTCGAAGAGGCTCGCAGCCGTCTAAGCGACCTTGTGGCCGCACAGGCCCCCTTGATGCAGGAAATCTCGGATTTAAAGGTCAAGCGCCAGACCTATGTGACGCAAGGCGAAGCTTTTACGGCACGCTTAGAGGAACTCAAAGCCGATCGTAAGAGCCTTAGAGCTCGCGTAATCGACGAGCACGTGAAACTTACGGCTATGAAAGGCAAACTGACGCGTCTTGCGCAGGAAATCGCCCAATTGGGCCCTGTCAACCACGCTGCGCTTGAAAACCTTGAGGCCAGTCAAGCGGCAATGCAAGAAACCGAGCGTCAGGTGACGGACCTTAAGGAAGCGATTGCCAATCTCGAGGAAACCATTCGAAAAATCGATGCAGAAACACGAGAGCTCTTACGCACGACTTTCGAGACCGTCAATCGCAATTTCGGTCAGATGTTTACGGGACTATTCGGCGGCGGCAGTGCATCGCTTCGCCTGACCGGGGAAGAAATCCTCGATACCGGAATCGATGTCATCGCGCAGCCGCCGGGTAAGAAAAATACAAGCGTCAAGATTCTTTCGGGCGGCGAGCAGGCTCTGACGGCTACAGCTCTGGTGTTTGCGATTTTTAAACTCAATCCTGCGCCGTTTTGCCTACTTGATGAAGTGGACGCTCCGCTCGATGAGGCCAATCAAGATCGCCTTGTGAAAAAGATTGCCGACATGAGTGAGGCCACGCAGTTTGTGATGATCACGCACCACCGTGTTTCGATGGAGCAGTTAAAGCAATTAGTCGGTGTGACAATGAAAGAACCCGGGGTCTCGCGCGTTGTGGCCGTTGACGTCGAACAAGCCGCACAACTTGCCCAACCGTGATAATGTTTCGCATACGTTTTGATTTTCACACAGAACATAGTTATGTCTTTTGAGCCTTCGTATTTACTCTTTGCTGCGGCCGTTGCGGTCGTTGTTATTTTCTATTTTCTCTTTGTTCGCCGTCGTCGTGAAGAAGATTCCGTGAAAGAAGTCACCGATCAGATGCGTCAAGGTGTCGGCGATGCATTAACGGGAAAAGGGGCCAAAGACGTTGATTTTCCCGACAATAAAGAAATCCCGGAAGAACCGGTGCTGCAGGCAGATGCTCCGAACAAGGTGCGCGTCACATTGGCCCCGCTTCCGAAAGAGGCCGCCCCGATTGAAGAAGAACCGCCAATCGATGAGCTTCCTGTCGTCTCGTTAACCCGCCCTGAGCCCGCTTTAAGCACTCGGCCTCTTGCAGTCGATACCGGGCGCAAAACCCCCGAGTATGACCCCATGCTCGATACCTTCGTACGCTTTACGCCGCGCGAGGGCTTTTTTACCACCGACCGCTTGGTTCAGGTCCCGGCCTTTATCGATAAGTCGCAGTTAACGAACATCGTGACGGCTGATTTTTTCGATAGCGCCAAGCAAACCTGGTCCGAATCGTTTCGCGGTAACGATGCCTGTTCAGCCGTCATGATTCGCATGCAACTGGCGCGTCGCGGTGAGACGGCCGACGAGCTTCTCGTGTCGCGCTTTTTGCAGCTTGCGAACCAAATTGCCATTGAAATCGATGCCGAGGCCGAGCAAAGCGATATCGATGAGATTTTGGAAAAAGCGCAAAAGCTCTCGCACCTGATTGCGCGCTTTGATAATTCGCTGACGCTCTTTGTGAAAACCGAGGGGGCGTACGATTCGGAAAAACTACAATCCGCGATGCGTCGTAACGGGTTTGAACGCCGCGACGTGCGATATGTCAAATGCGCCCCGGGCGCAACCGAGCCCTTTCTTTCGATTGTGCCGCAAATCGATAATGCCACGTGTATTGCCTTTGAACTCGATATCCCGATGTGCGATCCGGCATTGCGTCCTTTGGCGTTTTTGTTTGAGGTGGCAAACGACGTGTGCGCCGTCCTTGACGCTACACTCGTGGACGGAGCCGACAATCCGATTGCT
The DNA here is from genome assembly GCA_900542805.1 of uncultured Sutterella sp. Taxonomy (GTDB): domain Bacteria; phylum Pseudomonadota; class Gammaproteobacteria; order Burkholderiales; family Burkholderiaceae_F; genus Duodenibacillus. The sequence continues at coordinate 36,749 of UQOW01000015.1, forward strand.
TCGGCTGCTGCATCTTATATCGACGGGGAATTCACAAAGTTATTTCAAGAAATGGATGCACAGGGTATCGCCCCGGGTACGCGTCGGTGTAACCGACTCTTTAGGCAACAATAATCATGGCACAGGGTAAAAACGTAGAACGTCAAACCAGCGTCAGTGAACCGACACCGCAAGAGCGCAAACAGGCCTTGGAATACCAACAAGCCCTTCATCGCTGGAACACCGAGTACTACGTTTTCGATGCCCCGTCAGTGCCCGATGCCGAATACGATCGGGTTTTCCGCGCCCTTCAGGCCTTGGAAGATAAATATCCGTCGCTCAAAACTCCCACGTCTCCTACGCAACGCGTCGGCGGCGAGGTACGCTCGGATTTAGCCAAAGTCGTGCATAAAGTGCCGATGCTTTCGATTCACACGGAAACGGACTTTTCCGACGCCGGTGCCGTAGCTTTCGATGCGCGCATTCGTAAAGATTTACCTGATGTGGACCCGATTCGCTATGACTGCGAACTTAAATTCGACGGCCTGGCGGTGAGTCTTCGATACGAAAAAGGCGTCCTCGTGTCGGCCGCAACGCGCGGGGACGGCATTGTCGGCGAGGACGTGACAGCCAATGCTAAGACCATTCGCAACATTCCGCTTTGCTTTACGCCCGGTGTTCTTCCCGATGTCATCGAAGTGCGCGGCGAAGTGATTATGCACAAGAGCGATTTTGAAAAAATCAATCGCCAGCAAATCGCCTCGGGCAGCAAACCCTTTGTCAATCCCCGTAACGCCGCCGCCGGGGCCTTGCGCCAACTCGATAGCCGCGTTGCCGCATCCCGCCCCTTACATTTTTACGCATACGGAATCGGTGAGTGTTCCGACCCGAACTTTGCGACGTCCCAAACCGGGCTTTTAGATAAGTACGCCGCTATCGGCTTTCCGGTTGCCAAGGTCAGGCGCGTGGTGTTCGATGCCGCAGGTCTTGCTGCCTTTCACACCTATGTAGCCTCAATCCGTAAGAGCCTTCCTTTTGAAATCGACGGCGTTGTCTACAAGGTCGATGACTATGCGCTTGAAAAGCGCTTGGGCTTTGTGGCGCGCGAGCCTCGCTGGGCGTGTGCCCACAAGTACCTACCCGAGGAGGTGTTAACCCGCGTCCTCGATATCGATGTTCAGGTCGGTCGCACGGGACGCTTGACCCCCGTGGCGCGATTAGCACCCGTGTTCGTCGGAGGGGTTACCGTCAGTAACGCGACGCTTCATAACGAAGACCACATTCACGAGCTAGGTCTCATGATCGGTGATACGGTTGTCGTACGTCGTGCCGGGGACGTAATCCCCGAGGTGCTGCGAGTGCTTCCGGAAAGACGCCCGAAGGATGCCGTAGCGTTTCGCATGCCTTCCAAGTGCCCGGTGTGCGGCTCGGCTGTCATTCGCGACGAAGAAGAAAAGGATTTACGCTGTTCGGGGGGCCTTGTGTGCCCGGCTCAAGTGAAGCTTTCGATTGTTCACTTTGCTACGCGCCGCGCGATGGGTATCGACGGACTCGGGGAAAAGATGGTCACGACCTTGGTCGATAAGGGACTTGTGAAAACAAGCGCCGATCTATTTGCGCTTACGGTAAGCGATTTAATTCAGCTTGACCGCATGGGAGAAAAAAGCGCTCACAACCTCATCGATTCGATTGCCAAGAGCAAAAATACCACCTTGGCACGCTTTGTCTTTGCGCTCGGCATTCGACACGTCGGTGAGGCAACGGCAAGAGACCTTGCTTCTCACTTTAAGTCTTTAAAGGCTCTGATGGGCGCGTCGGTTGAGGATTTGATGCAAGTGCCTGAAATCGGTGAGGTTGTCGCCGAGTCGATTGCGTCCTTTTTTGCCGAACCCCATAACAGGACCGTCATTGAGGAGCTTCAAACGCGCGGCGTGACTTGGGCCGAGGGTGAGACGAAAACGGCAAACCTGCCGCTTTCAGGTAAGAGCTTCGTTTTAACCGGAACACTTCCGACGTTAAGTCGCGATGCGGCTAAAGATGCCATTGAGGTTGCCGGCGGTACTGTTTCGGGCTCGGTTTCGAAAAAGACCGATTTTGTGGTTGCCGGAGAAAACGCCGGCAGTAAGTTGACCAAAGCGCACGACCTCGGAGTTCCTGTCATCGGCGAAGAGAACTTGCTTGAAATGATCGGAAACGATGCTCCGAAGGTCGCTCGCGGTGAGACCCTGAAACTTATTTAGTTAAAAAGCAGCGCACGTGTCGTGCGATAGGTCGGCACGCGTGCGGCTTTTTCTTTGCCATAGGCCGGGCACGTGAAAAGCCAGTTCCTGTCTGTAAGGGGCTCTGTAAGCCCCGCAAGCTTTATGAGCGAAGTCGTACGAATGACCCCGAAAAGCGCTTTTTCTTGATTCAGGCTGATGCGCACGGCAGCCGGCGTTGCAAAACGTGCATCCGAAATGTCGCGCAAGAGGAGAAGTTGCGTTCCCTTGTATTGCTCGGATAGGTCCGCCAAATCCATCACCAAAGAAAACCGCGTTCCGTCGTAGGATGTCGGAAGCGATACGATGATGCGACGGGGGCTTTTCTTAAAGGCTCTTTTCGCAAGTCCCAGCAACTCAACCGAGGTCTCGGCAAAGCACTCCTCTGTCATCGAAATGTTCGCGTTTAGGAATGTGTCGCGCCTTGCATCGGAGGCGTGTATCCAAACGCACGAGCTCTCTTGCGTTAGGGTCTCGGCGACAAAACTCGAAAGTGTGTCACCGCTTCCTAAAAGTTCGACCGTGCGATAGGAAAGGGCTAAATTCAGCATCTTTTGAAAATCGAAGTTTCCCATGGCGTCTTTTGCATCCGATTGCGTTTTAACGGCGTCACGATATCGGGATTGCACGGGGAAAGACGTTTTGAATTGCCTGCTTTGATCTTCCGGTGATACGAGAACGGAGAACTATATCTTGTGGCGGCCCCGCTTTTTTAAACATATAGTAGCCACTTAGCAGCGCAACGCAGGAAAGGGGAGTAGATCAAAGCGAGGTTTTTCTTCAAACCTTTTCTTGCGTTTGAGCAAGAGAAAAGATTTAAGAGTTGCGGAGCGTTTCTTTACGCAAGAATCGTGCGGAGTTTTTGCACTACCTTGACGTCGGCCGGAAGCCACGAGACTGTATCAAGCTCATCTTTTGTCAGCCACTTCATCGCTTCGTGTTCTAAAAGCGAAAGATGGCCCTCTTCGAGTGAGGCAAGAAAGCAGTGCATCGTCAGGTGAAATTTCGGGTAATCGTATTCGACGGTTGTAATGAGCTTCTCGGGGTGAATCGTCACAGCCAGTTCTTCTTTGATTTCGCGGACAATGGCCTCTTGGGCGGTTTCCCCCGGTTCAATCTTGCCGCCCGGGAATTCCCAACCGTCCTTAAAGTCCCCGTACCCGCGTTGCGTGGCAAGGATTTTTCCGTCTTGACAAATGATGGCAGCTACGACTTCAATGGTTTTCATGATGGTTACATGTGTGTTCGCCTCATTAGGTAATCATAGGAGGCTTTCGCTATGAGGTTTTGGGATGATAGAGAAACCCTCTAGTTTTTACTCGGAATTCTCTTATGTGCCCGAAGCGCTTAACTTCGTAAACCGTTTAATGTTGCGAATTTTCGAATAAAATCACTCAACTATCTATTCGCACCGATTTGAAAAAAAACATGGATTACGACATTACTCCATATGATGATTCAACGCCTCGAGGCTTGCTCGAGCACGCAAAGAAACTTAACGGCAAGACGTTTGCCGACGTTCTTCATGTCAAGCGAACAGATTTATCCCTAGAGAAAACGACAAAAATTACCCAGCCCTGGTTTCTTAAGTTTTCTTTTATTTACAGTCGTTGGAGGGGCGGACAAAAAGTTGGACTAAGAATAATTGATTCGAGGTTCAAGATATTTATATGCAAAAAGAGATTAACAGGGCATTAAAACTGTATGAGCAGCTGGGATCGATTTACTGAGGCGCTCAGGCAGTAGCCGAGGGCGCGCAGCCGGTGGAGGGGCAGAGAAAGATCCTCCCGAGCTCCACTCGGGCCCCTCCATCTCCGCCCTCCACCGGCACAAATATGGCATACTGAATCCCCTAAAGAAAAAAGGCAGCCAACTTGACTGCCCCTGATTAACCACTAAAGACACAAAAATCGAGACACTCCCTGTTATCGCTACTGGAAGAACAGCTAATGGGAATTCATGAAATGCAGGACGAAGACAAGAAGAAAATAGAAAGGAAGCTTTTGTCTCTTGAAAACGATCTTGGGGATGATGTCGATAAGTATGGATATGTGATCGAACAGTTGATTGCTGCCCAAAAGGACATTGCAACAAACTGGAAGGACAAACAGTTCAGCCATCCGGAAAGAAAAATCAGACTGGCCACGTCTTTCAGCGGAATAGGCGCTATCGAGCAGGCATTCAAGAGGCTCAAGCTCAACTATGAAATCGTATTTGCAGGTGACATAGACGACAAGTGCAAAAAGAGTTATCTAGCAAATTACCCGCTTGATGAATCGCGCTGGCATTCGGATATAACAACCTTTAATGCCAAGCCATATAAGGGACATGTTGACATTTTTGTTGGCGGTGCGCCATGCCAGGCTTTCAGCATGGTAGGTAAGCGTCTAGGTTTGGCGGATACGCGGGGAACCCTGTTCTATGAGTTTGCGAGAGTTGTCAAGGAATGCAAGCCAAAGGTTTTTATCTTTGAAAATGTCAAGGGCATTACAAACCACGATGGTGGCAGGACATGGGAAATCATAAAAGGGGTTTTTAAGAGCCTTGGATACGACATCCATGAGAAAGTGCTGAACGCAAAGGATTACGGAATTCCTCAACACAGGGAGCGAATGTATTGCATTGGTTTCAAGGAAAAGACGCTGTTCCGTTACCCTTCTCCCATTCCACTTGAGTATGAAATGTACGATTTTTTGGAAGATTACGTTTCTGACAAATACTTTCTTAAGGAGAAAGGAATCAAGTTTGTAACGAGTTCGTGGAACAGGCAGAAAAGCTATACGCAAATCAACGGGGAAGTGCAGCTTTGCCAAAAGCGCAATCAGCAATTCAACTGGCACGGAGATTTCGTTTTCCATCCTGCAAGTGGAGAGGAGGATTACGATGAGTTCGTTTTTGAAGTAAAGGATGTTGAGGAAAAGTACTATCTGTCTGACAAGGTTAGGAAATATGTTTTGGCGGGGGGAACCAAGAATTTCAAAACCTCTACGGAAACTGATCTGAAAGTGGCCAGGCCGCTTCTCCAAACAATGCACAAGATGCACCGAGCGGGTGTCGACAACTATGTGACCCACAAGGGAAGGATGCGCAAACTTACCCCGCGAGAGTGCCTGCGTCTAATGGGGTTCAAAGACGACTTTAAGATTGTAGTTTCCGATACTTCAATGTATCAGCAAGCGGGGAACAGTATTGTTGTGGATGTCCTGATTGCTTTGCTGAAGCAAATGGACATCACGAAATATGGAGTTTGAAAATGCTAATTGACGGGCAGAAATTTACCGTTAAGAACACCTTTGACAGACTCATAACCGTTCCTGATTGTTTTGTTGTAAGGAAAAACAAGCTGGGAACGGGGAACGGAGAGGCGAAGCTGTATGTGGGCGACAAGAGTGAAATGTATGACTTCTTCTCTAGAGGCGATCCTGGCTTTAGGAAGGTTCAGTGCTTTCTAACGAAAACTGATCTTTTGCACTATCTCGACGCAACAAAACAGGAGTATTTGAACCCGTCTCAGTCCTACGCTGGAAGGGACGATTTTGCGCAATTGTGGGAAGAACGAATGGACAAAGTAAAGTCCATGCCTGAAATCATAGAATTCACGATTGACGATCAGGATCAGATAGAGGGGACGAGGGGCTACATAAAATCCAATGACGATGGATACCAAATAATCAGGGAACTTTCGTTGCCACTTATTACCTACATTTCTGCAATGGAGGTTTCCGACAGATCAAGAGCCGGAAAGTTCTACTTTAAGCTATTCGTCGACTTCGAGGCTGTGGCCAACTTGAAGAATGGGCCGCTTGTTTTCAACTACGGAGACAAGAAGGTAAATGCTGTTTTGCCAAAACATCAGGCGAAGCAGGAAAGGAAGGATGACGAGTTCAGGAAATCAAGAGACGGACAGGGGAAGTACAGGGACGCGCTTTTAGATGAGTGTCCCTACTGCCCGATAACGATGATAAATGATGAGAGGCTTCTCATAGCCAGCCACATTAAGCCATGGGCGTGTTCAACGGACAAGGAGAAGGTTGATCCGAAGAATGGCTACATGCTTAGTCCTCTGTATGACAGGCTGTTCGATCGTGGCCTTATATCATTTACAGACGATAGACACATCATCATTTCCAACTGGCTAAGTCCGAAAAACAAAAGCCGCATCGGAATTACTGACAATCAGTTTATCCAGCGATTGCCCATGGATGATAAGCGGAAGAAGTATTTGAAGTTCCACCGAGACAAAGTCTTTAATGGATAGGCGCAACACTGTTGGCATCGTCTAAGTCGATGGCTTTGGAATAGGGTTGTGGAACAGGAATTTTGAATCTCGATTGAAACTGCATTAAATCGAGATCAGAAGCTCAACATAGTACTCATTGGATGATTTCATCCCCAATTTTGAATGAGGTTGGCATCCATTATAGTAGTAGAGCCAGTCTTGTACTTTCCTTTTAGCTTCCTGTCGTGAATTAAAGCATCCGTTTAACTGCAGTGTTTCTCGCTTAAGCGTCGACCCAAAAGCCTCAGCAGGGGCGTTATCCCAACACTGAGCGCGTCGGCTCATTGAGCTACGCAATTGATATTCTTGAAGTGTCTCTTGAAAAGCTTGGCTACAGTATTGGGAGCCTTAATCACTATTGAAGATGCAGCCATTGTTAGGTTCCTCATTTTCGCAAGCCTTTTTTAAAGCGTTGATAACCAGTTGCTTGGTCATGCGCTTGTCAAAGCAATAACCAACCAATCTGCGCGTGCCCAAATCAATGACTGTGGCGTGACGGCGGACGAGACGCCATCGGCGACTATCTGATTTCTCAAAAAAACAATAGTCCGAATCCTCCGTTACGATTGGATTGCTCGCTCGAAGCCAAATGTTATGACTGGACAAAACAGGGTGTCGGCGTACATGAGATGTCGCGTTTAATCTCCCGGCTCCGGTATCGGCAGTTCGGAATCATGGTGACCACCAGTTACGTCGCTCAATAAGCCTATGAAGAGGTTGTCGAAGATCGACAGCCGATACTCATCGTAACCGCGACGGACATTGCTTCAACGCTAAGGCGCAATCAGATTACGCTCGGCGATATCGACTCATGGTTTGCGGATGTCATGGGACGGAGTCGTCGACTTTAGCGGTACTCCGGAGGGAGAGGAAACAACGCTCCTTTCCCTTAAAAGAAACCGAGCGTCCGAAGTCGATACCGCAATCTACTTGTCCAATCCGTTCTTTTCCGCGTATTTGATAAAACTTTCATAGCGTTCGCGCAGTGTTCGGCTGTTGTACCGCACAAGTTCTTCCGTATCAGTGTCCGGTTCGGAAAGCATCTGCGCGATTGTCGTGTACCGTTCAAGGGCTTTCTTCGGGTCGGGATTGACAAAGTGATAGGAGTTTCGTTGCCACTGCGCGATGCGGCGGAAAACATGCAGTTGCTTGGCGAGCCAAGCGTTTTGGGCCAGGTTATTGAGCAAATCGATGAAACGGGTTTCTGCATCAAGTGAATAGGTCGGACTTTTTCTCCTCGCAGACGCTCGCAGTCCTTTGATGTAGACTTTTAATGCCTCAATTCCCTTAGGGTTGATTCGTTTATGGGCTAAGCGAAGAGTGGCCTCTTCGAGTGCAATGCCGACTTCCATCGTATCGTAGAGGCTTTTTAAGGAGATGGTTCGGACGCAACAGCCCTTGCGTGGAAAGGATTCGGCAAGCCCGTGAGACTCCAAGCACCGTAAAGCCTCGCGAATCGGCGTTCGGCTGATTCCGACTCTGCTTTCTAACTCTTTCTCTCGTAAATACTCGCCGGGTTTGATGCTCCCTTCGAGAATTAATCGCTCGATAACTTCAACCGCACCCTGAACAAGTGTGCCTGTGGGAATGTCGGAAAGAGTGTCTTTATTCATCAGAGTAAAACGGGATTCAGTGGTTTATTTCGGGTTTACTTCGTTTCGATAGGGGGTCTCTCAACTTCTAACGCGTTGTTGCAAAAACCGCAAGTGAATTCGCCGATAATTTTACGGAAAACACGATGCTTTATCATGTCGATAGAGGAACTCTTATCGCCCGAGAAGACTTTTTTTAACATAACTCAAGTCTTAAGAGCTCGGATGTATGAAATCACAATGGTTTTTCAGGACGTTTTGGCGTAAAATCCCGAGCCTGTTGCGCTAGGTAAAACTTAGGGTGACTGTGTTTGTATGCGCCTGGTACGGGCGCTCCATTTAATGAAGAGGAATCTATGGTAATTATTCGTTTGTCCCGCGCCGGATCTAAAAAGCGCCCGTTTTACAACATGCTTGTCTGTGATTCGCGTGCTCGTCGTAACGGTCGCTTTATCGAACGCGTCGGCTTTTATAACCCGGTTATCGCCGAGGGGCCCCAGCGCCTGACGTTCAATGCCGAACGCATTGAATACTGGCAACAAAAGGGAGCCAACCTGAGTGATACCGTTGCTCGCATCCTCAAGGATGCCAAGAAGGCCGTCGCCGCTCAGTAATCATAGCGTGAGACATTAAGTCGTTTCGGGTCCGTGTTTTCTGCGAGCGCACAGTCCGCCGACGCCGTGCCAACCCGTGTCTGACAGCACACTCGAATGCGTTCGGTGCTTTCCTCTTAACTGAAGAAGTGCTCGGTATCTACGGAAAATGCCTCTGAGACGACTTAAGTTTTCAAGCTGATAAGGACGGGTTCCCCAAGTAAGGAGCCCGTTTTTTTATGACCCAAACCCAAAATCGGACCGAGTGGATTGAAGTAGCCAAAGCCGCAGGCGCTTTTGGCGTAAGAGGTTGCGTGCGCGTTATTCCGATTTCCGAAGGAGCGGCGCTTCAAACCCAAATCGCGTGGTCCCTTAAAGACCGCAAGGGGAGCGTTCGACTTTTAACGCCTGAGAGCGTAATGCCCCACGGCGATTTTTTCCTCGTGCGCTTTCAAGAGATTCAAAACAAGGAAGAGGCAGACCTATGTCGCGGCGTCCTTTTTGTGCGCCGCCAAGACTTTCCCGCAATCGAAAACGATGAACACTGGGCCGTCGATTTAATCGGCTTTGCTGTCATTAACGCCGAAGGGGTAAAACTCGGAACTCTTTCATCCTTTGACAGTAACGGCGCGCAGGATATTTTGGTTGTTACAGGCACTCACACATACCTTATTCCGATGGTCAAATGCTACGTGCTGGCAATCGATGAAGCACGCCGTACGATTCGTGTTGACTGGCATGAGGATTGGAGTTAGACCATGCGCTTTGATGTCATCACCTTGTTTCCGCAAGTCTTTACGTCCGTTACCGAGCACGGGATTTCTTCGCGCGCCTTACATCGCGGGTTGTGGACACTTCACACGTGGAATCCGCGGGATGTGACAAGCGACCTACATCGAACAATTGACGATCGGCCCTTCGGCGGGGGGCCGGGTATGGTCATGATGGCCGATCCCTTGGCTCAGTGCGTGGACCTTATTCGCAAGTCCGGCAATACGGGCCCGGTTGTGGCATTTGCCCCGGGCGGCAATGTCCTGGACGATGCTCTTGTGAAAAGCTGGAGTGCCGATCCGGATGCCTCCTTTATTTTCGTCTGCGGACGCTATGAAGGAATCGATGAACGCTTTATACAAACCTACGTAGACGTGACGATTTCCCTCGGAGATTTTGTGCTTTCGGGAGCAGAATTGCCGGCGGCGGTGTGTATCGATGCACTTGTCAGGCAACTTCCCGGCGCTTTAAAAGAGCTTTCGGTTGAAGACGAATCGTTTCGAACGGGGCTGTTGGATGCCCCGCACTACACGCGACCGGAAGTTTGGCGTGAAATGGGTGTCCCCGAGGTCCTTTTATCCGGGCACCACGCCAACATCGAACACTGGACGCGGGAAGCGACTTTAAAAGCAACCTTCCAAAAGCGCCCGGATTTGATTAAAATAGCGCGTTCGCGCGGACGTTTGTCGCCCGCCGACGAGGCGTTTTTGAAGTCTCTTGAAAACGCTTCCTAAGTTGAGTGTTTCCGTTTGAGCGGAAACTTTTTAAAACCCATCCTCTTGCCGACGAACAACTCAAATACGCGCGGCAATGATGGTCACGGAGATACCGATGGATATCATCAAGACTCTCGAGCAGGAAGAAATTGCTCGCCTTTCCAAGGGAAAAACTTTCCCGGAATTTCGCGCCGGCGACACGGTCAGTGTCGTGGTAAACGTCATCGAAGGAACGCACAAGCGTACACAGGCCTATGAAGGCATTGTGATTTCTAAGCGTAATCGGGGACTTAACACGTCTTTTGTCGTGCGCAAGATTTCCAACGGTGAAGGCGTCGAACGTACGTTCCAGATGTATTCGCCCATGATTGCCTCCATTGAGGTCAAACGTCGCGGCGATGTGCGTCGTTCGAAGATTTACTACCTGCGTACTCGCTCCGGTAAGGCGGCGCGTATTCGCGAATTGCTTGCTAAGAAAACGCAGGCTCAAGCGTAATCGCGCTCACTCAGAGCACATAAGAGGGGACTTCCGATTCGGAGTCCCCTTTTTTGACGGTGTGTGATTGACGTTCTCTCCGCCGTGAACGACGGAGATTCTCTACTGTGTCAGCAGCTTGC
>UQOW01000016.1 GCA_900542805.1 uncultured Sutterella sp.
CATAAAAAATTCCCCCATCTAGTAGATACTGGTCTACTAAACGGGGGTGTGTTCAAACGGGGCTAGGCTTTTTAAGAAAAAACGGGGCTTCACCGCGTAGCAAGAAAGCGCATAAAGGCCGTTTTGTTTTCCAGGGCCGTTGTGGTCGGGCGTCCTAAGTCTTTGCGAGCGCCGACGGCACATTTGACTTCGATAAACGTCAGTTTCTCACTTGCTTTAGCCTCTTGCAAAGCCCGATTCAGAGCATCTGCATCTTGCACCGAAACGACGTTCGGGTACCCGCAAGCACGTGCCACAGCCGCAAAATTCACGGTTTTCGCGACAGTCGGCATACCGCCGACGCTTTCATGGGCTTCGTTGTCGATGAGGATATGAATAAGGTTTTTCGGCCGAATTGCCCCGATGACACCCATTGCGCCCATGTGCATCAGAGCCGCTCCGTCCCCATCGATACACCAGACTTTGGTCTTCTGCTTGTTAACGGCAACCGCCAGAGCAATCGACGAGGTATGCCCCATCGATCCGACCGTGAGAAAGTCTGTTTCGTGACTCTCACCCCGCGCGACACGGAGTTCGAAAAGCTCGCGGCTGGCTTTCCCGGTAGTTGATATCACCGGGTCCCGACCGCTCACGCGTGTCACGGCATCGATTACCTCTTCGCGCCTTAACGTATACGGATTCTTGAAAACGGGTTTTCCATCGTACGTCAAAGCTCCCTTTCGCACAACAAATGCAACGTCGTTACCGTCCCTTAAGTCTTGACGAAAGGCTGTGACGGCATCTTGAAGTTCTTCGGCCGTGGTTTCTTGGGAAAGGATAAAGGGCTTAATTCCGAGAAGTTTTAAGAGAGAAACGGTAATCTCGCCTTGAAAGACGTGCTGCGGCTCATCTTTGACACCTGGTTCGCCGCGCCAACCGACGACAAAAATTGTCGGAATCGCGTAGACCTTCACATTTAAAAGGCTTGCCGCAGGATTGACGATGTTCCCCTCGCCGCTATTTTGCATATAGACAACGGGGGTGCGACCGGTGGCAAGGTAGTAGCCCGCTGCAAGTGCCACGGCATTGCCTTCATTGGCGGCAATGACGTGGTGCGCCGGATTAAGCCCATAGGTATCCATCAAGTACGAAGAAAGGGCCTTTAAAAGTGAATCGGGTACGCCCGTAAAAAAATCGGCACCTATTGCTTCAACAAACGTTCGGACATCCATGGCCTTTCCTTACAGTGTGTCAATGAGCGTAATGATTTTCTTAATCGACATCAGTCGCGCATCGACTTCCTGTGCCCTGTGATACCGCAAAATATCTTCGGCCGTTTGCTGCATGGCCGGGAAGGCACTGCGCGTGAGTTGATTGGCGTAAATGACGATATTGACGCCGTGGGACGCCAGTTCGCCTTCCGTGACCGAATTAAACGAGGTCGGTACGACGACAATCGGCGTCGTCGTATCTTCCCGGCGGAAGGCATCACAGAAGGCAAAGATTTCCGCCGGGTCTTTCTTTCGACTGTGAATCATGATGCCGTCGGCGCCGGCTTTCACGTACGCTCGGGCACGCGCCAGGGCATCGTCCAGACCCTTCTCGAGAATCAGGCTTTCGATGCGGGCAATAATCATAAAGTCATCGGTCAGCTGAACCTGTTTGCCCGCGGCAATCTTTTGTGCAAAGTGCTCGATCGTATCTTGTGTCTGCTTGACATCCGTGCCGAACAAGGAGTTTTTCTTTAATCCCGTTTTATCTTCGACGATAACGGCCGAAACGCCCATACGTTCCAAAGAGCGCACCGTATATACAAAGTGTTCGATAAGCCCCCCCGTGTCGCCGTCAAAGATAATGGGCTTAGTCGTCACTTCCATCACGTCGTCAATCGTACGAAAGCGCGAGGTCATATCGACGAGTTCGATATCGGGTTTGCCCTTGGCGGTCGAATCACACAGGGAACTGATCCACATCGCGTCGAATTGATCAAGCTCTCCGTCGTGTTCGACAACGGTTTTTTCAGCCAGCAGGCCCGTAAGACCGCTATGCACTTCAATGGCTTTGACAATGGGACGAAGCTTAAGGATGCGGCGCAAGCGACTTCTCCGAAACTCGGGCATCGCAAGCTGAGCCTTAACGCGTTCGTCCATGTGGTGCACGAGTTCGTTACGCGTATAAGGGACGTCGATAATCGCACCGCCGTAGGAAGAAAGCGCCTTTTGAACATTGTCCCGGATGGCTTTTGTGGGGCCTTCGAGCCAATTGTCGCCGTGAATGACGTAGTCGGGTTTGAGTTCCTCAATGACCTTGTCGTACATGACGCTGTTTTGAACGATGACATCCGTGACACCGTCCAAGCACCGCACCATGGCGATACGTTCTTCAAGAGTCTTGGTCGGAAAGCGATCAAAACGCACGAGGGCCTCGTCACTCATCACGCCGATTGTCAGGCGCCCGTATTTTTGAGCCTCGCGGATGATATTTAAGTGTCCGGCATGAATGATGTCAGTCGTAAAACATGCGTAAACAGTTTTCATACGAGCCTCTTATTTAAGCGTTGTAGCGAGCGGGAATTTGAATCTCTAAGGCAATTAAGGCCTCTTTAAAAACTTTAAAGAAAGCTTTGATGTCTGCCTCGTCGATGGCTCCGAGCGAGCACAAGCGGAAGGTATTTGTCGAGGCAATCTTGCCCGGATAAATCGTAAAGCCGCGCTCATAGCAGTAATCGTGCACTTTCATAAAGTCCCAGTTCGGGTCGTCCGGATATAGGACCGAGACCACCAAACCGCTTTGCCATTCGCGGCGAATGACATCCTTAAATCCGAGCTCGGCCAACCCCGTATGAATCGCCTCGAAAACGCGCTTGTGACGTTCCCACTTCGCGATTTCGCCTTCGGCAAAGTATTCCTTAAGCCCCTGCACGGCGGCATAGACGGTCTGGACAGGGGGCGTAAAGTGCATCTGACCGGTCTTTTCGAAATATTCATACTGCAAGTAAAGATTGCAGTAGTACGAACGCTTCGGGTAGTCCTTGGAAGCAACGATCAAATCCGTGCGACCGATGACAAAGGAAAGACCTGTCATGGCCATAATGCCCTTTTGGGCCGACGCCATACAAAAATCAATGTTGTCCCGTGCCACATCAATCGGGCGCATCGCGAGAGTCGAGGTCGTATCGACAACAAAAGTCGCCCCGTACCGATGGGCTAAGGCGCCGATTTCACGAATGGGATTACAAATACCCGTTCCCGTCTCGTTATGCGTTGTGTACACGAGGCGAATGTCAGGGTTTTCCTTTAACACGGCTTCAACGCGCGTTAGATCCGGTAGTTCATCGACCGGAAACCTCAAATCGATGTGATTGAGGCCATAAGCCTTACAAATCTCAACAGCGCGAGAGCTGTACGCTCCGTTATTGACAATCAGGGCTTTGGCATCGGCCGGCAACAAAGAATTTAAACACACGTCCATATTAAGGGTTCCGGAACCGCAAAAAAGAACGGCCGTGTAGGAGGCAGGATCGGCGTGGACGGTTTTAAGAATGTCCGAGCGAAACCCCTTCATGAGGTCTGCAAATTCTTTTTCGCGAGGACAAATGTCGGGAACGATTTGGGCGAGTTTGACCGTATCAGTGGTCGTAGCCGGGCCTGGATTGAGTAAGACATTGCGTTTAATCATGGAACTTGTCTCCGCACAGGGTGCTTAAAGTGTTTAAAGTTAGCTTAATGTGATAAAAATTTGAACAAAAACCGGGTGAAACATGCCGGAGAGTATAGCAAAAGAAAAAACGAGATAAATCGACATTTACCATAGGAAATTCGCCGTAAACAGATCGTAACGAACAGGACAGGCGTACGTTCAGGAAATAGCAACCTTCTCGTTTCATGAACAAAAAAGCCGAGTCCTTTCGGACTCGGCGGGTGCGCAATCAAGGGACGTGTTGCGCTTTAGGGGAAAGGGATGCGTCGTTCTTTAAACTCAGTCTTCCGTGGGATTGACTTTTCCGGCAAACGGATACGGCCCGTCAAACTCGGTTTTCTTGTAAATCTGACAGACGTGGGTATTAAAGACTCCGTCCTCAAAGTCATGGAGTAAGTACCCCGGTGTTTCCATGCGGAACGTATCGCCGCCTTCGGGAGTAAAATCCAGTTCAATCTGCATCGATGCAGCCGGGGCCGTCACACACGGCACACCTGCCCAGACTGTAAAAATCGGGCGATGCATATGACCGCAACAAAGCCTCGCCCACGGCGCCTTCATAAGGACTGTGCGCATCTGTTCGCGATTTTCAAAAGGCTCATCCATCGCCGGCAGTCCCGTGATAAAGGGGGGATGGTGCATGAAAATAAGGGTCGGAACGTTCTTGTTGCTTTGAAGTTCGTTATCAAGCCAAGCAAGTTCCGCCTCCCGCATGTGACCGGCGTGGGAACCGGGGTTAAGCGTGTCGAGGAATAGGAGCCTGGCTTCCTCCGTTTGTACGGCGTAGCAAAGGAAAGGGGCGGTTTGCGGATTCGGAATCGTCCAGCCTTTGAGGATGCGGACCATACGATCGCGACGGTCGTGGTTACCCGGAACCGCATACACGGGAACGTTAAAGCTACTTAAGGCCTCATAGACCATGAGGTAGGCCTTCTCATCGCCCGAATCGGCAATATCACCCGTGACGACAATCATGTCGGGTTTTTGACCGTCAAGAGCAAAGACATGCTCCAAGTGGGCCTTTGTCGACTTTAGGAACGAGGCCGTATCGACAACCTGAAAGGAGAGTTTTCCGTCACCGCGCAAGTGAAAATCAGAAATCTGCAAAATTCTCATAATAAACACCCCGTTTCGGGAAGGGGCGACTCGCCCTCTTCCCGCTTATCCTTAAATGTGTTCGACGTTTTCGCCGTATTTGGCGACCGCAGCGTTGTGACGCTTCTGGATGACAAAGCCGGCTAAGGCGCTCGTAAAACAGGCAACCATCGTGTACAGGCAAACATAAATCGGATCGCCCCCCGTGATGCCCATGAAGTATGTGCAAAGGCCGGGAACGATACCGGCAACCAAAAATCCCGGGAATTGGTAGCAAATCGAAATGCCCGTGTAACGGACGTCAGCCGGGAAAAGGTCGGCAAAGACGGCTGCTTCCGGTCCGAAGATGCCTGCGTAGAAAATCGAAAGCGGGATGATGATCGCAATGGCAATCATAAAGAGGCTGCCGTTCGAGTTTTGCATTAACCAGAATGACGGGAAAATCGAGATACCGCACAAGACTGCGCAAATACCGTAGACCTTACCGCGACCGTACTTGTCGGCCATGTGACCGAAAAATGCGATGAAGGGGCACATCAAGAGAGCCGCAATCATCACGACAACAAGGGCGCTCGTGCGATCGACGTGGATGTATTGGACGAGGTACGTAATCACGAACACCGCAAGAACGTTAAAGAACACGCCGTCAACCCAGCGCGCACCGACCCCCAAAAGGATGTTAAAGGGGTGATTCTTGCAAACGCGAACAATCGGGAGAGCCTTCTTGCTCTTATCTTTAGCTGCTTGATCTTGAACCTTACGGAAATCCGGGGTTTCCAGAATCGAAAGACGAACCCAAAGCGCGATACCGACCAAGAACACGCTCATTAAGAAAGCCACGCGCCAACCCCATTCGAGGAACTGAGCATCGCTAAGAGTCATAGAAAGAAACGCGACGACGCCGGAGGAAAGGCATAGACCCGTCGCCAAACCCATCTGGGGAATCGAGGCGTAAAAGGCGCGTTCTTTTTTGCTCGCGTATTCGTAGGTCATAAGGACTGCACCGCCCCATTCGCCGCCGAGCCCTAAACCCTGCAGGAGACGGAATGTCTGTAAAAGGATGGGAGCGGCAATCCCGATCGAGGCGTATGTGGGCACCAGGCCGATACCGATTGTCGCTAAACCCATGATGAGCATCGTCATAATCAGCATGCTCTTGCGACCGATTTTGTCACCGAAGTGGCCGAAAATAAAACCGCCGAAGGGACGAGCTAAGTAGCCGATGGCAAACGTGGTATACGCCAAAAGTGTTCCGATATACGGATCGCTTGTCGGGAAGAATAATTTGTTAAAAACGATACCGGCAACGACACCGTACAAGAAAAAGTCATACCACTCGATTGTCGCGCCGAGTAACGACGCCAAAACAACCTTTCGAATCTCTTTTTTCGAGGGTTGAGTCATGGATTTCTCCTAGGATTAGTAAATATTTATCTGTTTTTGACCGCCTCTTGCAGTCAATGCTATTGTATTCGTATAATTTGCCTACTTAAATGCGGAATTACAGCGATAAATATTTATTAACTTGAACGTTTCGAAACTAAAACATCTTAAAGTGTTTAGTAATTATTTATCAAGCTTTGGATGATTTTTCGGGGTGACGAGTATGCGCTATAAGACAATTACATTATCGGAAGTGGCCAAACGTGCCGGCGTTTCGACAACGACGGCCTCGATGATTCTGAGCCGTCGCGCCGGCGTCTCCTTTTCCAAGGAAACCGTCGAAAAGGTTGAGAGTATTGCGAGGGAAACCGGATACAGCCCGAGTCAAAAGCACCAGAGTAAAGGGACCGCCTCCCCGACCGTCCTTATCGTCTGTCCGAACATTTCAAATCACTATTACTCGCGCATCGTGCAGGCTATCCAGCAGGAGGCCGATGCCAATCACTACTCGACCCTCGTTTTTACGCACTACCGAGACATTGCCAAAGAAACCGAATGCGTGCAGATGGCGCTCGATTTAGGGATTAAGGGCCTCGTGTTTGCCACGATGCCCAATAATGTCAAACTTTTAGAAGACATTAATGCGCGCATTCCGGTGGTGGTCATCGGCGACAGGGACGATCATGCGGCCTTAGATACCGTGGAAATGAACGATTACGGCGCCGGCGCCATGCTCGCCCAGCACTTGTATTCACTCGGACACCGACACATTGCCTTTATTTCTACGTCGCTCGGCGAGCATTTTGCGATGCGACAAAGACGCCTGATGGGACTCAAAGAGCGCCTGGCGCAGAAAGACCCGACATCAAGCGTCGCCGTGTTCTCGCACGCCGTCTCCCCGAGCGAAGAGTTATCCGACATCGATTTGGAGTACAACATCGGATATCGCTTAACGACAAATTGCCTACAGGAAAAGCCCGACGTGACGGCCTTTGTGGCCGTGAACGACTCGGTTGCCGCCGGCGTTATGGATGCGATTATCAGTCGCGGCTTTCGGATTCCCGAGGATTATTCGGTCTGCGGGTGCGATAACACGAGTACGAGCCGCTATAAATTTGCGAGCATCACAACGGTCGAGCACCAACTCGAAGAAAAAGGACGGTACGCCTTTCACATTTTGCAAAAACGCATGAGAGGCGAAACGTCCGACCGGATTATGCGTGTCGAATACCCCAACCGCCTCATGGAGCGAAAGAGCACGGGACCGGCCCGAAAAACCGACCCCGAGCCCGACTCCCGGAGGCGCTTTTAGTGGGTCGTTCGACGAATAAGAGCGTTTCCCGCCCATTGAAAAAGACTGATGACGGCAAGAATAACAAAGACCGAGAGCCATATCATGTCCCGATACCCCATCTGGTAGCCGTAGCGAATCGCAAAGTCCCCGATACCGCCGGCGCCGATTGCCCCGGCAATCGCCGTAATGCCGATAAAACTGACGAATGTGATCATCGTCACGCGCGTGATTCCGGGGATGCATTCTTTCAGATACACCCCGAAAATAATCTCACGCGGTGAAAACCCCATTGCTTCGCTCGCCTCAATAAGACCTGCGTCGACTTCCGAGAGAACCGATTCGATTTGGCGTGCAAAAAACGGAACCGTCCCGAAAACAAGCGCGACAAAAGACCCCGTCACGCCCGATCCTGTTCCCACTAATAGGCGCGAAAGCGGAATCAAAAGCACGATCAAAATGATGAAGGGAATCGAGCGGATGATGTCAATCAAGCGGTCAAAAACCGTGAAAAGAACCCGTTGCTCCAAGATGCCGCCCGGGCGTGTTGTAACCAAAAGGACACCGACGGCAATCCCGAGAATCCAGGCAACGGTCCCGGAAACCCCGATCATCGTTGCCGTTTGCTCCACGGAACAAAGAAATTCTCCACCGAGTCGCTCTAAGTTCGGAAATAAGTCATGAAGGATGTTCATGATAGTTTAATCTCCTCAATGCGAACGCCCTGCTCGCGAATGTACGCAAGGGCTTTCTTTTCATCCTCTTCACGGCCCTTAAATGTCACGGCAAGTTTGCCGAACGGTGTTCCGCCCACAAGTTCGATGTTCCCGAAGATGATGTTGGCGCTTACGGAAAACCGCTTATAAAGCTCGCTCATTAAAGGCTTTCCGGCGCTTTGCCCGGCGTACGTGAGCAGATACACCGACGTCTCGGGTCCTGCCCCCTTTTGTTCGGCTTCTTCGAGCATTTCCATCAGTCCGTCGACGTTACTTGCCGAATTAATAAAGCTTTGTGTCACCGGGCTTTTCGGGTCGGAAAAGACCTCTAAAACACTTCCTTCTTCAATGAGTTTTCCGTGATCCAAAACAGCGGTTCTGTCACAAATGCTTTTAATGACCGACATCTGGTGCGTGATGATGACGACCGTAATCGAAAGCTCGGAATTGACCTTTTTAAGGAGCTTTAAAATCGAACGGGTTGTCTTGGGATCAAGAGCGCTCGTGGCCTCATCGCAAAGGAGCACCTTAGGGTCATTGGCAAGTGCTCTGGCAATCGCAACGCGCTGTTTTTGTCCGCCCGAAAGTTCCGAGGGGTAGGCATTTTTTTTGTCCGATAAACCCACGAGAGATAAAAGAGCGTGGATTTTCGCGCAACGCTCTTCGCGTCCGGCCTTTGTTAGTTTGAGCGGCATCTCGATATTTTCAAAGACCGTGCGACTCGGCATTAGGTTAAAGTGCTGGAAAATCATGCCGATTTTGCGACGCACGCTCCGAAGAGAAGCCGGGGCAAGGCCCGTGAGGTCTACTCCGTCAAGGAGTACCTGTCCGCTTGTCGGGCGCTCCAAGAGATTGATACAGCGCACGAGCGTGGATTTGCCCGCCCCGGAAAACCCGATAATGCCGAAAATTTCTCCGTCGTTAATCCGAAGAGAAACGTCGTTGACGGCTGTCACCGATCTTAAATCGCCTGTAAAGCGTTTGACAATGTGTTTCAATTCAATCATGATCGGTTACCTCGGATTGCTTTGGCGCGCCACCTGAGCACGGTGCTCGGCTTGAATGCTTGCTAAAAGAGCAGGTTCCGTCATAAGGCGCAGCGCCGTTCTTGCAAGCACCTCTCCCCCTAGCGCAACGGAGTCAAGCCCCATCTTGGATCCTGCTGCCTTTTTAAAGGCTTCGCTGTGCCCGGCAATCGGACCGGGGCTGATGCGAATCTGCGGTTGGATAGTCGGAACAACTTGACTGACGTTCCCGACATCGGTCGAACCAATGCTTTTAACGGACGCCGGGGGCTCGGCAGTCAACCCGAAGGCGGCTAACTCCTTAGCATAGACGGCATCAAACGAGGGCGTAATCACGGTGTTGTCCACGCGATTTTGGCTCGGGGTCATCGAACCGGTAGCTCCCGTCGATAAAGCAGCACCCCGAACGATGTCTTCGACCTTTTTGTAAACGGCATCGAGCGTCGGAGCCGTTGCGGCGCGCAAATAAAACTTGGCGGCGGCATAGTCGGGTACGACATTGGGAACATCGCCCCCGTGCGTGATGATTCCGTGAATCCGAACGTCGCTTGTCAGGTGCTGGCGCAAGGCGTTAATCGAGTTATAGACGGCAATGACTGCATCGAGAGCGTTAATGCCCTTTTCGGGTGCGCTGGCTGCATGCGACGCTTTCCCGTGAAATTGAATGTCCACAGGCGCACACGCAAGCGACGGACAGGTCAGAATGTGGCCGTCCCGGCTTGCATGAACACACAAAGCCGCATCAACGTCTTTGAAAAATCCCTCACGCACGAAACTTGCCTTGGCACTGCCGTTCTCTCCGCCCTCCTCGCCCGGTGTGCCGTAGACTCGTACTTCGCCTCCGACCGTGTCGATTACGGACTTTAGAGCAACGGCTGCCAAGGAACTTGTGGTGCCGAATAGATTATGTCCGCAGGCGTGTCCGATGCCCGGGAGTGCATCGTATTCGGCCAGAAAAACGATCACGGGGCCCGATTTGCGAGCCTTGTACGCGGCCGTAAATCCGGTCGGGTGCCCCGCAACGTTTTTTTTAATCGAAAATCCGTCTTCGCCCAAAAGCTCTGTCAACGTCTCTTGAGCAAAATACTCATGATTGCTGGTTTCCGGGTGCGCATAAATGGCAAGAGAGGCGGCTTGGTACGCCTTAAGTCGTTTAATAACTATTGCATGAATGCTCGATTGGGTATCCATAGCGTGTCCTAAATAATCGTGTACAAGAAGCCGGAAATTCCGGCTTCCCGTATGTTGTTTTACTTGAGTTTGTACTCGCCGGATCCGGCCCAAACCGGAATAAAGGCGCCTTTGTACGCGTCTTTCAGGGTTTGAGCGACGTTTTGCTTGTGATAGGCCTCGACGACCTTCTTGTATTCGGTTTTTTGAGTGTCGTCCGTGCGAGAAACTATGACGTTCGCAAGGCGCGCGAAGTAAGGATTATCGGGCCCGATATCTTCCGAGAAGATCGAATCGGTCGCCGGATTGAGTTTTGCCGTAAAGGCGTTGCCGCCGTTAATGACGGCAGCCGTGACATCGGGTAAAAGATTGGCCAACATTCCCGACTCGGCCTCGACAATCTCGATTTTGACGTTGTAGTGCGTGATATCGGTTTTATTGGGCACATACCCCTTGGTCGGGTCTACGGTAACTAAGCCTGCAGCCTCAAGAAGCTTAATTGCGCGACCCCCGTTTGTTAAATCCGCCGGAATGGCGACTTTGTCGCCGTCCTTGATGTCAGAAATTTTGGAAATCTTCGATTTGTTGTTATAGATGCGAAGCGGTGCGACAAGCGTAACGCCGATGTCCGTAATCTTGTAGCCGTTGCGGGCGATGTCGTTAGCCAAGAAGGCCTTATGCTGGAAGGCATTTAAATCGATTTCTTTATCCAAAAGCGCCCGGTTCGGCGTGGCGTAGTCCGAGTACTTGACAAGTTCGACACGGATTTTGTCCGATGCAAGGTTCTGATTAACAGTCTCCCACTGGGCGTTGTACTCACCGACAACACCGATTTTTACAACTTTGAAGTCCGAGGCTTTCTCTTCGCCGCATCCGGTCAATGCAGTGCCGATTAAGGCTGCAACGGACACAAAAAAGACAGTGCGTTTGAACGATGGTTTCATGATAGTTTCTCCGATTTGTGAAAAAAGTAAGGAATAACAACATGGCGGAATCGGTCCGACAAACGGACGAATCCGAACTTATGAGCGGGACACCCGCAAGACGATAAGGAGGTTTTTTAGTGCGTCAGAAAACCCGTGCGGTGCGTCGCCTTCAGAGGGCAATACACATTCGCATCGACTGCACGTTGCGTGCATGGATAACGGGTTTTTGACGTTCAAAAGACATACGATTCATTTTCGATGAGGGGCACATTCTCGGTCCAACCGATTCATCATATCGGAAAGCCAAGCAAAGTGAAATAGGGAAACTGCCGTATTTTGTGCCGCCTAAAATGATTCTCCGTCCCTTTCAGAGGGCAAGGAATCGATTACGATACAAAAAGGCCGACGACTTGACGATATGTACGGCATCGATTTGAGGAAAAAATGTCCGGAATCAAGTCCTACGAAAGGCTCATATAATCGCTCCGAACGGCGAACATAAGTCAAGCGACAAGCGCTAAGAGTCTCTACTATAATAATTTATTTATATGTTAGTTACGGGACAGATGCCCTTTGTTCCGAGTCCTTAAAGTCGGGCGCCAAGGCCCCGCGCAATGCGAAAGGACACTTTACGAACCTAGGAGAGACTCTTGAACTCCATACAACTTGACACACGGCCCGAAGCTGCTTTGGCGCTTGCCGACGGAACCGTCTATCGCGGACGCTCATTGGGCGCCCCGGGCTCCGTCACGGCCGAGGTGGTCTTTAACACCGCCATGACCGGATATCAGGAAATCCTGACTGACCCGAGTTACACAGGCCAGATTGTCACGCTCACCTACCCGCACATCGGCAATGTCGGCGTCAATGAGCAGGATTCCGAAAGTCCGACCGTTGCAGCAGCCGGACTGATTCTCCGGTGCGCAAGCCCCGTTGTGAGCAATTTTCGTGCAACCGATTCGCTCGAGCACTACCTGAAGGCTCACGGCAAATGCGCGCTTTACGACATCGATACGCGCGCTCTCGTGCGTCGTTTACGCACCAAAGGGGCCATGGCAGGAACCATCGTCGTTGCGAAAGACGGCCATTTAACTCAAGAAGAACTTCAGTCGGCAATCAATCAAGCCCGCTCCTGGGGCTCGATGGTCGGTCGTGATTTAGCCTCCGAAGTCACAACCGATGCGCCCTATGACTGGACCGAAGGACTTTGGACCATGACAGGAGATGAAGGGGCCCCGGGCTTTCACAGGCCGGCGGCTTTCCCCTTTCACGTCGTTGCCTACGACTTCGGCATTAAGCGCAACATCCTCAGAATGATGGCAGAGCGCGGCATGCGTGTGACGGTCGTTCCGGCAAAGACGCCTGCCGATGTCGTTCTTGCGATGCATCCGGACGGTGTGTTTTTATCAAACGGCCCGGGAGATCCCGAGCCTTGCACCTATGCGATTGAAGCCGCTCGCGTTTTCCTTGAGAAGAAAATCCCCCTTTTCGGCATTTGCTTAGGCCATCAGATTATGGGGCTTGCCGCCGGGGCCAAGACTGTGAAAATGAAGTTCGGTCACCACGGGGCCAACCACCCGGTCACGGACCGCCGTACGCATCGCGTCGCAATTACAAGTCAGAATCACGGCTTTGCCGTCGATGAAACGACACTTCCTGAAAATGTATCCGGGATTTACGCCAGTCTTTTTGACGGGTCGCTGCAAGGGCTGGAATTTCTCAATGCTCCGGCCATGAGTTTTCAGGGACATCCGGAAGCAAGTCCCGGTCCCCACGACATCGCCACACTTTTTGATCAGTTCGCCTCTCTCATGCGAAAGAACCGACGATAAGTCGGACAAATGCTCGTGCCCGAATTTCAATCCTCGGGCCCCCTACTTTCTCGCATGACAGAAAACAAGGACTAAAAATGCCCAAACGCACTGACATAAAATCCGTACTGATTATCGGCGCCGGCCCCATCATCATCGGTCAGGCCTGTGAATTTGACTACTCCGGAGCACAAGCTTGCAAAGCCCTTCGCGAAGAAGGGTATCGCGTCATACTCGCCAACTCCAACCCGGCAACGATTATGACCGACCCCGATACGGCCGATGCTACCTATATCGAGCCCTTGGACGCACGCGTCCTAGAGCGCATCATTGCTCGGGAAAAGCCCGATGCCGTTTTGCCGACCATGGGCGGGCAAACGGCCCTGAACCTTGCGATGGAGCTAAATCGCTCCGGAGTTCTTAAGCGCTATGGGGTGGAACTGATCGGAGCATCACCCGATGCCATCGATAAAGCCGAAGATCGTCAACGGTTTAAACAGGCTATGAGCCGCATCGGCCTGGAATCGGCGAGATCGGGCATTGCCTACAACATGGCCGAGGCCCTGCAAGTCCAGTCGCAAGTGGGGTTCCCTGCCGTTATTCGTCCCTCCTTTACCTTAGGCGGGACAGGCGGCGGCATTGCCTACAACATGCAGGAATTCGTCGAGATTTGCGAACGCGGGCTGGAACTATCGCCCACGCATGAACTCTTGATCGAAGAGTCCCTTCTCGGCTGGAAAGAATACGAGATGGAAGTCGTGCGCGATAAGAACGATAACTGCATTATCGTCTGCTCGATTGAAAACCTCGACCCCATGGGTATTCACACGGGCGACTCCATCACCGTAGCCCCGGCTCAAACCCTAACGGACCGAGAATACCAAATCATGCGCGATGCCTCGATTGCCGTGCTACGTGAAATCGGCGTGGATACCGGGGGTTCGAACGTACAATTTGCCGTTAATCCGAAAAACGGACGCCTCATTGTCATTGAGATGAATCCGCGTGTGTCGCGCTCCTCGGCCTTGGCCTCCAAAGCCACGGGCTTTCCGATTGCCAAAGTCGCTGCCAAGCTTGCCGTCGGGTACACGCTCGATGAACTGAAAAACGATATCACGGACGGTGCAACACCTGCGTCCTTCGAGCCGACGATTGACTACGTTGTCACGAAGATTCCGCGCTTTGCCTTTGAAAAATTCCCGCAAGCTGACGATCGCTTAACCACTCAGATGAAAAGCGTCGGTGAAGTGATGGCTGTGGGCTCATCCTTCCAGGAGTCCCTACAAAAGGCTCTTCGCGGACTGGAGACCGGAAAAGACGGCTTAACGAGCCTTTCGAACGACCGGGAAGAAATCATCCACGAAGTCAGTGAAGCCGGTCCCGAGCGCATCCTTTATGTCGCCGATGCCATGCGAATCGGACTGACGTGCGAAGAGCTTTACCGCATGACGTCGATCGATCCCTGGTTCCTCGCGCAAATCGAGGAACTCGTGCGTATCGAGAAGCGCCTTGAAACAGTCTCATTACAAGAAATCGACCGGGACGCCCTCTTTTACTTAAAGAAAAAAGGCTTTTCGGACAAACGAATTGCCCGCCTGACACACACGTCGGAAAAGGATGTCCGAGAAAAGCGCTACACCCTGAACCTGCATCCGGTTTACAAACGCGTCGATACCTGTGCGGCCGAATTTGAAACTAAAACGGCCTACATGTTCTCGACTTACTCCGGAGAAAACGAAGCCAATCCCAGAGATTGTAAGAAGATTGTCGTTTTAGGCGGGGGACCGAACAGAATCGGTCAGGGCATTGAATTTGACTACTGCTGCGTGCACGCTTCGATGGCCTTACATGAAGACGGGTACGAAACCATCATGGTCAACTGCAACCCGGAAACGGTCTCGACCGACTACGATACATCCGATCGCCTGTACTTTGAGCCCGTGACGCTTGAAGACGTCTTGGAAATCTGTCACGTAGAAAAGCCTGACGGTGTGATTGTCCAATACGGCGGACAGACACCCTTAAAGATTTGCCGAGACCTGGAAAAAGAAGGCATTCGCATTATCGGCACCTCCACTGATGCGATTGACTGCGCCGAAGATCGTGAGCGCTTTAAGGGCCTAATTACCCAACTCGGTCTCAGACAGCCCGAAAACCGCACGGCGCACACGGAATCGGCGGCCCTTGCCTGTGCGCACGAAATCGGTTATCCCATCGTAGTGCGTCCGAGTTATGTCCTCGGGGGACGCGCGATGGATATCGTGCACGACGATAAGGAACTCATGCGCTACATGCACGAAGCCATTGTCGTGAGCGAAGATAGCCCTGTTCTGTTAGACCGCTTTTTGGATGACGCCGTCGAGATGGACGTCGATGCCGTAAGCGACGGACAGGAGGTCAAAATCGCAGGTCTCATGCAGCACGTTGAAGCAGCCGGTGTGCACTCAGGCGACTCGGCATGTTCACTTCCGCCCTATAGTCTTCGGGAAGATATCCTCGAGGAAGTACGACGCGAGACCGTTCTTATGGCCAAAGCCCTCGGTGTCGTGGGCCTGATGAACGTGCAGTTTGCAGTAAAAAATGCTGTAACGGAAAAGCCCGAAGTCTATGTCCTCGAGGTCAATCCCCGCGCCAGCCGTACGGTTCCTTTTGTTTCCAAAGCCACGGGCGTTCAAGTTGCCAAGGTGGCGGCACGCTGCATGGTCGGAGACTCCATTGCCAAACAAGGCATCTCGGTGGAAGTCAAACCCACGCACATGTGCGTCAAAGAAGCGGTGTTTCCCTTCGCCAAATTCCTCGGTGTCGATCCGGTTTTAGGCCCCGAGATGCGCTCAACGGGCGAAGTGATGGGAGTCGGAGCCACATTCGGTGAAGCGCTCTTTAAGAGCCAGCTCGGCGCGGGAAATACCCTTCCGCCCGCAGGATCCACGGTCTTTATTTCCGTGCGTGATGACGATAAGCCTAAAGCCATCGTTGTTGCCGCGGAACTCGCGGATGCCGGTTACAAGCTCGTAGCAACTCGCGGAACGGCTTCAGCGCTTGCCCATGCCGGAATCGATTGCAAGATCATCAATAAGGTCAGTGACGGTCGCCCGAACGTTCTCGATATGATTAAGAACAAAGCCCTGCAGCTTCTCATTATGACAAGCAATGAATCGAAGGGCGAAATTAACGATGCCCGAGCGATTCGTCTGGCGGCTCTCGGCCATCGCGTCACCTACTTTACGACGATTGCAGGCGGCCGTGCCGCGGTCGAAGGCATCAAACACCTAGCCGATGCGCGCGTGTATTCCCTACAGGAAATTCACCCGAAGCACACTGTCGCATAAGGCTGAAAAAACCTCCCTTTGATTTCGCACACCCGACAAAAGCGAAACCAAAGGGAGGAAAAGTACTATCCGTTTTGAATTTTTAAATCGATTACTTCCAGAATTCGGGCTTGACCGTCATTTGGCAGAAATTAATCTGCGCTTGGATGAGGTCGGCCAATTCTTTCGGATTCTTGTAATCCATGTTAAAACCGGCCTTGTGATGCAATTCGGCGCATTCCTTATCTTGCATCGTCTTTAAGAAGGCATCGGCGTAGAACTTAACAATCTCCGGCTGAGCGCCCTTCGGAAGCACGATGGCGCGGGCCGAACCGTACCACTCGGGGTAGTAGCCGAGTTCTTTTAACGTCGGAACATTCGGCAGAGCCGCATCACGCTTGGTGTCAAAGATGCCGAGAACACGCAATTCGGGCTTATCCCCGTGAATCATGCTCGCCACGTCGGCAATCTTCGGACATGAAAAGTCCACTTCACCCTGACGCAGAGCCAAAAGTTGATCGGCCGTTCCGCCGTACGGAATGGCCTTGTACTTGACCTTAGCCGAGTTGGCAAACAGTTGCGCGGAAATGTGGTTCGATGCGCGGTTGCCGTTTGTCGAGGCCTTAAGGCGCGGGTTCTTCTTCATCGCCGCAACGAGGTCATCCAAGGTCTTGTAGGGGCTATCGGCTTTAACGACGATGACGCCCGTTTCCGTCACGTGGTTGCAAACCGGGACAATCTGGTCGACCTTAAATTTTCCTTCGGCAATGTATTGCGTGAACGTCGGAAGGTTGACAAAGCCGATCGTGCGTCCGTCAGGTTTAGCCTTGATTAAATCCGTCCAGCCGATTTTGCCGTCGCCGCCGGGCATGTTGTGAATTACAAGGGTCTTACCGACATACTTTTCAGCCATCATAATCAAAGGACGGCAAGTCTTATCGGTACCGGACCCGGCCTTGTAGGCGACGATTACGGAAACGTCGCCGGCAGGTTCCCACGCGTGACTGGCAAACGGAAGGGTCAGAGCAAATGAAGCTGCAAGAGCCATTCCCAAAACACGTCTTTTCATAGGTTTCTCCTTATCAAATATGGATACTGCAATCAAGTTATTTAGTTGAGGCTGAGGCCGTATTGCTCTTGGCCCGATGAACCATTCTCTTTTCCAGGCGTCCCATCAAAATCGGCGACAGGATGCCGACCACGCACAGAGCAATCAAAATCCAGCACAGCGACGAGGAAAAGAAGATACTCGGGTCGTTATCATTCAGGAGCAGCGCACGACGCAAACCGCGCTCGCCAATCGGACCCAAAATCAGACCCAAGACCATAGCCGGGGTACTGAAGTCGAATTTACGCATCAGGTAACCCAAAAGACCGAACAAAAGCATCATGCTCACGTCAAAAAGCGAATTGTGAATGGCGTACGAGCCCACAACGCACAAAAGCACAATCGACGGAATCAAGATAGCGTCGGAAAGACGCGCAATGTGAGCAAACCACTTGGCGCCGCACATACCGACTGCAAGCATCGCAAACTGCACGAAAACAAAACCGGCAAAGAACGTATAGGTCATGCCCGCGTAGGTCGTAAAGAGTTCGGGCCCGGGCTGCAGGCCGTGAATAATAAGACCTCCCATTAACACCGCCGTCACGGATTCTCCGGGAATGCCGAGTGTCAACGTCGGAATGAGCGACCCGCCTGTCACGGCATTATTAGCGGCTTCGGAGCCGGCTACGCCTTCGATACTGCCCTTACCGAATTCTTCCTTGTGCTTACTCCAGCGGTGCGCTTCGTTGTATCCCATAAAGCAGGCAATCGTCGCACCGGCACCGGGCAAAATGCCGACAATGTTGCCGATAATCCAGCTTCTCAAGCACGTGGGTGTAATCCTCCTGATGTCTTCACGCGACAGGCCGAACCGGTCGGTGACTTTCGCGGCCTTTCCGCGTTCGACGATCTTCTTTTCCGCCAGGATCAAAACTTGAGACATGGAAAACAAGCCGATCAGAGCACATGTCACGTTAATGCCGCCGAAAAGAGCATCCTGACCGAACATAAAGCGTTCGATGCCTTCCATCGGATCCATGCCAATTGTGGAAATAAAAAGGCCCAAAAAGCCTGAAATCAGTCCCTTAATCAAGGATTTGGAGGCGACACCTGCAATGACCGTCAGACCGAAAAGCGAGAGCCAGAAGTATTCCGGGCTCTTAAACTGCATCGCAAGGGCCGCTAAGGGGGGCGAGAAAAAGTAAAGAGAGAGGCACGACAAGAGACCGCCCACGAACGAGGCAACGCACGCAACGGTCAAGGCACGAGCCGCATGCCCTTTTAGTGTCAGCTGGTAACCTTCGATTGCCGTTGCCGCCGAGGCGGGAGTTCCCGGTGTATGAATCAAAATCGCTGAAATCGATCCGCCGAAAATGGCGCCGCAGTAAATACCGCCGAGGACAATCAGGCCCGTTGCCGGGTGCATCCCGAATGTCACGGGCAGTAAAAGTGCTACGCCCATGGCTGCCGAAAGACCGGGTAAGCATCCGATTGCAAGGCCGAACGTCGTTGCCAAAACCATTGCAATTAAATTTACGGGAGTGGCCGCATTAATAAAACCGGCACCCATCAAAGATAATGTTTCTAACATCGCTGTTCTCCTGACCGGTTAGAAAAAGAGTTGTCCGACAGGAAGGGGGACCTTCAAGAACAACGTAAAGACAAGCCAAATGACGACAAGAAGCGAGATGATAACCACAGCAATCCACTTGGCTTTAACTTTCAAAAGGGCAAGAGCAACGGCCATGTACAGGGTGCTCGCGATGTAGTAGCCGATCCAGTAAATGAGGGCCACATACAGGGCCGCTCCGACCATCACGGTAAAGAATTGACTTGGAATGAAACCGTCGTACAGGTGCTCTAAATCGTCTTTAAAGAGCTTTTTAACCTTCCAACGCCACAATGCGACAGCAAGATAAATCGTATTGAGAATAAAAATCACGGCCAAAAGAAAGCCGGGATACGACTGAGCTTCTTCGGGGAGTTGATGCGTTTGGTAGGCAAAAAAGAAAACGAAGAGATAAAGAATAGCTACAACACTTAAATCGGATTTCTTCATGGGACCATCTTTCTTTTTTTTACAAGAAATAAAAGTACTAGTCGTAAAGCACTAGACTGTACCGACTAAGTACTATGTACTAGATGCTAGCATGTAAGAAAGTGTGTCAGTTAAAAGAACCTCGGAAATCCGCAAAACGACGACAAAAAACACACAAGGTTTTACACATCAGGGAAATCCCTAGGTTTGAGGGTGCGGGTAAAAAACACGTTACCTGCACCCGGTAGCGGGTTTAAAAAAAGATGGAATAACCTTTTAATCTATAGAATTTCTACGCAGTCTCCCAGCCGCGTACATGGGAAAGAACCGCAACAATTTTTCCGTTTTCAACAAGCAAAAGATGCGCATAGGGAGCTGCCGTCGGGCACGCATGATTAGGTAAAACCCGAAGACGGCGTCCAATCGGAAAATCGCTTTGTGCTAAAGAGGAATCTGCGGGAAGTGTGATGATGCCGTGCTCTTGGTTGGTTCCCGTTAATAGAATTTTTCCCGAATCTAAAGGTTCTCCGTTCACGTCACAAACAAGACCGTAGCCATAGTCTGTTTTCTGTCGCGCTGTCCCTCGATCGCGTGACATTGCGAGAAATCCGGAATCGGTAATTACACGCCTTTTATCGGTTTTGCGGCCGATCACGGTTGTCAAAACCGAAACGGCAATATCATTGATACGACAAATGCCGACGTTACTCATAAATAGATCAAAAAGAGCGCAAACACCGGCTCGAATCTCTGTGACTCCTACCTCACTTTGTGAACACATAAGGGTCGGAGAAGATCCTACGGAGACAATATCAACGGCAAATCCTGCGTCTCGAAGGTCATTTGCCGCTTTGACAATTCCCGAGCGTTCGCTTTGAGCGGCAGCAACGATGGCTTCATGCGTTCTGCACTCGTAGCTATCTCCGGCATGCGTCAAAACGCCCTTAAACAGAGCTCCGTGCGTTAGCGCACGAGCCGTTGCGACAATCTCGGGGGCACCCGGAACAAGACCCGAGCGGTGACCGTCCGTATCTATTTCAAGCAGTACGGGAATCAAAACCCCTTCGCGCCGACAAAACTCCGAAACAAGCTTAGCGGCCTCGACACTATCGAGGATAATTTTCAAATCACAACCGGTTTCGCGTCGAATGGCTACGACTGCCGAGAGTTTTTGCGGGGCAATTCCGACGGCATAGATAATGTCCTTGACGCCGTTTTGCGCAAAATAGCGCGCTTCGGCCAAGGTCGAAACTGTTGCCGGCCCTTCGGGGCTTGACATTTGAAGACGCGCGATATCAATGGATTTGTGCGTTTTTAAGTGCGGCCGCCATCCCACATGAAGCGCCGCAGCTTTGGCTTTGGCTCGCTCGATGTTATGACGCAGTTTCGTCGAATCAATGACACACGAAGGGGTCGGAACAGACGGGTCTGTGAGAGTTAATCCTACAAGGTTTTCAAGAGTTTCTTTCATCATAAGTCTCCGAGACCGGAAAAGTGCGTAGAAAAAATTCTACGTAGAAATAAGCTTAAGAGCAAATCATTTTTCAACTGAATTCTGCGCTTAAGATGAATTGTTCAGACACAATGCCAAACGTCTGTAATTTGCGTACAATACAAAAATAGAAGTTTTTATACGACAAAGGAGCCCTATGGCCACACGAACGATTCGACCTGAACTTGCGCCCTGGATTCGGTTTGCAGATACTCTGGCTCGGATGCAGGGCCCGTCTACGGAAATCGTGCTCCATGACCTTACGAATCCGGCACGTTCGGTTGTATATGTTGTCAACGGGGATGTCACCGACCGAAAGGTCGGTCAGGGAGTGCGCCATCTTGTTCCCGAGATGCTTGCCTGTAGCGAGGGGGACTTTATCGGTCCCTGGTGGTTTCGATATCGCACGAAACTCATTCGGGCAACAACCGAACTTATTCGCGATACGTCCGGCGACATCATCGGCGCTCTTTGTGTGAATGAGGATGTCACTGACCAAGAAGAGCTTTTTCACTCGCTTCAGAATCGCCTTCCGGGCCTTACGATGACAAATCTGAAAAAAGACGGTGATACGGCAGGTTTAATGAAACCGGAGACCGAGGTCGAAAGCAACGACCTTCAGAGTAAGCCTGATTCGGTGCGAAAAACCGTCTTTCGACTCATTTGCGAAACAGTCGCACAAGAAGGCTATGTAAATGCCAAAACCAACCGCGATGTCAGACGGCGTCTTGTACGTGAACTTCAGGATCGCGATGTTTTTCTTCTCAAAGGCAGTATCGAAGAACTCGCGCGTCTTCTGGGCCTATCGAAAGTGACGATTTACAGTGATTTGGATGCACTGCGTCGAACCTACCTTTAACAACCCACACAAAGAAATGAAATAAGGAGCATTTATGGAATTTATTCATCCGGACTTTAAAGGACACAACCCCGGGCACTATTCGGCGGCCGTCAAGGTCGGCAACCTCATGTATGTCTCCGGACAACTCTCGATCGATCCGGATACGCGCGAGGTCGCCAAAGGCGATATTCGAGAGCATGCAGCTTTGGCGCTCAATAACCTTGATCGCGTATTAAAGGCGGCAGGCTGCACACGGGAGCAAGTGGCCTTTTGCCGTGTCTACACGCCCTCGAACATCTATTGGGGCGCTATTAACGAAGTCTATTCTGCGTTTTTCGGCGCGCACAAACCGGGACGCGTGATTGTCTCGACCTCTCCCCTACACTTTAATTGCTTGGTGGAAATCGAAGCGGTCGTGGAATTAAAGTAAGGAGGTAACTATGCTTGAATTTCATTGCACGCGTTGCGGAAAACGAGTTCCCGTCACAACGCACTCGCCGGTCTGTGAGTGCGGCGGGCTTTTCGAACTCGATCCAGTTAATAAGCCTTTCGACCTAAAGAAGATCGATCGATCGACCTGGAGTCTATTTCGGTATCGTGAATTTTTAACCGGCCTCGGT
This sequence comes from uncultured Sutterella sp., assembly GCA_900542805.1. Classification (GTDB taxonomy): domain Bacteria; phylum Pseudomonadota; class Gammaproteobacteria; order Burkholderiales; family Burkholderiaceae_F; genus Duodenibacillus. The sequence goes on from UQOW01000016.1 coordinate 22,443, forward strand.
GAAGCCTGGCAATCCGTCACACTCGGCGAAGGGCTTTCGCCCGTGGTCGAGCTTGAGCCGGGAGTGTTCTTAAAAGTCGACTACATGATGCCGACGCTCTCTTTTAAAGATCGGGGAGCGGCTACGCTCGTGTCTCACATGAAAGCAATCGGTGTTACGCAGTGCGTCCAAGATTCAAGCGGCAACGCCGGTCACGCCGTTGCTGCTTACTGCGCTCGCGCCGGCATCGCCTGCGAAATCTATGTTCCCGAAGGGACAAGCCCGAAAAAGATTGCGATGATTAAGGCCACGGGCGCCGCTTGTCGCGTCATCGAAGGCTCGCGTGACCACTGTGCCGACGTGTGTCGAGCCCGTGTGCACGATGAAGGGGTCTATTACGCCAACCACGTTGTCAATCCCTTCTTTTATGAAGGCATGAAAACGTACATCTACGAAGTCTTCGAACAAATGGGGCGTATTCCCGAACACATCATCGTTCCGGTCGGAAACGGGACGCTTTATCTCGGTGTGATTAAAGCCTTGGAGCATCTATTAGCGAGCGGCGTTATCGATCACTTCCCGAAGGTCATTGCCTTGCAAAGCGAACATTGCGATCCCCTGTATGAGGCGTACAGAGAGAATTCGGACGAGGCGCTTCCCGTTGCTGTCCGGCCCACGATTGCCGAAGGTATTGCCATCGGAAAACCCTTACGCGCTAAGGAAATTCTCACCTTAGCACGCAAACACAACGTTGTCTTTGTCAGGGCGCCGGAAAACCGTCTTCTGGCTTGGCGCGAACGCCTGGCTAAGAAAGGCTTTTACATCGAACATACGACAGCGGCAAACTTTGCTGCGTGGGAGGCCTATCAGGAGACCTACGGAGCGAGCTCGGACGTTTTAATTACCCTATGCGGTGCGGGCATTAAATCGGACCATTAGCCGAAGAAATGATTCCTGCCTTGCGGATAGTTCAACCTGAAGAACTACCCGCTTTTTTCTCTTCTCCTATCAATCGTCCGATTGTATGAGACAACCTTCGGTGTTTTACCTAGGAACTTTATCGCTCGATAACACCTTGTCATTTCCGATACAAACGGTAAAGAGTGCGTGATTAGAATCTCCGAACGCTCTTAGGAAATTGAGCCATTTCAGGCTTGTAAGGGCGCCTGTAACAATTATTTCGGAGTTTATTTTTTATGACAGGGCTTGAAGTAATGCTCATTGCCATCGTTGTGCTGGCAATCGGCTATTTCGGATACGCTAAGTGGCTGGAAAAGACCTGGGGCATTGACCTGAAGCGTCCGACCCCGGCTGTCGAAAAAAACGACGGCAAGGACTTTTCTCCTGCTTCGCGTTGGACGGTGTTTGCACACCAGTTCACATCCATCACCGGTGCCGGACCCGTGACCGGTCCGATTATTGCAGCGATGTTCGGCTGGTTGCCGGCATTGCTTTGGATGATGGTCGGCGGTGTGTTTTTCGGCGCCGTACAGGATTTTGCCGCGCTTTATGCGTCCGTGAAAAACGGCGGTAAGTCCATCGGTATGATTATTGAGGACTACGTCGGTCGTACGGGGCGTCAGTTGTTCTTGCTTTTCTGCTGGCTTTTTACGCTTCTTGTCATTGCGGCTTTCTGCGACATGGTCGCCAATACTTTCAACGGCTATTCCAAAACCGGCGCAGAACTCATGCCCAATGCCGCGGCGGCCTCGATTTCGATTCTTTATATGTTTGTCGCCGTGGGCTTCGGTCTTTATTTGAAGTATCGTAAGCCTTCTGCCGGCAGGCAGTTTGTCGTCGGCGTCATTTTGATGCTCGCGATGCTTACCGTCGGTATTGCCTTCCCGATTTACGCCGATGCCCTCACATGGCGCTATGTGGTCTTTGCCTATTTGTTTGCTGCGTCCGTGATGCCGATGTGGCTTTTAAAGACCCCGCGCGATTACCTGTCGATGTTCCTTTTAATCGGCATGATTGCCTGTGGCGTGCTCGGTGTGTGCATTCAGAACCCGACCCTCAATATGCCGGCCTACGTCGGATTTACTGTTAAGAATCTGGACCTCTTCCCGATTCTTTTCGTGACGGTAGCTTGCGGTGCGGTTTCGGGCTTCCACTCGCTCGTAAGTTCCGGCACCTCCTCTAAGATGGTCTCGAGCGAAGGCGATATGCGCCTTGTCGGTTACGGCTCTATGTGCGTCGAAGTCATTCTCGGTGTTGTGTCCTTGATTGTGGTCTGCGCGGCTGCGACCAACGGAGTCCTTCCGGCAGGAACCCCCTTCCAAACCTTCTCGCACTCGGTTGCTAACTTCCTGACGACAATCTTCGGTGTTCCGACCAACATTGCCGCATGCATCCTGACGATGTGCGTCTCGGCTTTGGCACTAACTTCCGTTGACGCTGTCGCTCGCATCGGTCGTATGTCGCTGCAGGAACTCTTTACCCCCTCCAAGGGTCAGGAAAAGACCGCCGTGCAAAAGCTTTTTACCAATACGGTCTTCTCGACGATTCTGACACTGCTCGGCGGATACGCTCTGTGCATTGCCGGATACATGAGTGTTTGGCCGCTCTTCGGGTCGGCGAACCAGCTCTTGTCGGCTCTCGTTCTTACGGGTCTAGCTGTGTTCTTAAAGTCCACAGGTCGCAAGGGCTGGATGCTCTACGGGCCGATGGCCATCATGTTCGTCGTGACGATGACGGCTCTTGTCGAGCAGATTATCCGCATCTTCGGTGCTTGGCAGGCAGGAACGTTTGTCTTCATGGTGCACGGACTGCAATTTATCGTCGCCGTTGCCCTGATTGTTCTTGCTCTGCTCGTTGTATACCACTGCGTTTTGAAGCTACGTAATGCAGCGCCGATTGTGCAGACAAAGTAACTGAACGCCTCAATTAAGATGCGTTTACGATTCCCGAGCCAATTCGGCTCGGGTTTTTTTGTCCAAATGGCTCGATAAGCCTCTCTTTCGACCACGTAAGAGAGGCTTTCTTGCCTTGTTCGCATTTGCCTTTGTTAGGATGCCTTTAATTGAGTCTCAACGTTGCGGCTGTGTCGTCTCTTAGGGTAAGTTTGCCTCGAGAGGCCTTGAAGCGTCCCCGATTGAGCGTATCGGAGAGAGACGATGCAAAAAAACTTGCCGTACTCGTCCTCGTTGCCGCGGTTGCTGCGTCTCGCCTACAGCGCGCTTAAAACAAACAACGACGCAAGAGCCGTTTACGGCACCGTCGACACACGGAGCGTGCGCTTGACCTTTGAAGAAGCCGGGCGCATTGCTACGTTAAATGTTCAGGAAGACAAACGGTTCCAGAGGGCGATGTGATGGAAACGCCCGACGATACGCGTAGTCGCATTGCACTTTCTTCGGCCGAAGTAGCAAAGAAGTCGCCAAGAAAACCCTGATCTAGCTCTTGCCGGAGCGCCTTCTGAAGACATTGCCGCCGCCAAGGCCTGCGTTGTCGCCTTTAAGCCGCCGAAGCTCTTTCTCTTCGCTCTTGTACCCGAGAAAAGAAACTCGGGAATGCGACAAGCGCTCTTCGAATCGATCGGATTTGCTCGCAGGCTGCCGTCTATCGCGCTAAGCTCTTGCCGGCTAAAAAGACGACCGGCTCCCGATAAGGAGTCGGTCGATGCGTATTCAGGTTTTTCAAAAGGTCTAGGTTTCAAAAACTCCCTTGACGAGAATCTCGCCCGAGCGCATCATGGAACGCCCTTTGGCAAAGACGTCCGTCAGCTTAAAGTCCTCGTCAAAAAGTAACGCGTTGGCAACAGCGCCGGCTCCCACGCGCCCGTGATCTTTAAGCCCATGCGAATCAGCGACGTTTCGGGTAATAAATCCCAAAGCCGTCGGAATCTCCATGTTGTAGGTTTGGACCAATTCTCGGACAGTCGTGAGATTGCATTCGATTCCGCAAACGGCAAGTCCGATCATGTTGCCCTTTTCATCAAAACGGGGCTTTGATCCATGTCCGTCCGAGGACATTGTAATGTGTTTCGGATCCGCTCCGCTGTCAAGTGCCTCGACGAAAGCCTGAGCCGGTCCTTTTTCAAAGCAGCAAGATCCCCCGGTCGTTATGTCAATGTAGCCTCCGTCTCGGGCAAATTGCAGGGCACCGTCGAACACATGACGAGCACGAGCACAATGAGTCGGACGGATGTGTTTAATCGGAAAGCCCCGAGCCACAATGTCGCGATACATATCGAAAGCCCCGGGAATATCACCGGAATGAATGTGTAAGACGCCGATCTTGCCGGAAATCATGCCCGCAAGGCGAATATCCGAGAGCAGGTGAAGAAGCTCATCTTGCGTCGGGAAGGAACTGCGGTGGTCCCCGATAGCAATTTTTACGCCGAGGCATTCAGGGACCATAAAGATATCTTTAGAAACCTCCCCACTTAATGTAGTCGGAGGGTAACGGTAGTTGCTCGTGTACATCCACGTGCTCACGCCCTCTTCGGACAAAGCCCGAATCTTGGCTAAAAGGTTTTCAATTGAGCGGGAAATAAAATCCGTTCCCGAGACACCGACGACATCGGTTGTCCCGCAGGCGACAAGCTCGGAAAGATTAAGTTCCGGAGTACGCGATACGGGACCGCCTTCCCCGCCGCCGCCTGTGACGTGAATATGTTGATCGAAGAACCCCGGAGTGAGGATTTTTCCCTCGGCGTCAATCGTCTCCATCTCAGGTAGTGTCACAGCTAAATCCGGCTCGACAGCAAGAAAGCGTCCGTTAACCATCAGCACATCGCGTTGCCCTAAATCCTCGGGAGCAAAAACGTGAGCATGGCGAATCAAGGTAGCGTGTTTCATGTTGGACTCCTTGCGGCACTCCGAGATCGGAATGCCGCCGTGCAGTTAAATCAGAGGAAAATCGCCGAAGCGGCAACGTTCACGACAAGCGCCATGGCCATCACGGGAATCGTCCGACGTACGATTTGGAAGGGCGTAATTCCGGCGATACTCGAAACAGCAATCATGACACCGGCAATCGGGCACATCGTGCGCGCGATACCGGCCGAAAGCTGAACCGGAACCGCAAGAATGGCTGCATTCATACCGACCGAAGCAGCCGCTTCGGGCAGTAACGGCGAAAAAGCGAAGAAAGCGGCGTTACCCGACCCGGTAACAAGTGTGGCAATGACCATAATGCCGATCATCACAAAGAGCATGACCCAGATTCCGGCCGATTCCATCGAGGCCGCCGCTTTAATCATGAGTGAAATGCCGCCGACCTTGGTCATTCCGAGAGCAAAGAGTTCTGCGCAGCAAATTAAAGCCACCGTTGATGTAAAGACCTTTCCCATACCCTCGTAGACTGCTTTTGTGCGTGCAATCACATCCTTGACTTTCATGTGCGTGACAAGGTCGACCGCAAACGCAATCAGAATGGAAATGATGATGGCTGTTTGAAGAGATAATTTCACGCCGGCATAAACCATGGGCGAAAACACGATGAGCAGAAATAGCGGAAGCATCGGCAAAATCGCGTAGTAAGCGGGGCCTGCTCCTTCGAAGGCTTTGCTGACATCTTGCTTTTCTTGAGAATTGCTTCCGGCGTTCGCAGTCTGACCGTCACGCAGGTCAAACCACCGCTGAACGAAGAAGTGCCCGACTGCCACCGTAGCAATCACACAGAGTGCCACGGGAATTTGGTTATGCACAAAGTATGTGACGACATCGGTGTTTAATAGATCGGCCGCACGCATGGCATTTGACGAGGAAGGTCCTAAATCCAAGCAACACGTCGAACCGATAACGGCCGCAGCGGACGTCCGAGAGACTCCGAGTTCCACCAGAAGCGGGAAAATCGAAGCCATCAGAAGGAGTCCGAGGCCGACCGCCGAGTTAATGAAAAGCGCCATGAATTGACCGATTACATAGGTGACGGCCAACAGCACGTATGGTGAGCGAATTGCCGAAAGCGGACGGACACACGCTTTAACCAGGGCCTTTGAGGCGCCGATTTTGTCCATGTAGTACGAGAAACCGGCAATCCACATGATGTTAAGCCCGAGCCCCGGGAGCCTCGTCTTCATCTGCTCGGCAAACGCCTGTGCAAAATCAAATCCCAAAAACTGTGTGGATTTTTTTGCGGCTACGGGGTCCACGCCCATAAATGCTGCGACCGCTAGAAAGACAAGTCCTGCGAGCAAAAGTACGGTGGGCGGGTAGTAGTTTTGGAAGATACTCCAGGCGACGATTGCAATCACCGCGAGGGTCAGTAGAACTTCAAACATAGGAAAAGCTCCTTTGATAAACTTGACGGCAACTCGGCACGTGAAGAATTGCCGGTCAGTCGCTATAGTTAACCCTGAGAAAGGGGCTTTTGTGTGCTTCCCATATCCTCCCGATTGGGATGAATCACGGAACGCATAAACATTCTATTTGAACTTCGGCGATTATTTCCAAGCCGTTAGGGTATTCCCCACGACTCTTGACTGACGTAAGTCTGTGAACTCCCGGGAAGGACTCGAGTAGATTTCAACCGTTCTCAGAAAGAATAATCCCGTATGTGTCGGAAGCCTCCCATGGTCTCGAGACCTTAGTGACGTAATTCGTCTTTTACGAGAAATCGTCTGAGGCATCCGTGAGTCCGACCGAAAATCCCTGCCTGTCTTCCCTGAGACTGCCGGTATTCCCAGACGGTCGTTGCGGTTCTGAAGATTCCTCTACCCTCAAAAGGTATGCATCCTGCAAGAAACCTCCGGTTCTCTGTTGCGATAGGATTCTCTTTTCTCCTCTTTGACTCTTAATCAATCAAAGACTCTTTAAAAGGACCGTGCAGACGGCGTGGCGCTTGCTTCGTTAAAGCATTGACCTTAAACCCCCTTAGTCTGTCTCTTCAGGAGATACCACGGGTTTAAAGCGACTTGAAGACGTGATCAATCTCATCCCTGCCGAGGACAATAAAGCCCCGAATCTGCGACTCAGGGCCTTATCAGGAACAGTATCGGCAGTCCTCTTTTCAAGAAGACTGCCTTAGGTTGCTAGAACGTCCAACGCACGTTGGCTTTGACGGCAAAGGCGTCGGTGTTCTTCGATCCACTGTAGCCGATCGACACACCGAAACCGACCTTATCCTTGCCGCCGGAGACGCCGAGCGCAGCCGAGTAGCGCATGCGGTCGAGAACTTCCGACGAGGTCGTTACATCCTGACCGACTCCCGTAAAGCGAATCGTCTCGGTCAGGTTCTTCGAACCCACAACCGGGGTGACCGCAAGATCGAGGGCAGGCTTGATCGTCCAGCCGGTCTGCGTCATAAAGTCGCGCGACAACTGAACTCCGAGAGGTACTTCCGCATAGGTCTTAGCCGTCCCGTGCGAATTGAGAATCGTCCCTTGTGCGTTCGTCTTCGCGCTGTAGTTCTTCGAATCGACGTGATTCAATCGCAGTCCTGCAAAAGGAGCAACCTGCATGCCGGCGACATCAAAGCCATACTTGGCTTTAAGACCTGCCGTAAAGACGGACGAATCCATGTCGGACTTCACGAGACCGTGATTGGTCTGTTTAACGTCGTTGGTGACATAGCCGAAGCCCAAATCTCCCATGAACGACCAGGCTCCGGTGTTGTGACCGAAGTACAAGGCGGCGCCGTAGAAGTCAAAGTCGTTCTTGGTCGTCGCCAAGCTTCCTCGAGAATCGGCCTTTCCGGAACCGGCGTAGAGCGCCGCACCTAAGCGCGTATCATCCCGAACGACAACGTCCGCTCCGACCGTAATACCGTACATATCCACATCCGACCCGGACGTGAAGTTTCCGGCCTTAAAGGCGTCGGCCTTGGTCTTGTTATATAGCGGAGTGGCCCAAAGGGTGCGACCGAAGGTTTCTTCCGTTGCAACGCTTGTCCCGATTGCCGAACTAAAGCCGAGGCGTTCCTCAACAGAACCGGCAGCAACGTGCTTGACCGTGTCCGTCACAAGGAACGTACCGGACTGCGCTGTCATTCTCGATACGGACTCAAGAGCAGAACCGAAATCACGCCCGATTTGTTCGGGGGTGCGATTGCCGTCACCGGTGACGTCTTCCATCACGGAAGCAATCCAACCGGCACCGTCTCGACGAGAAGAATCAAATCCGTCGCCTTCCGCCAGATTCATCACCGTCTCTTGCAAGGATTCGGAAAGCGATCCGCCGACAATCGCCGCACCGGTTTCCGACATCGTAAATATCAGGTTATTGCCGGCCAGTCTTGCGTCGTACAGGAAATTTCCGGAAAGGAAGTTCGCGTCATCCCCGCTGACGGTGTGATTGCCGTCAGCCAAGGTAATCACAGTACCGCCGGAGATTTTCACATTCTTGAACATCATCTTGCCGTTATTGACAATGTTGCCGGTCAGTTGCGCGGTGTACTTGGTCTTGCCGTTTTCGATTACCGGTTCGTCCATAGCACCGCGATCGAGAATCATGAAGCCACCTGTTCCGATGCCGAAAGTGTTGTCGCCAAATTGCATGCCGGTTGTATCACCGACCGTCAGGGTGCCGTTCGGTGCCGACAAAGCGCTGTTGATGTAAAGGATAGACGAAACGTCCACATCCGTTTGCCTGGCACTCTTTAGCGCTGCCTTGGCCTCCTCTCTAAGACTCTCTATGTTCGCATCTAAGGCTTCCTGACCTCCGACAGCAAGAAGACCTTTTTTGATAGAACCGAAAGCAGCACCGGTTAGGTCCAACTCACCGAATCGGGCTAAAGCCGGAGTTTCCGAATTCCCTGCTACATCCAAGGTTCCGGGCCCGGTCTCTTGAGTTGCCGTAAGGACGATCTTTTGAGCGTCAAGATTTCCGTTCACCGTAATTGCGCCGTATTGCGCTGCAATGCCGTTAATCGTGGCATTGACTCCCGAAGCAACCGTGAGGTCGTTAACAACGTTCACGCCGGCATCCGTACTCGAATCGGACGAGGTGTTAAACGTGAGTTCGGTATTTCCGGCAAGATGAAGTTTCTGAATGCGGGTTCCTAAGCCACCTTCCTTACCGAAGGAAAGCTTATTCGTCTTAATTGCGTTTTCCGGGTCGTTTTCGACTTTAACCTCATTCAAAAGAGCATTCCCTGCCGAAAGGGCTCCGCCGTTTTTCACAAGAACCACGTCAGTCGTGTCGACCGTAAGACTATCTCCGACACTTACATTAGAAGTGTCCACAATAAGGCCTGTCATCTCGGCTTTCCCGTCGACACTAAAGTTAGATTCTTTCGATAGCGTAAGTTTTCCGCCTGCTTTAAAGTCGCCGGCGACTTGGACGATACCCTTGTTCTCAAGCGTGACAGAACCATCAACGGAAGTACGACCGGTTGAAGTTTGACCTTCGGACGTCATAAAGGAGCCGTTATTCTTAACAGTCAGATTCCCTGCAATCTCAGCCGAACCTGCACTGACAGAGGAAGTCGGATCGGACACGTTTACATCACCCGAGGTCGCTGTGGTGTTATCCACTGGATTCTTGAGTACCTTCAACATATTGGGACCGATATCAAAGGAAGATCCCTCTTTCACATCAAGACTGCCTAGAGAAGCATTGTCTCGGGCGGTGACTTTTGTGCCGCTTGTGAAAGAACTATTCCCTTTGACTGTCAAGGGACCGTGTGTATCGACATCACCGGCCTTAACTGAAAGAGATTTGTCAATGTCCAGTTCAGAGGCGTATAACCGAGAGCGATTGTTGTCGTTCTCGGAAGAAACGGTAACTGACCCGTTCATAGTTTTAAGTTTTCCGCCAACGGGATGTCCCTCTGCGTCATAGCCGAAGGTTGCGCCGTTTTTAACCGTAACATCGCCCATGTTTGAGTCACCGCTTGCAACGTAAGATGAGCCGGCACCGTCAACTAGAGTTGCTCCTTTAACAGAAACGCTGCCGTTATCTTTGGTCTTAAAGGACGAGTTTGCATCAATCGTCAAAGAGCCGCCAATGTCGGCTGAGGCAAGGTTTAACGAACTTTGCCCGGTTACTTTCACATCACCGGTGCGATTTCTGTCGGTGTTATTCGTGTTTTCGAGCGCCCTGGTTTTAAGAGCGCCGGAAAGATCCATCTCCGAGTTGTTCAGTTCGAGTGTTCCTGCAACGACGCCACCGATTACAGTACCCTTTGCGTTATCCAGCGCTACGACACCGAGGGCGTTGTTGTCAGTTCCGAGATCCTTTGTCGTAATAGTCGCCCGGTTTGTCCCTTCTCCGGAAAGAACGAGTTTCGTGTTGGCACTGTTGCCGCTTCCCGTGACTGAACCGACTTGACCGTTTCCAATCAGTTTTAGCGTTGATTCCAAATCTCCGGACTTTGCAGAACCGATTAGTTCAACATCGGCAACTTCGCCTGAAGAGTTTTTTACAAATATTCCGTCACTCGGATGATTGAGCGTCAAATCGCCCCTGACGTCATCGTCAGAGGAAATGTTGTCTTCTCCGAGAGAACCGATCTTGAGTTTCTCCTCTCCTTGCTTAAGCTTTGCGCTCTTCCAACTATTAGTTCCGGTGACGTTGCCATTAACATTGTCAATATCTTTGTCTGAGGCAGCAACGCCATTGACCAATTTGAATTTATCGTAGTCAATCGGATTAGCTTCACCGAAATCAATTTCGTAGTCCGACCAGTTAAAGTCATCCCCTAACCGCAAGAGAAGTCTTGAATCTTTTCCGTTCCCGTTAAGCGCCCCCATAATTTGAGAGACTTGGTCGAGCGAAATTTTTTTCTTTCCTTCTACGATGCCATCATTGAAGTTGTTACTAATCCAATCGGTTATTCCCTCGAGATCAACATAGCCGGCACTGCTATCGGTAACGCCGATTCTTCCGCCTACAACGGATGCAATGTTTCCGTCTTCACCCTTTCTCAGAATCTTGTCGGCCTTCGCCGTCATCGATGCGCTTCCGGAGATTTCAATCACACTTTTATGCGTGTTACCCGAAAGACTCAGGTCACCGTTCGCAATGAGTTTGCTACCCGAACCGGAAACGGTAATCGCGTCTTCGCCGGTTGCCTTAAGCGTTCCGTTCACAGTCAGTGTGCCGTTATTCGTAACTAAAGTACTCCCGGCATTCGTTTCGAGGTCACCGACTGTCATCCCGGCACCGGCGACTTTAAGGGCATCGGTACCGGTCGCAGTGACCTTACCTGTTGTCGTTAATTTTGTCGTCGAACCGTCAAGGTTAAGCCCCTTACCGGGCGCGGTCGGGGCGACAGCAATGTCGGCTGATCCGATGTCAGACTCCCCTCCGGTCAAATTCAGAGTTCCATTAACTGTGAGCCTACCTACGGATTCTGCTGGGGTCACAGCTAATTGACCTGCAGAAATCTGGGAATCCGAGCCGAGTGTGAAATGGCCGTCATTGTCTCCGACGGACAACTTGCCCGCTGTCTGAAGCTCCGTTTTGCCTGAATACTTAGCTCCGAGAGTGATGCCGGAGTTAGCGATAATTAGGCCTTCACCGGAAACGAGGCTTCCTGTTTCATCCGAACTGTTCGTCAGATTTAATTCTCCCCCGGTGACATTCAGAATATTGCGGACCTGCGGATCAGTTGTTCCTTTGGCTCCTAGATTTAGTTTTCCTTTACCCTGGCCGAACATCGCATCGAAGGCTTGCGATACCATATTGAGTGTCGAACCGGAGGTTTTCGCTCCGACATCGACAAGATTCATTTGTCCTTTAAAGTTCTCTCCGGTACCGGTAACAGTGGTTTCCTTAACATCCCAATTTAAGAGGGAATCGGCGTCGGATTTGAGATTTGCAGCATCCAAAGCAAGTTTTGCATTACGTGCTGAGAAATCCAAGGTGTCTTGGCCGCCTAGAGAAAGGGAATCCATCTTGACATCGTTTGTGCCGTTGTAAACGAATTTACCCGTTACACCGGTTGACGGGTTACCATCATCAACGGTAATCTTGCCAAGTGAATCCGTACCCGCCTTCAGGTCGGCAATCTCTACTGTGGCCGTGTTTTTGAAATTGATATCGGCAGAGGAAAGGTCGGCTGTCGTTACGCTAAGTTTTCCCCCGTTAAGTTCTGCTTTTCTCAACGCCGCAGAGGCTGCCGTCAGAGTACCGCTTTTGATTTGGAGGGCGGCCGTATCTGTCGTCTGATTTAAGGCTGCAACTGTGGTTGTTCCGGATGAAACGAGTTGACCTCCGGAAAGGGATACTTTTTTAATGTCGGCAGTACCGGCCATATTCATTTCGCCGCCTGAAAGCGTTGTTTCGCCTCGGACATTAAGCTTACCGCCCGACAGAATCTCGGTTTTCCCAGCTGTTTGATTAAGTTGGCCGTTTACGTTCGTGGTACCCGTGGACGCAGTTTGGAACGTGCCTCCGGATACCTTCATTTCTTTTCCTTGCGCAGAGTTGGTCGTGCCGGCATTACTGAAAGTGTTCGCTGCAATTTCTGCTCCGCCGTTTAAGTTGAGCGTACCTCCGCTATCGACAATTGTCTTACCGGCCCCTTCTTGCTTGAAGGTACCGGAAACGGTTGTAGTGCCGCCGGAAGCCGTCTTAAATTCACCGTTCGAAACGGTCAGACTTGAATGAAACAGAGCACCGGGAGCATTGCCGTCGGCGGTGTTGGCATTCGTGAAAGATTTACCGGCGAGTGTGGCGTTACCATGAACGTTAAAAGTCCCTGCTCCACTGTCAATCTTTGTCTCGGAAGTTTCGCTTTGTTTATAGGAACCGAAATGAACGGTATCTCCGAGAACATTCAATTTAGATGAGCCGGACATTTCAAAATCAACCGGAACATTTTCTGTACCGAACGTGGAATCGTCCGAGCCATTTCCTAATTTTAAAGTTCCACTCTTTAAATTGATTCCTTTGGCGTCAAGGGAAGATTTGTCCTTGTTCCCAAGCCCTGTCACAGCAACTTCCCTTGCGCCGTAATCAATCGTAAGAGAGGCGTTCTCGGTGGTCGATGCCAAACCTTGAGCGGATTTCAGAATGTGGTAGTCATTTGAAGAGAGTTCGGTGGTCTTTACGATTCCTTCAACAGTCACAAAACTGTTGCCGGTACCGTCAACAGCTCTGATTTTGTCAAATTCGTAGGGAGTCCCCGTTGCATCGTTGATAACGAGCTTATTCGTTTTGGTTTCATCAGATAAATTGCCCTGCCCCATATTGAGGTTTGACTTAATTTTGTTGGCAGCCGCGCTCTTAATTGTCAGGGATGATGTGGTGATACCACCAACTGTGTCTGAGATTTTTACCTTCCCGGAAAAACCATCGACTACCTCAGATATCTTAATGTTCCCGCTAAATGTCGAAGTTGCACTGCCCGTCTGGTTTAGTTCATCGACATTGACCGCTCCCCCGTGGGCGGTGATTGTGAGATTCCCCTTATTAGTAATCGTTAACTTATCAAGGCTTGTTGCGGAAGAACCAAATATCGTTGCATCTGCGAGCTCTGTCACTTCTACCTTCAGGATATTTTGCGCCTTCACTCCTTGATATCCATGAATCGAAGATTTACCCGTAAATTTAAGGGTTTGATTATCGCCTGTAAACGTAACAGAGCCTGTTGAGAAGAACTGAGTGTGCTCTAGCGCCAGGTTCGGTGTTCCTATATTCAATTCTGTAGCATTTAAATGAATGTTCTGCTTATTTTCATTGTTTTCCTCGCTACCCTTGCGCCCAGTAAATGTCGCTGATTTACTAGAGTTGATGTTGGCTTGTACGACGTTTAATTCCATCGTACTGCTGTCATTTCCAACCCCTAATGTGTCAAATTTCCCATTCAGGGTAAGAGTGCCAACCGGAGCTGACTCTCCTCCCAACTTAAAATCCCCATTGCCTAGGTGGCTTGATCCAACCCAAATTGCGTTTGTGCCACCCTGTGTAGAAAGGGATGCTGCTGAAACAAGAGATTTGTTTGAAGATTGAGTAGAGATAACCTGCAGATTTGAACCATTCAAACTAAGTGTTTCAATTCCGGTTAGGATTGCGAATCCAAGGTCAGGGGCAGTCGGATACGTTTGTAGTCTGACGTTAGTAAGATTAACGGTTTTAATATAATCGTATGTAGTCTCGGGCAAATCTTGAGTTTCGCCAGTAGTGAACGAAACTTTTCCAATTCCTGTTGTTTGCACGCCTTTTTCAAACTGGCCAGTAATTTGTGCAGTTTGCTGTGTAGCACCATCGCCTACGAGAATTAATTTAGCTTCTTCAGAAGAAACAGTAATCTGATTCGCAATTGCAAAAGACGTAAAAAGCAATCCTGAGGAAAGAAGAACTAGCTTAACGCCCTTCTTTTGTACCGAGGATGTGATTTCATTGCACACCATCAGGGCGCCGCGAACTTTCGAAAAGATGACTTTGTAGGTTTTGTTCATGGGTGGTCCTATTTCGTGTCGAAGTGAAACGTTGAAAAAAGGCGGCTTCTTTTGGACTTTCACAAGATAGGAAGAAGGTTTGATTGTTTCTTACTGCCTGGAATCGAAGCCGAATTTCGCGAACAATACCTACCCTGATATTGAAAATCAACGCTGATAAATAGAGACTATTTGTACAATAGAATGAATACCGTATACATTCTTTGCGTTAAAAATCACATAAACTGCACAGGAGAAAGAAGTAGAAAAGATGGGGAATTTACTACAGCACCAGAACAGAGGCTCCCAGGAACGATGCCTCAAGATGGGCGTTGCCCCTGTCTTTTTCAGGCTGCGAAAAAGTTTGAGCAATTGAACAGAATGCTAAAATGCGAAGCGATGTTGTGCTAGTCGTTGAGCACGAGGATGGCGCATTCATCACCCCATGTAAAAGACTCAGCCCGGTTGCAGCCGGGCTTTGTCGTTTCTACACCTCTTGCGAGGTGCTTTCTTAGAGCCAAAAAGAGCTACTTTTCTAAGGAATATCGCAACTTCATCCCATTCAGATTTCGAAACGGAATGAGTTTTTCGCTTTGCAGACGACCGACCACAATACCCGGATGAACACCAATCTCTTTGGCAAATCCTTCTACTGCTATCTTTGAAAATTTTCTTTCAGAAAGGAATCCCTCGTATTCATCTGAAGGAATGAGGGCATTTTTCGCCCAGTTGTCAGCCTCAAGCTCCATTTCGTTGGTTCTTTCTTTTTTTGCTAAGTGTTTCAGGCAAATGTGCCCGATCTCATGGAATAGAGAAAACCAAAAAATATCAGCATCCTTTCCTCTAACTGTTAGACCTAGCACAATTTTTTCTCCCATTCTTTCACTTGTTCCATGAAGAAACGATCCGGAAAGATGAGGAAGGACAACAAGGGCAACACCATATTGCCCTAAAAAAGTCTCAAGCTTCGAAATCACTTCGTTTTGAGGCAATCCGGTTAATGACCTAAGTTTCGCGCACTCTCTTGCCAAACCCTTACTATCAATTGACCGGACTGTTTTACCTAATGCCTCGTTTCGAACTTTTTGGATCCAAGCGAAAGTGGCATATCTTGCTTTCTCTGTTACTTTCTTTTGCCTAAAACAAACCGATGAATTCACCATAATCGACGGCAAAACAGTCAGATCTGCTACACCGAAATATTGTCTGCAAGCAAAAATCTTTCTCTCAAGAGTAGACACCGATGCAATCCAATTTCGTTTTGCAAGCTCTTGATAAGGCAACAAGCGAAAGACTTTTTCTTCCTCTTCACTTGCCAACTCCTTTTGGGCCTGAATTTTGTCAGCACGAAAAGATGCATCAAAGGAAAGCCAAGACTTTGCCGGAATCGAAAAAATAGCTTCCAACCTTAAGGCAGCATCATCCGACAATTCAACTTCGCCATCCATAAGTTTCGAAATATGCTTTTCAGAAAAGCCCATCCGTTTGGCCAATTCTTTTTGAGTCCAACCTCTGGCTTCAAGCAGGTCTTTTATGATCTCCCCGACGGAGACCGCAGTTGTGTGTGTCCCTCGGATAAACATACTTACCCCTCCTCAACCTCAATGATGGTAGTCGATAATGTCTTCAACACTGACCGATTCCAACTTTTCATCAATGATTACTGTAATCAGACGGTTTTTCTTTGAAACCTTCATTGCATACTGCCCTTGTCTGTCTCCGACAAGGGCATGGAAGTCACAAAGTCGATTATTTAAGATTACTCGAAAAGGAAAATTTTCTAGCGTCTTAATACACTTTGCCACACCGTCTGCTGAGTCGTCTCCAAAAATGCGAACAGCAGTTTTTCTGTCAGTGCATATCTTTTGGATTTTTTTTGCTTTTGTAGGAGACGTTCATACCAGAAGAAAATTAACCTCATGGGTTAATTATACGCAGAAGAGTTCCAAGTGGATATAGGAGAACACGTCAACAGGTACTTATCATGATTTCCGCAAAATCGCCCAAGAGACCATTGTCGGCTTTGCTCAGAGAGTTGCAAAAGTCGTTGGCTAAGTTAGGGTTTTTCTGCTTGAAATATAACAAAAAAAACCGAGAAAATCTTCCTCGGTCTTCATATGGTTTCGTATTGTTTACTGCTTGTTTAAGCAGGTTTCATTGGCGGAAGCGGTGGGATTCGAACCCACGGACGGCGAAAACCGTCGCCGGTTTTCAAGACCGGTGCATTCAACCACTCTGCCACACTTCCGAATTAAGAGGCCGCTCCGCTTCCTTACGATAAGAACGCGTGCTCGGCAAGAATCACGTCGTAAAGAACCTTCATGAGCATGCAAAAGAAAACAAGGCGGACAACCCAATTGAAAATCACTTTGTGTTTTTCAGAATCCATGGTTTCTATCCCCTGTTTTCTACGCGGGCATAACTTTACCGAGAAACGAGGAAGTTATCAATGAGCCGCGTCTTGCCGATGTAAACGGCAATGGCAAAGAGCACATTGCCGGTTACCGCGGCAAGCGGTTTCATCGAGTCGGCATCCACTGCCTCGGCGTAGTCAAGTTTGGCCAAGGGTTCCGCGGCAATGCTCTCTTTTATCACCGCAAGAAGCTTATTCGTATCGGTTTCTCCGGCCTCAATAAGAGAGTAAGCTTTTTTAAGGGAATGGTTCAAAACCAAAGCCGCTTGGCGCTCTTTCGGGTTTAAATACGTATTGCGACTTGACTTGGCCAATCCGTCTGCCTCCCGCACAATGGGGCACCCGACTATTTCCAGATCAAAATTCAAATCGCGTACCATGCGACGGATAACGGCCAATTGCTGCGCATCTTTCTGTCCGAAAAACGCCTTATCCGGTGCTGCAATATGAAAGAGTTTGCTCACAACCGTGCACACGCCTCGAAAATGCGTCGGACGTGTTTTTGCGCACAGGTTTTGCGCCAAAGACGGAACCTCAACCCAGGTCGAGGCGTCGGGAAAATAAAGTTCCGTCGGCTCCGGATGAAACACCAAGTCCGTTCCGAGATCCTCAAGGAGTGCGCAATCGTGCTCAAAGTCTCTCGGGTAACTTTCTAAATCCTCATTGGGTCCGAACTGTGTAGGATTGACAAATACGGAAACGACAACACGGTCGCAAGAGGCTTTCGCGGCTTTGACTAAACTGGCGTGCCCTTCGTGCAAATATCCCATGGTCGGCACAAGGCCGACGGTTAATCCTTCTTTACGCCATGCCTTGACGGCACGGCGAACGTCACTGACCGTACGCGCAATAATCATAAGAGTTACTCCGTAATCAATCTAAGACATGGCGCGAGCATACGCCAAAAGAAGAGCCTCGAGGGTCATTCGCGCATTTAACGGGTGAGAACTGACGCGTTTGATGTCCCGAACACTGTTAATCCACATGTAAAGTTTGGCCGGATCGGTCTTGACCGTGAGCTTCTTAATGTCCTCTTCTTTTTCCGGGAAATACCGTGCCGGTCCCCCCTGCCGCACCGAGGCCAGATCCCAAGCCCAACGCGCCATAAAGGCGGCATAGGCCGGGAGCGCCGGATCTCGCCCGAGTAACGAACACACAACATCGGCATCGACATTCCTGCCTTTGAGCAAAAGGGCGATGAATCGCTCCTCTTCTTCGGAAGAAAGAATCAAGCGCTCATCGACTTCAAAGACCGAAAGCGGCATGCCGCCGGCTACCTCAAGAGCGTGTTCGGGATCTTTGACATTCTGTGAGCGAAGCCAAGAAAGTGCTTCTTCGCGCCTCGGAGGCGTGGCCCGGATCAATCGGCACCGGGAACGAATGGTCGGTAAGACGCGATCGATCTCATCGGCAACGAGAATAAAGACCAAGCCTTCGGGCGGCTCCTCGATGCTCTTTAAAAGTGAGGCCGCTGCCTCAGTACGAATTTTATCGGCCGGGTAAACCAAAACGACGCGCCGCCCGCCTTCATGACTTTTAAGTGTCAGAAAATCCGTCAGAGCTCGGGTTTGGTGAATCAGTATTTCTCGATATAGGTTTTTGCGCGCTGCCGTGCTGTTTTCCGGAGGAATAAAGGGAATATCCCGCGGAAGTGCCTCCGCTTCGCTCACTAAATAACGTATATCGGGGTGTGTAAAGGCCTTAAAAAGACGACATGCACGACACGTCCCGCAAGGCGTTCCGTCCGGCTTCGGAGCCTCACACAAAAGGCTTTGAGAAAATGCGTGCGCTAAATCAAAGGTCCCGATTCCCCGCGGCCCGTACAGTAAAAGGGCGTTTGGGAGAGCCTCTTTTAACTCAAGAAGGCATTTTGCTTGGGCCTCTTGCCATGGGTATTGAGCTAAAGCCATGTGCGTGCCTCCGCCAATAGGCGCTCAGTCATCGTCTCGGGGTCTTGTGAGGCATCGAGAATAAAAAAACGCTTTCCCGAGACTTCGGCTCGACGCAAATACGCCGCTCGCACCGCAGAGAAAAAAACTAAATCTTCGCTCTCGAAGCGATCGGCCGCACGGGCTTTTGCGCGTCGTGTTGCCGCAATCTCGGGCGTAATATCAAACAAAACCGTGTGATCGGGTTGTAAATCGCCTTGCACGAGCTTTTCCAAGGTTTCGACAAAGTGCGCACTTTGCCCCTTGGCTCCGACCTGATAAGCAAACGTTGCATCCGTAAAGCGATCGGAAAGAACCCAGGCGCCGCGCTTTAATGCCGGTTGAATCACATCGGCAATATGTTCGGCCCGTGAGGCAAAAAAAAGAAGGGTCTCGGTTGAAACCTGCATGGGTTCGGAGAGTATCAGGGATCGGATTTTTTCCGCCAGAGGCGTCCCACCCGGTTCGCGTGTCCGAACGACCTCGTGACCGTGTTCTATTAAGTAAGTCGCCAAGGCCGCAATCTGCGTGCTCTTGCCGGCTCCGTCGATTCCTTCAAATGTAATAAAAACGCCGCGACTCATGATCCGGTTTTCGCCCTGTTCTTGGTCTTTTGGTATTTAGCGACCGCTTGATTGTGCACTTCCAGAGTACTGGAAAATACCGTTGTTCCGTCCCCACGCGCTACAAAGTATAAATATTTTGTGCGGCTCGGATGCAGGGCTGCGCGAATGGCTTCAAGACCGGGCATGGCAATCGGCGTGGGCGGAAGCCCGTAGTTTAGGTAGCTGTTATAGGGCCCCGGCCGCTGCAAATCGCGCTTACGAAGGCGCCCCTTAAAATCCTCTCCCATCGCATAGATAATCGTCGGATCGGTCTGTAGGGGCATCCAGATTTTCAAGCGGTTATGAAACACGGAACTTACAAGGTGCCGGTCGGTTCGAACGCCCGTCTCTTTTTCAATAATCGAGGCCAAAATAAGCGCCTCATACGGATTTTTCAGTTTCAGACCCGGGGCACGGTCTTTCCACTCACGTATCAGGTCCGCTTTTTGCTTGTTGTACGCTAAAGCATAAACCGAAAGATCCGTCACACCCGCTCGAAACTGATAGGTATCGGGGGCAAAGAGTCCTTCGGGGTTTTCTTCCGTCGCACCGATTTTTTTCAGAAGTTCGGCATCGGTTAAATGCGCCGTCGTGTGCTGCAAATCGGATTCGGCATCAATCAGAGCGCGCAGCTCTTTAAAGGTCATGCCGTCGGAGACGCGAAGCTTACCGACGGCGACAAGGCCGTCGGCGATACTTCCGACAACGGTCGATAACGAATCGCCGCGCTCAAAGCGGTAACGTCCGGCGTGAATGGCCGAATGGTTACCGAAAAGCCGCAGAAGCGCCGTCAAAACCGTTTCATTGACCCCGAGTCCGCTTCGAGAAACCTTGCCGGCAATCGAGCGAGCCGTGTCACCGGGAACGACAATGACATCGACCTTTTGTGCGTACGTATGAAAGGAGACGGGCGCGTAGTATGAGTAGGTGAGAAAGGAAACGGTAAGGCAAAACGCGCCTAAAACCGCACCTGCCGAAGCGGCAACAAGACGCTCGCGAGAAGTGAGCGACCGATACCAAGAAAGAAGGCGACGAATCTGTTTTTCACAAAAATGACGGACACCGAGATAAAACGTCGTCTTTTCTTTCGATTTATTCGTATTGTCAGGTCGTTCAGTCACGGCAAAAACCTAAAGAGATTTCTCGAATTTGCATCCGAGCGCAACTACTTATAATACAGGATTTCCCAGACGAGCTTTTTATGAACACACCCGGAACTTGTACGGCTTTTCCTCTTTCACGACTCGGAGTCTTACGGCTGACGGGCCCGGACGTCCTGTCCTTTTTACAAGGACAAGTGACGCTCGATGTCTCAAAGTTAAACGAGTCCCTGAAACCTGCCGGGTACTGCGACCCCAAGGGTCGACTCTTGTCGGTCTTTTACCTCACGAAAAGCGACTCGGACGTTCTGATTGTTACCCCACGCGATACGGCTCAAAGCCTTTGCCGTCGCTTGACGCTTTATACCCTGCGTCGCCGCGTGCACATTGCCGTTGAGGAAGATTTTTTCGTTTACGGGGTTGTCGGCACGCCCGACATTCCTGAGACGTGTCCTCGTTACACAAAAGGGGCCGTGACGCTTACCCTTACGCAAATGCCCAAAAAAAGTGATGCCGACGAAGATTCCTGGTGGGAAGCAGCGGCTCGCGAAGCGCTACCCTGTGTGTTTTTAAAAACCCAAGGGCTCTTTCTCCCGCAATCGGTGAATTTAGATTTAACGGGCGGCGTCACATTCGGCAAAGGATGCTACGTCGGCCAAGAAATCGTCTCGCGTATCCATAGCCTCGGGACCCCTTCGCGGCGAGCGGCCGTCTATGAGGGGCCGAGCATGCCCTTTAACGCCGGAGGCGATGTCTTTGACGATGAGCGCAATCCTCGAGCCGTCCTGATTTATCAGGCCGGACGCTACGCCTTGATCGAGTGTGCCGTACGCGACACGCCGCAAACTCTTTACTTAGAAAACGGGCAACCCCTCACGTTGGTTTCCCAGACACATTAACTATGACCGATTCCATCATTATCTACAAAGAAGACGAAATTAAAGCCATCCGACACGTCGGATACTTAGCCTCCAAACTTCTCGATTACATTACTCCCTTCGTTAAAGCCGGCATAAGCACCAAGCACTTAGATGACCTGATGCTCGAATATACCGTCAAGGTGCTCGGCGCCCGGTCGGCTTGCCTACACTACAAGCCCTCGGGCATGACCCCCTACCCGGCCGCAACCTGTATTTCCGTTAATCACGTGATTTGTCACGGAATTCCGAGCGAGAAAAAACTGCTTAAAAACGGCGATATTGTCAACATCGACGTGACACTGGAAAAAGACGGCTTTTACGGGGATAACTCCCGTATGTTTCAAGTCGGAAAACCCTCGATTGCCGGTAACCGCTTAGTGGAAGCCACGTTCGGCTGTATGTGGGCAGGGATTGAAGCCGTGCGTCCGGGGGGCAATTTCAACGACATCGGGCAGGCGTGCTACGATTTTGTAACACCGATGGGCCTAACCGTTGTTCGAGAATACGGCGGACACGGCATCGGACGCGAGTTTCACGGCGAACCCCACGTCAGCCACTTCCCGCTTTCGGCACCGACGGCCGATTTCGAACCGGGGATGATATTTACGGTCGAACCGATGGTCAATGCCGGGAAACGTTTTATTTCCACCCTCGGAAACGGCTGGACGGTTGTCACAAAAGATCAGAGTCTTTCGGCACAATGGGAGTTACAGGTCCTTGTGACCGACACCGGCTACGACATCCTGACCGTGAGCGAAGGCTCGCGAATACCGCCTTCGTGGGTCAAGGGTTGGCAAAAACCGACATCGTTTTCCTAAATCGAGGAATTTGTGACTGACCAAACGCTCCGGTACCTGAAGGAAAAAGAAGCCCTGAAAGAATCGTTCGAAGAAACGGGCGATGTGGCGCGTTACCTAGCTTGCCACACACGACTTCTTGAGAGTGTCATCGATGAGCGAGCGAAGTCTCTTTCCCTACCCCTAGGTGTTGCCCTCCTGGCAGCCGGGGGCTTCGGTCGCGCCGAGGTTTTCCCCTTTTCCGATATCGATCTCCTTGTTCTGATTCCGGAGGACCTTCCCGAGAACGATGCCGAACGCGTGAGCTCGTTTTTAACGTCCCTCTGGGACTTAGGACTTTCGGTCGGGGCATCGGTGCGAACCGCCCGAGAAACACTAGCCGATTGCACGCAAGATATCGCCCTGTCGACCAACTTTCTTGAAGCGCGGTTTTTATACGGCAACAAAGAACTCTTTGAAGCCACACGCGCCGAGTACCTGAAAGCCTTAAACCCGGTGACCTTTTTTCGGGAAAAAGAGCTTGAAATGCACCAAAGGCGTCGCAAACATGACGATACGCCCTACGAGCTTGAGCCCGATATTAAAGAGAGTCCCGGGGGATTACGTGATATTCAAGTTCTTTTGTGGTGCGCTCAAGCGGCCGGCCTTGCCGAAACTCCCGAGGATCTTTTAACGAGCGGGATTCTTAACCGTGAAGAATGGGGCGAATTGACTGCTTCCCGTGCTTTTCTTTCCGATTTAAGGCTAAGGCTTCACTTGATGAGTGAGCGCGCCGAAAATCTCCTCCTTTTTGAAAAACAAATTCCGCTTGCGCTCTCTTTAGGGATTAGAGCAACTTCGGGCCTGGATGCGGCCGAGCTTTTAATGCAGCGCTACTACAGAAATGCTCATAACGTCGAGCTTTTAAACGCCATTGCGATGTGCTCGCTCGAAGAGCGTCTTTTAAAGACTGATACGAGGCCGCCAAACGCCGTGCCCGTGGCTCCCGGACTGATCGCGCGCGGTCAAACACTCGATATCGAAGATCCGGACCGAATCGGTAAAGATCCGGCGTTTCTCCTTACGCTTTTTTTCGAATTCTCCAGACGTCAGGAGCTCAAAGACTTCACAACGCGCCTGATGCGCGCCCTGTATCGCGAGGCACGTAAAACTGACACGCGTCCTTTTGAAACGCGTACATGCAAAGAGGTTTTTCGCCGCATTTTGCAATCGCGCTACGGCTGCACCCGTTGTTTGCAACTTATGAACCAGTGGGGCGTACTCGGTCGGCTGATTCCCGCATTCGGACGCGTTGTCGGTCAGATGCAGCATGATTTATTTCATGCGTACACGGTCGATCAGCACACAATGCGCGTGATTAAATATTTGCGCCGCTTTACGCATTCCTCCTACGCCCATGAATTTCCGCATTGCTCGGAAGTGATGGCCCGAATGGAAAGCACCGAAGAGCTTATCCTTGCCGCGATTTTTCACGATGTCGGCAAAGGCCTCGGAGGGCATCATGCCGCTCTCGGCGAGGGGATGGCCGGGGAATTTTGTACGTCCCTCGGGCTATCCTCTTTTTCAATCGCCTTTGTCCGATTTCTCGTGCGTGAGCACCTGACGATGAGCGCAACGGCCCAGAAAAAAGACACGAGCGACCCTGCTGTTGTTGCCGAGTTTGCCGCCCTTGTCGGTGACAAAGCCCATTTAGATGCTCTGTATCTACTTACGGTCGCAGACATTCGGGCGACAAATCCCAAAGTGTGGAGTACCTGGAAAGCCGAGCTTCTTAAGGACCTTTATAACAAAACACGTTCCGTCCTTTCCGGTCAACCCCTTCGGACCGACCGACAATCCCTCCTTGCGGAAAAAGAAAAGGCCGTGACGGCCGCATTGAAGAAAAGCGCCCTTACCGACGGTCAAATTCGGGACTATCTGGATAAGCTTGATTTGACGTACTTTATGCGACACACGGTCGAAGATATCCTCTGGCATGCTGCGATTCTGACGCAAAAACACGGCACTGTCGGCCCGATTATTGAACTCAAAGAAGAGGCAAGCGGACTGATTAAAGTCTTTTTGAGTCTAAAGGACAAGCCCGGGCTTTTAGCGCGCGTTTTCCGAACCTTCGAGCGCAACGGACTCTCGGTTCTCGAGGCGCGCATTCACACCACGCGTTCCGGAAACGTCATCGATACCTTTTTGGTTCAAGACAAACGCAATCGCCCGAATTTAACCGAATTTAAGAGTCTTTTGACCGAGCACTTACGAGAAAGCCTTGAAAACAATCAGGAGCTCAAACCGCTTAAAGCCGCTCGCCTTTCGCGTCGTTCCCGGAGCTTCCCGATTAAACCTGTGATTGATATCGAACCCGATGATGCCGGCAAAGGCGCCCTATTGCAGATGACCTGCACCGATCGCATCGGCCTTTTGTATACGCTCGCCCGCGTTCTTGCCTCTCACGGCGTTAACCTTGTGAGCGCCAAAATCACCACGCTCGACGAACGCGTCGAAGACGTCTTTTTAATCGAAGGCGAAGCCCTTAAAAACCCGGAAACCGTCCTGTTTATCGAAACCGAGCTCTTACGGGCGATTGAAAGCAATCCGCAAAATGCAGCCTCACACTTAAAGAGTGCCTCACTGACCGACCATGGGAAATATTGACGATTTTTTCGGTTTTGTGCTCTTGACTTCCTCCTCGCCCTGAAGGACGAGGATTCCCTACTGAGTCACGGGGCAAG
>UQOW01000017.1 GCA_900542805.1 uncultured Sutterella sp.
ACATACATCGAGAATCAGCAGACGCCGAGCTAAACAAAACCGCGCGGCTTATATCTCCGCCCTGAAGGTCGGAGCTTGACGCCGCAATTTGGTAAATAGCGAAAGCGACAGCACGGTGTCTCTCAAAAAAGCCCTCGTTGGGCGCAACTTTATCCGAAGCGAAGGAGCGAATCAATTCACGAAAAAGCAAGGCTTTCGGCAGTTATGCACACCCGTTCCGGCCTGAGAAATCGCCGGACAGGTATTCGGGCGATTCTCTCAAACCTTATGAGGAAAGCGGTTACTCGGCAGCGACGCATTCTATCTCGCTTCTTTCGCGTGCTCGGACAACTTCCAGAAACAGTCGATGAATCCGCGTATCGTCTCCGAGTTCGGGGTGAAACGCAAGTGCAATCTGATTGCCGAACCGAACGGCAACCGTCTTGCCGTCAACCACAGCAAGTGTTTGAACCCCGGGGGAGGTTGCGACAACGTACGGAGCACGAATAAAAATCATGGGCACGTCCCCGAGCCCGGCAAAAGGCGCCGTGGTGATAAAGCTACCGAGTTGCCTGCCGTAAGCATTGCGTTTGACGGTGACCGGCAGTGTCGCAAAGTGTCGAACAGGATTGTCCACCTGATGCTCGGCCAAAAGAATCATCCCGGCGCATGTCGCCAGTGTCGGCAGGCCCGAAGCGATTTTCTCCCGTAGTAGCTCGAGCATATCGAGCTCACGCAACAGTTTTCCCTGAACAGTACTCTCACCGCCCGGGAGCACCAACCCGTCAATGCCGTCAATGTCGCTCTTTTGGCGCAACTGAACACACGCCGCACCGAGAGCCTCGAGCATCTTTTCGTGCTCGATAAAGGCTCCCTGAAGGGCCAGAATCCCGATTCTCATCAGATGCCCCGCTGCTCCATAATCGTCTGAATTTCCGCAGGGTTGATGCCGACCATCGCCTCACCGAGGTTTTCCGACAGTTCGGCAATGAGCTTCGCATCCCGGAAATTGGTCACGGCCTTAACGATGGCCTGGGCACGCTTGGCAGGATTTCCGGACTTGAAAATACCCGATCCGACAAACACGCCCTCGGCCCCGAGTTGCATCATCAGTGCCGCATCGGCCGGAGTGGCCACGCCGCCGGCGGCAAAATTGACAACCGGCAAACGGCCGTGTCCGTGAACATAACGCACGAGGTCGACGGAGACCTGAAGGGTCTTGGCTGCTTCAAAAAGCTCGTCTTCACGCATCGAAACGACCCGGGCAATCTGAGAATTCAGATTGCGCATGTGACGAACGGCCTGAACAACGTCCCCGGTTCCGGGCTCTCCTTTGGTGCGAATCATCGAGGCGCCTTCGGCAATACGCCGAAGTGCTTCTCCCAAATCCCGAGCGCCGCAGACAAAGGGTACCCGAAACTGTGTCTTATCGATGTGGTAGGTATCATCGGCCGGCGAGAGCACCTCGGACTCATCGATGTAGTCAATATCGATGGCCTGAAGAATCTGCGCTTCGACAAAGTGACCGATACGGCACTTGGCCATTACGGGAATGGAAACGGCCTGCTCGATGCCCTTAATCATGGCCGGGTCGCTCATGCGGGAAACGCCGCCTGCAGCACGAATATCGGCCGGAATGCGCTCTAAGGCCATAACGGCACAGGCGCCGGCACGTTCGGCAATTTCAGCCTGCTCGGGACTTGTTACATCCATAATGACACCGCCCTTTAACATCTGCGCCAGACCCTTATTAAGTTCGTACTGCTTGGTATCCATTGCTTCCCTCCTTGTGGGAAAAAACCGAAAAAACAATAGTCAAAATCCTAGGCACAATCTGGATATATTAAAATGGCCAAAATAGATCTTTTTAATAAACCAGAAACAGCCGACCCTACAGATGATTACCTACAGTTTCGAAGGCATTACCGTCCCGTTGTACGAACACCTGTATCGGTGTCTGAAAAAAGACATTGAAGCAGGCGTCTTAAAGGCCGGCGTACGACTTCCCTCCAAACGCGCCTTTGCCAAAAACCTCGGCGTGAGCACGGTGACCGTGCAGGGAGCCTATGACCAGCTTCGCTCAGAAGGCTATATCCACTCGGAGCCCAAACACGGGTATTTTGTCGAAGCGATTACCCGAAAACCGGTCAGCAACACCGTTGTCACAGGTCCCGTTTGCGAGCTCCGTCCTCCGGCACAGGGGCCCGTTCCCGTTCGATTCGAACTTTCGGGCAACCACACCGATCCGGAGTGTTTTCCTTTTTCCGTCTGGTCCAAGCTCATGCGTGAAACCGCCCGCGACCGGATGGTTTTGCTCACGCGTTATCGCATGGGAGGCATGCCCGAGTTGCAACGGGCCGTCGCCAAACACTTGGAGTCCTTTCGCGGCTTTTCTCCGGCCCCCGAGCAAATCATCGTCGGAGCCGGTGCCGAATATCTTTACGGGCTTGTCATTGAACTCCTCGGAAGAGATAAAGTCTATTGTCTTGAAAACCCAGGCTACAGAACCATCGAACGCGTATACCGCAGTCACGGAGCGCGCGTTACGTTTGCCGGTCTTGACGAGTCCGGAGTTTGTATGACTGACTTGAGAAAAAGCGGGGCCTCGATTATCCATGTCAGCCCCACGCACCACTTTCCCACCGGCATCGATATGCCGGCCGCGCGACGCTATGAGTTACTCGCCTGGGCGGCTCAAAACCCCGACCACTTTATTATCGAAGATGACTACGACAGCGAATTTCGCCTGGTCGGCCGACCGATTCCGGCCCTGCAATCAATCGATACCGAAGGTCGCGTCATTTACATCAATACGTTTTCCAAAACTCTGGCCTCGACGGTGCGATTAGCCTACATGGTCCTACCGCCTTCTTTGCTCGCACTCTTTCAGAGCAAACTCGGGTTTTACGCGAGCACGGTTTCGAACTTCGAGCAAAGTGCCGTTGCTAAATTCATCGAGCGCGGCTACTTTGAAAAGCACATCAACCGCATGCGAACACACTACGCCAAGCAACGCAAAGCTGTTTTACGCCTGATTGCCCAAAGCCCACTGGCTCCTTTTTGCCGCGTCTTCGAGAACCCGTCGGGTTTGCATTTTTTGATTGAGCTAAAGACAACGCTCACAGATAGTGTTCTTACGAAGCGCCTTTCCTCGCAGGGCGTCGGTCTTTGCCCGCTTTCATCGTACTATGTGCCCGGAACGGCTCGGCGTGAGCACGTTTTTTTCTTTTCGTACTCCAATATCAATCTTACGAGCCTGCCGCAAGCACTTCGCATCATCGCCGCGTCGCTTTAATGGAGTCTTAAAGCCAATCGTCCGGGTGCTGCCAAAAATCCAGAACCCGGCTGATTTCTCGCGTGCGCGCGAAATCGGGCAAACTCGCCATAAATTGCAATGCGTAGCGAGAGCGCCCCGGAATCAGGCGCACGTCCCCCACAATCAAAATGCCGCGATCGGTTTCACTGCGGATCAGGCGACCGACCCCTTGCTTCAGCGAAATGGCAGCAAGCGGAATCTGATGCGAGAAAAACGCATTGCCGCCCTCGGCGTTAATCCACTGACACCGAGCCTCAAGAACCGGGTCGTCCTTCGGAGCAAACGGGAGTTTGTCGATAATCACGAGACTTAAACCCTCGCCCTTAATGTCAATCCCTTCCCAAAACCCCATCGTCGCAACTAACACGGATTGCGGATTGTCCCGAAATCGCATCAGGAGATTGTGCCGCGAGTCTTCGTTTTGCACATACACGGTGTAGGGACGCTTGTTATCCTGAATGCGTTCCCGAAGCCGCTCGGCGGCTAAACGCATGGCCTGACGACTCGTACACAAGAAGAGCGTTCTCCCCTGCAGCAAATCAATAACCGGCCAGGATTCATCGACTAAACGCTCGATAAAAAGCGACTTATCGCACACAGCAGGCGAAGGCATATCCCGTGGAATATACAAAAGCGCTTGATTGGGAAAATCAAACGGGCTTTCCCAGGCTTGAGAAAAGACGCCGACCAAGCCGAGTTCTTTTAAAAAATGCGAGAAGTCGGACTTTCCTGTTGCCAGGGTTGCCGACGTAAACACCCAAGCCGTATTCGGATTTTGAGCCATCATAGCGGCAAAGTCTTGAGCAAATGAGAGCGGCGTCTGACACAGCCGCACATCGCGCCCGACATGAGAAATCCAGCGAACGTAGGGCTTACCCGATTCATCGCGCACAAGGTTCTTCGGCGATTGCAGGGCCTTTTCCCAATGGCCCATTAGATCGAGAGCTTCGCTCAAAACTCCGTAGGGAGCACTCAAATCATCGTCTTCTTGTGCAAGGGGCTCAAGATGCGAATTCAAACTCTCAACGGCTCGATGCGCTTCTGTCAGTAACGGCACCGCACTTTCAATGTTCCTGACCGAAGCGATATTTTTCGAATCGCTCTCGTAGATGCCAAGCTCATCGAGTTTAAGGACAAAATCCTGTAGCGCATCGCGTGCTGCCGCATATAGCTCCTCCCACGTCAGATTTTTGCCGAGGGCATGGCGATGCCGGCTCATCGTGATGCGTCGCACGTCTTTTAATTGGTCAAGAACAGCCGAAGTAGACAGTTCTTCCCCGAAAAAGTGCGAACCGATATCCGCAAGCTTATGCGCCTCATCAAAGATTACGATGTCAGCATCGGGAAGCATGCGACTGTCGGAGGCTTCCTGAACGCAAGCAGCTGAAAGAAACAGATGGTGATTGACGACGACAACTTGCGCCTCGCGCGCTTCTTGCCTCGCTTTATTGACAAAACACTCGGCCGCATGAGGGCACTTTTTCACCGAGCAATTTTCCCGACTGCTCGTCACATACGGCCAAATAACGGAATCCTCGGCCACACCCTCGACGCCGGCTCGGTCCCCGGTCGAATCAACGGCCGCAAAACGCTCGATTATCCTTAAATCCTCATAGGCTTCTTTTGTCGGCAGTCCCATTTGTCGGACGTTCTTAAGGCGCCTTAAACAAATATAGTTTGATCGCCCTTTCAAAAGTTTGACAGTGACATGGATTCCTAAAGCTGCCTCCAAGGCCGGAAAATCTTTATTAAAGAGTTGCTCCTGCAAGGTCTTGCCGGCCGTACTGACGATAGCTTTTCTGTCGGAAAGCAACACGGGCGCTAAATAAGCAAAGGTTTTACCGGTTCCCGTGCCGGCTTCGAGAACGGCGGTTTCGCGATTTTCCAAGGCACGAGCCACAATCTTGGCAAAGGCAATTTGACTGGGGCGACTGACAAAACCCGGGCAATTGCGCGCTAAGCGTCCGCCCGGGGAAAAACACATCCCGATTTCGCGAACAAAATCGCTTTCTTCCGTTGGCTCCGTCATAGATTCGAACCCCGATTCTGTCTTAAACAGAGGCTATTGCGCCTTTTTTTGTGCCCGCTTTTTTAAGGCTGCTTCGCGCTCGGCAATGCGCTTGGCATGCGCCTCAAGACGCTTTTTGGTAGCAAGCTCATTGTCGCGTTCGGCACGAGCCTTTTCGGTCAGGGCTTCCTGACGTTCCTGAGTTTGGTCGGCCCGTTTTTTCGCTCGCGCGGAAAGAGACTGATCGGACTGACCGGATTCGGGCTTGGCAAAGCCGACAAACGGATCTTTCGGTCCTTGTGCTTTGCGAGCCTCACGCGAGGCCTGACGAGCCTTTTCCTCTCGGATTTGCTCGGCACGAAGAACCTTTTTCGCCTGAACCTCGATATCAAGCAGGATGTGCTCGGAGCGCAACCGCGCCTGACGGACCTGATCACGACAGCGATTGACAAAGAATGTCTCGTTGCAGCGATTGCGCGAGTAGTCGCTGAGTTTTTCCGAATACGCCCGAAGTTTTTCACAGTCGGCTAAGGCCCGGCGTGCCGTCTCAAGCGTTTGTATCGATCCTTTCGGATACTTCTGCGCAATCCAAGCCGATTCGATTTCCGACAAATCCGGCGTGAACGCCGGGCAGGAGCCGGCGCTGACAAGGAAAGCAAGAGTCAAAGCTAATTTCTTCATAATAGGTCCTAGTGACGGTTCCCCATTTTACAAGCAGGGTTCGGAATCCTGAACGGTTTTTCTCAAAGTTGCTTGAATCGACTCATCGTACCGCTTCTCACTACTGTCCAAAACGAGTCTCTGCGATGATGGCAAATAGACTGATTTAATTTAAGAAATAAAAGCCTCGTTGGGCAAAAGGGTGTTCTTAAAGGTCCGGCACCGATTGGACTAAAGTCACCGCAATCTTTATTTCTTCAGAATTTTTTCTCCGCTGAGGATTTCATAGAAACGCTGCAAGGAAACTTCTGACAGTTGCATCATGACCACCTGAGCCATTTAACGTCGGCCTTTTGGGCGACGGAAACGCCAGTTACAGCCGGGATTTACTCTTGTTAGAACGCGCCACGTGAAGTTTGATTCCGGCCCTCTCTCGTTTGTAATTCGCCAAGCGATACAACTTGCAACCCGAGGTGATTGTCGTTGAGTCCAACGAAGTAGAGTCACTCGCAAATCGAGGGTCCAGATCCGGGCCGATTTCGTTCCGGACAGCCGTGACCGTTTCTATGCCCTTTTTGTATCGCTCTTGACAAAAATTTTTCCATCTTGCAATATCGAGAATTGAACACAAAACTGTCCGTGATTTTTTTAAAAAATATGGAGGCCCGCATGAAACTGAGAAAACTAACGGCACTCGCAACTCTCATGCTCCTGAGCACGACATCGATGGCAGCCGTTCCCACCGTCTCACCGAAAGCTGCGGCCTCGGCAGATGCCATCAACCAAGACCCCCTTATGCAGAAAATTCTTGCCGAGGCCGTCAGCCCGGAAGGTCAAAAATGGCGATTTAACACACAGATGGAAATCGTCCGTATTGCATCACCTTCTCGTTCGGAAATGCGTCGTCAAAAAGAAATCATGCGGCGCTTTACGCAGGAATGGGGCTTTACTCCCGAACAGGTATTAACGCGCCTTGACGGGTACCTGCCCGGTGCCGGCATTCAGCTTGTCGACGGTCTTCCTGTTTATAACGCCTGCGTGCGCATTCCCGGAACCTACGCCAAGCAAAAAGACGCTCATTCGTACAAGGGCCAATTCCCCAAAGTCCTACTCGAAGGTCATATCGATACGGTCAACCCCCCGGCTCTTCCCCCGCAAGCCACTCCCTACGAACCGATAAAGTTGCAGCCTGTGTCTCAACCCCTCGTGAAAACGCGCGATGAGCTGGCCTCGATTGCCGCGGAACTTCATTTTGACAAGAACGGCAAGATTATCGAAGATGAGAACTATCACAAGGCCTACAAGCGTTATCAGAACTACGAAGAAAGTAAGAAAAAAGACGCCTATCGGCTGTATGTCCCGGGCTATAACGATGCGATGATTAACACGGCTGCCGTCATGCAGATGGCGTACTTGATGAACAAATACGGCGTCAAGCCTGTTTATGACATTTGGGTCTGCGCTACCGCTGGTGAAGAAGGCAAAGGCAACCTGTGCGGTATGAAGCAACTTTACGGCTACAATCAGGATACCGGAAAAGGCAACAATGCCCTTAACTTCGTGGCAAATATCGGCGCCGACAGCACATCGCCTAAGTCCGGAACCGTCAACTACTTGGGTTCTTACCGTTTCGAAATTAAGTACACCGAGCCGGAAGGCGTCAAGGTCGGCGCCAAACAGCCTTCGGCCCTTCGCGCTATGTCGCGCGCCATTGAGATGATTTCCAATCTCAAGAGCCCGTACGACTTAGATAAGACCGCAGAAAGAACCACCTACACGGTCGGTGTCGGCAACTGCACGAAAGCCGAAACCGGTATGAGAAGTCAGTCTTGCACCCTGATGGTCGACATGCGTAGCCCGACACAAGAACCCTTAAGTGCCATGCGTGCCAAGATCGAGCCGACGTTTAAGAAAGCTTTAGACGAAGAAAACGGCCTGTTTAAGGTCAAGGACGATAACGCCAAGGCCGTGAAAATGGAACTCGTCTGGTTCGGTGACCGTCCGGCTCACCAGCGTAAGCACTACAGCGACGGCGTGATGCAGGCATACTGGCAGTCGGCTAAGGTCGTCGGCATTGACGAGCGCAAGGAACTCGATACGAGAGCCGTTTCCTTAAATGACAACGTTCCGGCGGCTGTCGGCGTTCCGACCGTCAACATCAATGTCGGCACCAATGCCGGCGGTGGCGGCGGCCATGCTTGGTACGAATGGGGCATCCCGGGCAACGGCGTTGATGAAGGAAAACGTGTCTACCGCATGATTCTCATGGGCCTGATGGCCTCGGGCTACAACACGTCCGCCGGCAAGAAGGTCGATCCCCTGATGGGGCCGATCGGTCCGAGAACCACCGAAGACATGTACTAATGGAGATACGTATGAAAAAAATCCTTTTCACTCTGGCGCTCGGTCTTGCTGCTTGTGTGGCATCGGCAACCGTCTATGAAGTTGACATCACAGGACCCGGAGGTCATTCAAACGGTTCGTACGGGAACACCAATGCCGTCCACGCCGGAGCGCGTGCCGTCTTAGCGCTCGATAAACTCCTGCCGTGTGCAGATGTGAGCGATTTTCGCGGCGGCGCCTCCGTCAATGCCATCGCAGCCGATGCGCATTTTGTCGTTGACACGGCCAAGTGCTCGATGAGCAAAGCGAAAACCAAGGAACTTGTCACCAAGGCCGTCAAGGCCGGTGCGGATGCTGAAAATGCGTTCCGCGGCGTTAAAGCCGGTGACCTGGTCAAAGGCTTTCCGGCCGATATCACGTTCAAAATCCGATAATTGATTCGTATCGGATTACCTTGCGGTAAGGCTCTGACACCGATGCGTGTCGGACCTTGCCGCGAAAGTTTCGCGGGGTGCATTTTTCGCAAGATTTTTTCGCATCTTTCCTTTAAAATTTAGATAAGTCTTTCTTGAAAACACACGGAAAATTCCGTGTATTTTTTCTAACCGAGTCGCTCCGAAACATGGACTTGAAAAACAATTGGAAAGTAACGCTCGGCATCCTGACGTTAAGTTCGGTGCTCATGTCCTCGGGCTACACGATGCTCATCCCGTTCCTGCCGATGTATCTGATTCAGGACTTGGGGGTCGATGTCGCCGAAGTGAACTGGTGGAGCGGACTGATTTTTTCCATTACGTTCTTGATTTCCGGTCTGATGGCCCCGATTTGGGGAGCGATGGCCGATCGGAAATCCCGAAAACTCATGGCCATGCGAGCGGCCGTGTGTCTGGCCGTCTCGTACTTTCTCGGAGCGTTTGTTCAGACGCCCATGCAACTTTTCGGCATGCGGGCTCTTCAGGGGTTTTCTTCCGGACTGTGGCCGGCTACCTTAGCGATTATGAGCGCCAAAGCCCCGAGCGCCCGTCTCGGACTGTGCCTGGGGGTGATGCAAGGAGGCCTCACGGCCGGGCACGTAATCGGCCCCTTCTTCGGCGGTGCGATGGCAGAACTATTCGGGATGCGCGCCTCGTTTCTCGTGGCTGCCGGAGGTCTTACGTGTATTGCCACGATGATTTTCTTTTTCATCGACGAGCCGCCCAAGGCCCCGGTTGCTGCAAAAGTCGAGTCCGTACAAAGTAAGTGGCGCATTCATCCGACGCTTAAAAACCCCGTTATCCGGCGCATGCTCTTTGCCGCTGCCATGGTCCAACTCACCGTCATGATGACGCAACCGGTGCTGCCCCTTTACATTGCGCAGCTCCAAAACTCGATGGACCACATCATCTTTATTTCGGGATTGGTCTTTTCCGTCGTCGGAATTTCCGGGATTTTCGCCTCACCCTTGTGGGGCATTCTCGGACAAAGTTGGGGGTATCGCCCCGTCCTGTACCTGTCGCTCGTTTTGGGAGCGACGTTCGGGTGGATTCAGGCCGTTCCGTTTGATTTGACCCAATTTACGATTTGGCGTTTTATCGGAGGAATTGCCTTTGCGGGAATCTTCCCGGCGATTAACGCCGTTTTAACGCAATCGACCGATCCGGCCGACCGAGGTCGCGTCTTCGGATACAGTTACTGTGCCCAACAATTAGGCAGCGTCCTCGGTCCGATTCTCGGCGGCGTGATGGCCACGTACCTGACCAACCAAATCGTGCTCGGCATTGCCGGTGCTCTTTTGTATCCGGTGGCCGCTGTTTTGATTTTCGGTCGTCCGAAAAAACGCGCTCCTGCGACGGGAACCCCGGTCAAAACCCCGTCGGATCAATCCGAGCCTTAAAGGAAAACACTCAAGGCAACGCCTTGATTCGTTTGATAAAATCAGGGAAAATTTTCCGGAACGGAAATCGGCTTGGTGCGGTCGGAGAGACTCGAACTCTCATGACTCTCGCCACAGCCACCTCAAGGCTGCGCGTCTACCAATTTCGCCACGACCGCATTAGATTCCGATGTTCGATGAAGATTGTCGACCTTCTCGAACATTCAGCGAGGTTGGGCATTTTAACGGAAATCTGCAATAGGTCAAGAAAAATAATCCGTTCGGCTGGCAAAAATATCTAATATATTGATAAGATTAATCTTTTAATATTGAACAGTCCCTGTCCCGTCTCGGGAAACAAGAACAAAAATGGGACGTTTTTCTTAAAAGAGAGTTCTTCGTATGTCGGAAAATTTGTATTTTGATAAGAGCGATCGTGCCCTGCTCGATATTGTCAATTCGACCACGGAACAGAAGACCGATGTCAATCTCGAACAGAAGCTCTTTAACACCGCCCTACACCCGCACGGAATCCTCAGTTTGGCGACGACGCACGAAAGCCGCATGGCTTACGCCGTTATCAACCTATTAAAGAGCATTGAAGGATTAGGCGATGCCTCCGAACGGTTAAGTGCCCTACGAGTCCTTTATGACGAGGTAATCAATAGTGCTACGACGCCGTTTCGAATCAATACGGGACGTGTTCTCGTGCAGATTATGAAAGACATTGTTCGCGCTAAGGGTAACAATGTCGAGCAGTTAAAACTCATTCACGATTTCCGCAAAGTGGCTGCCGGTAACCCCCGTATCGTGCGTTCCTTCCTGGCCTCGCGCTACCTATTCGAAATGCCCGAGAGTTGGGATCAGCTCACGATGGACCAGCACGTGCACGACTCCAATACGAAGGGCCGCAAGAATCCGACGTACTTGATTATGGATGCCTGGGTCAAAGGCATTCGCAGTTTGACGGTGATTTATCACAACACGGTCAATCCGGCAACGGTCGAAGAACTGACGACGGCAGCCGAAATCATGAAGATTCGCGTGCGTGTCGGACTGGAATTTCGTTCTGTTTTCGGCAAGAAATACGCGGATTTCATTTGGGTTCCGCGCGGATTTGCCAAGGCCGAAGACGTGGTCAAATTCTTCAAGAGCGCTCCGGTTCGCAAAGTCCTGCAGGAAGGCGAAAAGGCCAATGCTTGGTACTCCGAGCAAACTTATGCCCTGCTTGAGAGCTTCAATCAGAACCACTTACAAGAGATTAAGAAGCACTTCGGACTGCCGGACATCGCTCCCTTAAGTAAAGAGTCCTTTACCGAGTTTGTCGGTGCGGGTCGTGCAAGCCGTCTGCATTTGGCTGACTTTATTCACAAGAATCTTTTCCAACCGATGAAAAAGCGTGCCGAGACGCTCAGCGCCTCGCTTTCTTCTCTGACCGAAGAGGGCCGGAAGACCGCCTTAACGCAAATCGAAGAGCTCCACGGCTTAACGTCCAACAAGATTTATTCGGACTATTTGAGTGCCGAAAAAAACCCGACGGTTCCCAATCGCGACATTCCGGCCGATGACGGACGTCCGCTTTTCCTTTCGATGCCGATTCTCGATCACTTAAAGCTTGTGACAGATTTACGAAGCGGCTTTAGGACGACATTACAGCTGGCAGGTTTGGATGCGGCCGATGTTCTGGAGATTCTTTGGGATGCTCACGGGCTTTTTACGCACCTTGAACGCATTAACCTTAAGGAATACAACGAAGGCGAAGTTTTTGACTTGGAGCGCATCGGCAAGATTCAGTACGACATTAACACCGCGCGCATCATGAGTCTGAAGGCGACGTTAAGCGAACTGATTTTGGAAAACGCCCACGATACGGCACGGAGCGACAAATTAACGCTCATTCTCGACAATCTGTCCGACTTAATTGACCTATACAGCATCACTCCGCTCGGTAGTGCTTTCGGCACGGACTCCACGGGTCACGTCGGCAACCGCGTCGGCATGGGGCTTGCCGTAATCGATACGCTTCCGGCTTCGGCCCAAAAGAAGTTACGCGCGAACACCAAACTCCTTCCGGTGGACGTCAAGCTTGAGGTGAGCGACACGTACAAGGACGTCTCAACCCCGAGTTTGCTGACGCGCCTTGTCCGTAAGGTTCGCGGCAACCCGGCCATCGGCATGACGCGCAAGCGCGATTACGCCATTGCCGAACGCTCGGTTGAAGTCAACTCGAAAAACGGCAACATCGCCACCTTGGGCGGCATGACGGGAGCGGCCGACAACAATCTTTTAGCCGACACCAAAGCGACGACGAGTACGAAGATTCCGACCAAATACCTGACAACCCCGGTTCTCAACGTCCTCAAGGTCCTCTTCGGTCTTGTCCCTGCGTTTTGCACCTTCATGATTACGCAGAACTGGTGGTTCCTTGCGTGCTTCGGTGCCTTTATTTGGCTCGGCATCACGGGCGTGCGCAACATCATTCAGATGATTATCGCTTCGGGCTCGTTCCTCGGAAGCCGCGTCAAGTGGTATCAGACGGTGCAATGGACTCGCTTGTGTGAATCCCTGATGTACACGGGTTGGTCCGTCGTTCTTCTGGAAGGCATTATGCGTAATGCCGTCTTGGTCGGCCTATTTAACATCAAGGTCACGGAGCACCCGCTCCTTGTGTTTACCGTAATTGCCTTGGCAAACGGCACCTACATCAGCTCGCATAACATTTTCCGCGGATTCCCGATGACGGCCGTTGTCGGAAACTTCTTCCGCAGTGTGCTGGCCATTCCCGTTGCGTTGTTTTACAACGCGGTTTTGGCGCTCATTTTGCCGTTCTTAACCTCGATGCCCGTGGCGGACGTCCTGATTTACTCCTCGGCTATTATCACGAAACTGGCATCCGATACGATTGCCCTCATGATTGAGGCAACGGCCGACCGCCGCAACTTCTATCGGTTGCGTCGTCTTGACTACGCCGCAAAATTCAAGGCCATCTTTGCTTGCTACGTGAAACTGGAAACGCTCTTTCCGGAGCGCAATATGCTCGAAGTCTTTGCCGCTCCCGGAGAGTTCCGTCGTATTACGCAGCAAGTCGGCGCCGCGCAACGTGAAGAACTTTTCGCTCACCTGCTTGACTTGATGTACTTCTGGTTTTATAAGAGCACGAGCCATCAGGTCTTCAAATCGCTCATCGCCAAGATGAGCCCGCAAGAGCGTCAGGTCTTAAATGCCATCCATGAGGGATTCTTTAAGAGCAACCCCGAGGAAGCCGAAGAAATCATCCGCAAGTTCCTCGGTTCGCATTCGACCAAGTGCTTGGAGTTTTATCGCGCCAACTTCAAGCCTTATTTTAAGTCCATGCAAAAGTTCTTCCCGGGACTGGCAACCGAATAATTGTTTAAGATGCTACGGATAGCAAGCGGGAACCCGAAGGTTCCCGCTTGTTTTTTCAGTTCAGCTCGCCTCTTTTAAGACAATGTCTTAAGCCAGGCTATCAGAATCTCGGAAGACCTTTGGGCCGAATGGGCGACAAAGGTCGGATAGTCCTCGGGCGTTTTTCCGTCGGCCTCATCGGAAATCACGCGAATAGCGGCATACGGAACACGATTAACAAAGGCAACCTGAGCCACGGCACACGATTCCATCTCCGAGGCAACGGCGCCGAACGTATCGGCAATCCAGCGCTCTTTGGCAGCAGAAGCGACAAATTGGTCTCCCGTTGCCACAATCCCGCGCGTGTAAGGAACGTGTCTTTCCCGACAAACGGATTCAAGCGACCGAACCGTCGCCGCATCGGCTTCAAAACGGATGCGATTAATGCCCGAAACCATTCCGATGGCATCTCCGACAGCCGACGTATCCATATCGTGCTGCACGCAGGTCGTGGCAATAACAACGTCGCCGATGTGTAAATCCTTAGAAAGACTTCCGGCAACGCCGGAAACAGCAAAGCGCGTAACGTCGTAGTTCAAGACCATCGTCTGCGCACATAAGGCGGCAAAGACCTTCCCGACGCCGCTTTTAGCCAACACGACATCTTGCCCGGCCAGACGTCCGCGGTAAAACGTGATGCCGCTCACAACGTCAATCTGAGGCGCTTGCATCGCCTCTTTAAGGTGGGCCACTTCAACGGCCATGGCCCCGATAATACCAATCACGATTCAGACACCCGAAGAAAAAAAAGATTACAGCGGCTTTCCGTCAATCGAAAAAAGCGGCAAAGGAGCTAAGAAGCGGATGTCGGAACGCTTTTGAGCATCGCCTTCGGCCAAAACCGAAAGACGACCGCAAACGGTGCCGCCCGCTTCGGCTACAAGAGTCTCCAGAGCATGGAGCGACTCGCCCGTAGAAATCACATCGTCGACAATGAGAATGCGTTTCCCGTGGATTTTCGCAACATCTTCTTCCGGTAGGTACAACTTTTGTTCTCCGGCCGTTGTAATCGAATGCACAACGGTTTGAAGGGCTTTACCCATGTAGAGTTTCATGTGCTTACGTGCGACGAAGTAATGCTTGGCACCGCACTGTTTGGCCATCTCATGAATTAAGGGAATACTCTTGGCTTCCGCCGTGAGCATGTAGTCGAACTGAGGGGCAAGTTTGAGTAACTCACTCGCGCAAGAAACGGTCAGCTCCGTATCCCCGAGCAAAATAAATGCCGCAATAGCCAGTTTGTCGGAAACGGGGAACAGTCGAAGGTTACGTTTTAAACCGGCAACTTCAATCGAATAGAACATAGTTAAGGCCCAAAAGACAAATAAAGAAACAAAGAAAAAGACGAAACCGTCCTTGCCAAGCCAGCGTAATTGTACCCTCAGGCACAGGGGTTTCCGAACAATTTCGGGTAAGAAAAAAGCCCTCCGAATCACTCGGAAGGCCCTCTGAAGAGTTCTGGCAGGGGTAGTAGGATTCGAACCTACGGATGACGGATTCAGAATCCGCTGCCTTAACCGGACTTGGCTATACCCCAGTCCTTGGTGCGGTCGGAGAGACTCGAACTCTCATGACTCTCGCCACAGCCACCTCAAGGCTGCGCGTCTACCAATTTCGCCACGACCGCACACCGGATTTTCGCTTCCCGGAAAGACCCGTCTCGCCGGGAAGACGGCATTCTAGCGCGGAACCTGATTGGATTGCAAGTTGTTATCCGTTGTCGAATCCGTGCCGGTTGTCTGCTCCATCGTCATCGTGCCGAGTACGCCCGAAGCGTTCTGACGCACGCTCTTCTGATACGCACCCGACCCCATCGTAATGGCCAGTGTTGCACAGAAGAAAATCGTTGCAGCAACGGCCGTCGAACGCGACAGGAAGTTCGCCGATCCGGAAGCACCGAACACGGAACCGGAAGCTCCCGATCCGAAAGCGGCACCCAAATCCGCACCCTTGCCGTGCTGTAACAAAACAAGAACGATGACGGCGACGGCAGAAATAATCTGCACGACAACCGCGATGCTCAAAATCATTTGCATGTTTATTTCCTATGGCGACTTACGCGGCAGCGCAAATCTTGTAAAAATCATCCGCCTTCAAAGCAGCACCGCCGATCAGGCCGCCGTCGATATCAGGCTGGCTGAAAAGCTCGGCAGCATTGGCAGGCTTGACGGAACCGCCGTACAGAATACGAAGTTCGCCGGCCACCTCGGCATCGGTCTCGGCGATAAAGGCGCGGATAGCAGCGTGCACTTCCTGAGCCTGGGCCGGCGTTGCGGTCTTACCCGTTCCGATTGCCCAAACCGGTTCGTAAGCGAGAACACCCCGGAGCAAAGCCTTCACACCGACGGCGTCCATCAC
Organism: uncultured Sutterella sp.; assembly: GCA_900542805.1. Taxonomy (GTDB): domain Bacteria; phylum Pseudomonadota; class Gammaproteobacteria; order Burkholderiales; family Burkholderiaceae_F; genus Duodenibacillus. Next base: position 15,943 of record UQOW01000017.1, read on the forward strand.
GGCCTTGACCTGACGTTCGACCACTTCGATGGTCTTACCGGCTTCACGTTCGGCCAGCGTCTCACCGATACAAACAATCGGCTTTAAGCCCTTTTCAATGGCAGCCTTGGTCTTGGCGGCAACACGCGCATCCGTATCACCGAAATACGTACGACGCTCGGAGTGTCCTGTCAGGACCCAACCGGCACCGATATCGACAAGCATGGAAGCAGCCGTCTCGCCGGTGTAGGCACCGTGATCGTACTCACTCACATCTTCGCCGCCGAAACCGACGACGGTTCCCTTAAGGGCAGCGGCCAGCTGCGGGACGTAAATAGCCGGGGAGCAAACGACAACGTCGCACTTTAAGGAGCCGACGCGCGGCAAGAAAGACTCAATCCAAGCAGCGTTAGCGGCTGTAGATCCGTTCATTTTCCAGTTAGCTGCAACAAGCGGTTTACGAGACATTTTTATTATTTCCTTAAGAAGTTTTATCGGGAATTGTTGATTTTATAGAAGGGAGGAGTAAAAACAAACACCTCCCCTTCCTACGACGGGATTTTATTCCTCGCGAATGTCACTGTCAGCGTTCTCGGGAGCCTCATCCTTTAAAAGCGCTTTCATTGAAAGTCGCACGCGACCCTTTTCATCGACACCGATGACCTTGACGCGTACGACCTGCCCCTCTTTGAGGTAATCACTCACCTGATTGACGCGTTCGCGGGCAATCTGGCTGATGTGAAGCAGACCGTCCTTACCGGGCAGAAGCGAGACAATCGCGCCGAATTCCAAAATGCGCTGCACGGTGCCTTCGTAGATCTGACCGACCTCGATTTCGGCCGTAATCTGCTCGATACGCTTTTTTGCCGCAGCAATCTTCTCAACGTTGCTCGAGGCAAGCGTCACGGTACCGTCGTCTTCGATGTTAATTTCGCATCCGGTCTCTTCCACAAGGCTGCGAATCGTAGCGCCGCCCTTGCCGATCACATCACGAATCTTTTCGGGATTAATCTTGAAGGTTTCCAAACGCGGAGCCCAATCCGACAGGGCCTTGGCGCCGCCTCCGGCCATCTCGTGCATCTTGCCGAGGATGTGCATGCGTCCCTCGTGCGCCTGAGCCAAAGCCGCCTGCATGATTTCGGTCGTAATGCCTTCAATCTTGATATCCATCTGAAGGGCCGTCACGCCGTTTTCCGTACCGGCAACCTTAAAGTCCATGTCGCCTAAGTGGTCTTCATCACCGAGAATATCGGTTAGGACGGCAAACTTATTGCCTTCCTTAATCAATCCCATCGCTACACCGGCGACGTAGTCCTTCAAGGGGACCCCGGCATCCAAAAGCGACAGGCATCCGCCGCAGACACTGGCCATGGAGCTCGAACCGTTCGATTCGCAAATCTCACTGACGACGCGAATCGAATACGGGAATTCTTCCTCGGAGGGAATCACGGCCTTTAAGGCGCGCTTAGCCAGACGCCCGTGACCGATTTCACGACGCTTGGGGCTGCCGACACGACCCGTTTCACCCGTGGCAAACGGAGGCATGTTGTAGTGCAAAATAAAGCGTTCGCGACTCTCGCCCATAATCGAGTCAACGATCTGTTCATCTTGCTTGGTGCCGAGGGTTGTGAGCACGAGAGCCTGTGTTTCGCCGCGGGTAAACAGAGCCGACCCGTGCGTACGCGGCAATACACCCTGACGAATTTCGATGGGACGAACCGTACGCGTGTCGCGTCCGTCGATTCGGGGCTTACCTTCCAAAATGTTCGAACGCACGATGTGCGCTTCCATCTCAAAGAGGATACCGTTCACTTCGTTGATATCGGGCGCCTCCGTGCCGGCCGCTTCCGCTTCGGCATTGAGCGTCGCTTCTACGAGTTCATACACTTCGCGCAGTTTTTCGTTACGCGCCTGCTTCTCGCGAATCGTATAAGCCTCGGCCAAACCGGCATCGGCAATGGCGTGAATGCGGGCAATCAAGGCTTCGTTCTTAGCGGGCGGCTGCCAGTCCCAAGCGGGCTTTCCGGCCTCGGCCACCAAGTCGTGAATGGCGTTAATGGCAACCTGCAACTGCTCATGACCGAATGTGACGGCACCGAGCATCGTTTCTTCGGAAAGGCGGTCGGCTTCGGATTCGACCATAAGGACGGCGCGTTCCGTACCGGCCACAACCAAATCGAGCTTGCTCTCGGGCATTTGGCTGACTTTGGGGTTGCAAACGAACTCGCCGTTGATGTAACCGACGCGGCACGCTCCGATCGGACCCTTAAAGGGGATGCCCGAAATCATCAAAGCGGCCGAAGCGCCGATCATCGAGGGGATGTCCGGGTCGACTTCCGGATCAACGGAAACAACGTGAATGATGACCTGGACTTCGTTGAAAAATCCGTCGGGAAAAAGCGGACGAATCGGACGGTCGATGAGGCGACTTGTGAGGGTTTCTTTTTCGCTCGGACGGCCTTCGCGCTTGAAGAATCCGCCGGGGAACTTGCCGGCTGCATAGGTCTTTTCGATGTAATCAACCGTAAGCGGGAAAAAGTCCTGTCCGGGTTTGGTTTCTTTCTTCGCAACGACCGTTGCCAGAACAACCGTATCGTCCATCTGGCAGACGACGGCGCCCGTGGCCTGACGAGCAATCTCGCCCGTTGTGAGCGTCACGTTGTGATCGCCGAATCGGAAAGATTTGGAGACTTTGTTAAACATGGTCATAGAGATCTGTTCCTTTAGATATTTCTATAACCCGCGTCCGACGTGTTCCGACGCGTCTTTCCTTCATTGACGGCACGCTGCGGCATCGAAATTCTCAACCAAGAAAACACCGAAGTCGCAACGCGCGAAACCATCCGGAAAGCCCTGCCTTTTAACTCCGGCGAACACGGGTAAAACAGCAAACAAATACTATCGCGGCCGCTTTAAAAAGAGCGGCCGCGAAAGGTGAAATTACTTACGAAGCTTCAGCTCGTCGATGAGCTTGCGATAAGCCGGCAAATCCGTACGCTTGAGGTAATCCAAAAGCTTACGACGGCGGCTGACCATCTTTAAAAGACCGCGACGGGAATGGTGATCCTTGTCGTGCTCCTTGAAGTGGTCGGTAAGACCGTTAATGCGGGCCGTGAGCAACGCAACCTGGACCTCGGGAGAACCCGTATCCGTCGGTGTGCGCTGGAACTTGGCGACAATCTGACTCTTCTCAATTGTTGACATACTGTACCCTTAGAAAAAAGAGGTTGGAACAAGCGACACAGGTGTCTTCCCGCCCGTGTCGTGAATTAAGGGGCGTATTTTAGAGAAAAACCGAAAGAAATCAAGATTCGGACCGACACGGTCGTTACAGTCGAGCCGCTCGGAACACCGCCATGGAAACAAGCACGCCCGCTAAAAGAAGACTTAAGCCCGCAACCATCGTCAGAGTCGGCCACTCGCCGCGCCAGATGTGCGCAAAGATGACGGCAAAAATCGTTTCAAAAACAATCATTTGTCCGGCAAGTGCCGTCGGAAGACGTTGGCTCATCGCGTTCCAAAAGGCAATCCCCATCCAAGAGCAGACAAGGCCCGATCCCGCTGCCACGAAAATAAACCACAGCGGTCTCGCTCCGAGAAATTCTGTCTGCGTCGGGTCGATGTACCAGTAAACAAGGTACAGCAACAGCGCAAACGGCATCGTCACCAAGCCTTGTGCCGTCGACCACGTTCTCGGTGAGCGTTTCGGGTGGTCTGTGAGCCAATCGGCGTTACGAATCGGATACCAAGTCCAAAGAAACAAGGCCGCAAGGCCGAAGGCGCATCCGATCCAGAATCGCAGACTGTCTCCGCTATTGGCTCGCGTTACGACATCAAGTTCGCCGCTATTAGCCAGGGTAAATCCGACGACAACGAGAACAAGCCCGGGCGCCAATTTTTTCCACGGTAGCGCACGATGCCGTTTTCTGTCACGCCAATTGGCGATAACAGCCACGGAAACCGGAATCACGGCCATGCACATGCCGGCAAGCGGCGCCCCGGCGTACTGAATGCAACTGGCAAGCGTCCAGTAGTAGACGATGTTTCCGATAACACCGAGTTTCGTGACATACCACCAATCTGCGGCGCTGTAGCAGGCAAGTTCATACCTTTCAAGCCAAATGAGCGGAACGGCTACAAGGCCGAAACTCACGAAGCGCCCTGCCGTAATGTAAATCGGGTCATAATCGGGAAGCGCAAGCGGCACCAGGTATACCAGGCCCCAGAGTACGCAAGCAAACACCCCGCACGAAAACCCGACGGCTAAATTTCGATCTCGTGCATCAAGCATTACTCAAAATCCTTTGTCCGACGTAAGCGCTTAATTTCCGAGCGCGCGGCCTTGTCTTTTAAGCGACGTGCCGCGGAGGCTCGGGTCGGACGCGTAGCAATGCGACGGATCACGGGACGCATCGCATACACAATCATGTTTTTCAGCCTCTCGAAGGCTGCCTTGCGATTAGCTTCCTGCGTACGAAATTCCTGAGCTTTGACAAATAAAACCCCGGCATCGGTCACATTGCGTGCATAAAGCGCGCGAATCCGCAGCCGTGTCTGTTCCGAAAGATTCAACTCCGACAAATCAATTTGTGCGAAAACAGCGGTACTGACCTTATTGACATTTTGACCGCCCGCGCCGGAACTGCGAACGGCGTTCCATCGAATGTTTCGCGTCAGCTCTTGGGTTTTGTCCATACCTTCCGAATTGAAAAAAATCCCGTAATCCTTGAAATTGCGCTCAGCTCAAGCGGCGCCATTATAATGATTCCACACAACGCCCTCGGCACTCTCTTTCTTACTGATTTTAAATAAGTTTTAATTTCGGCAAGACGTTTTTCGGAGATTTGATTATGAAAGCACTCGGCAAAATTCTCATCGGCGTCCCTGTCATTGCTCTCGGCACATATGCTGTCGTCGGTTTCTGGGGAGTCCCGTATTTAGCCGAACGCGCACTGGAAAATACCGTCAAGGAAACCAACCCGAAGGCGACGGTTTCGGTACAGTCCTTTTCCTTTAATCCCTTTACGTTTGCAACCGACATTCACGGCGTCAGGATTCATAATGCCCTGGTTCAGGGGATTGAAACCGACCTGACAATCGAACGCCTGGCGGCCGCAGTTTCCTCCCTTGACCTATTAAAGCGCCATGTGGCTGTTTCTCAAATCATCATCGATGCCCCGGCTTTAAGCGCTCGGAAAAATTTAAAACGTTCGGGAACTGTTTCCGGGAAGATTCAAAAGGAAGTCGCCAAGAGCTCAGAAGCAAAGCCTTCGCAGGGGTGGACTTGGTCAATTGCCGGTCTTCGTATTCAAAACGGCTCTGCACGGTTTACCGATACGGGGCTAAAAAAACCGGCCTCCGTGCTGGTTGACTCCGTTCAAGTCAACGTCGGAAGCGTCACAAGTGCTATGGGGAAAACGCCTTTTACCGTTAACGCCCGGCCTTTGGGAGGCACTTTAAAGGCAACCGGCAGCTTTACCGGAAAAGATCAAAAGGTTGCTCTGACACTGAACGCCGCCGACGTGAATCTTTCGACGCTTTCTCCGTGGACGGAAGACGCCACACAGACGCGTCTGAAAAAAGGTCTTTTCTCGATTAACGGAAATGCCCAAACCGATAAGGGACGCGTCTCAGCTCAGGCCGATGCCTCTGTCGTCTCCCTGGCAGCCGAAAAAAACGGGGTCCCCGTCCTTTCAGCCGCTGCAATTCGTGCCGACACCGTCAAACTGATTACCCTCGAGCCTTTGAGTTTTTCCATTCGCAACATCAAGGCCGACCTAGGCTTTCAAAAGGCAACGGGCATTGACGAAAACGTCACGAACCTTGTCGGCGACATCGTCGCGGCTTTCGGACATGCCAAGACCGCCAAACGCATTAAGTCCGTGCAAAAACTCGACAAGATCAGCGTCAGTAATATCACGTACAAAAACGGCAAACTGCACTCAACGAGCAGCGGCTTTCGTTTCTTAGAAAGCCTCAACGCCATTTGGACCACACGGTAAGCCACTTGTCGGCCGAAAAGGGTGAAACCCGTTCGGCCGCACGACTCTAAAATCGGGCGGCACGAATCAGTTAGGAGTCAAGCACCCCGGCAAGGTCGTGCTCGGTGCTCCCTGTCAGGCGTACTCGGACAAGGTCGCCCGGATAAAGGGGCTTGTCCGAATCGACATAGATTACGCCGTCGATATCGGGCGCTTCGTAGCGGCTGCGCCCGACGGCGCGACCGTTTCCGTGATTGCCCGAATCGATTAAAACGGACTCAACGCGTCCGATGCGCCTTTTGAGGTTGCCAGCGGAAATCTCCGACTGCACCTGCATAAAGCGGCGTCGCCGCTCCTCTTTGACTTCCTCGGGAATCGGGTCCGGTAGTGCATTGGCCCTGGCTCCCTGCACGGGGCTATAGGAAAAGCATCCGACACGGTCCAAACGCGCTTCGCGTAAAAAGTCCAAGAGGTACTCGAATTCTTCTTCCGTTTCCCCGGGAAATCCCACGATAAAGGTCGAACGGATAGCCACATCCGGACAGACGGCACGCCAAGCGCGAATCCTATCAAGATTGCGTTCGGCGCTTGCCGGTCGTTTCATGGCTTTCAGAATTCGGGGGTGAGCATGCTGAAACGGCACATCCAGGTACGGAAGGATTTTCCCTTCCGCCATCAAAGGCAAGACCGCATCGACGCTCGGATACGGGTACACGTAGTGAAAGCGCACCCAACAATTAAGGCGCGACAGTTCCTCGGCCAATTCCCGAAAGCGCGTTTTCACGGGGCGCGTTCCCACAAACCCCGTTTTGTAATGCACGTCCAAGCCGTAGGCGGCCGTATCTTGACTGATGACAAGAAGCTCGCGCACGCCTGACTCCACAAGGTTTTGAGCTTCCCGCATCACGTCTCCGATCGGACGACTCACAAGGGGCCCGCGCAAATCCGGGATGATGCAAAACGTGCACTTGTGCGAACAGCCTTCGCTGATTTTCAAATACGCGTAGTGCGAAGGCGTGAGCTTAATTCCCGCCGGCGTATCCAAGCTGTCGTTGCGGTGTAGCTTGGCCGGAAGGGCCTTGCGAATCAAATCCATCGCCTTGTCAACCTGATCGGGGCCGACGACACCGACCAAGTCCGGGAAACGCTCGACAAGCCAATTGCCCCCGTCGACGTCTTTCTTTCCGCCCAAGCATCCGATAACAAGGACTCGACCGTTTTCTTTCATCGCCTCGGAGATTGCATCCAGGCTCTCGGCAACAGCCGCATCGATAAAGGCACAGGTGTTGACCACAACAAGGTCGGACGAGGCATAGTCCGAGGCCACCTCATAGCCTTCCACACGCAAGCGCGTCACCAACTTTTCCGTATCCACAAGCGCTTTCGGGCAACCGAGGCTGACAAATCCGACACTCGGGACTTTCTTGCTGCTGACTCTCACGCTTTCTTTTCCTCAATCCAAATTAATGCCGCATGCCGACCGCTCTTAGCCCCGTCCCGACGGAAACTGAAAAAGCGTTTCGAATCGGCAACGGTCGAAAGACCGCAATCTTGCACATCGGTCACGCCCACGCTTTTTAAGGCGTGCCGCGCGTAGGCCGCAAGGCTCAGGCAATACTTTCCCTCGCCGATAAAACGAATTCCGTCCATAACATCGGGGTACCGTAAGCGATAGGCGGCTAAAACATCTTCCCCGCACTCAAAATCATCAAACCCGATACGCGGTCCGAGCCAAGCGACAAGCTCGGCGTTTTCATCTCCGAGACGTTCTTTTAAGCGCAAAACTCCCGCCTCAATAACGCCAAGGCTTAAGCCTTTCCAACCGGCATGAATGGCCGCCACGCCGCGGGCGTGCTTTTCTGCCACAAGAACCGGCAAACAGTCGGCTACTTGAGCCACACACACAACACCCGGCGTCAGACTTGTTTGGGCATCGGCCTCAAGCTTATCGTCCGTCACGGTTTCGGCATCGACCGTACGAATACCGTGAACCTGCTTCATCCAACGAGGCGGTGTCGGAACCATTTGAGCCAAAATAGAGCGATTCATACGCACACACGAGGGATTGTCCCCGACATACGCACCGACGTTCATTCCCATAATCCCGTCGGGACCTCCCCAAGGGCCGGAAGACACCCCTCCGGTACGCTCTGTAAAAAGGGCTCTGACCCCCGGAACGAGCGTCGGACGAATCACTTCAATCTCATTTTTATAAAAAGTCATAAGCTAATCCTTCGGAAGGCGCGATTCTAATCGTAAACGTGTACCGGCTCATCGGTCGGACCGAACCCGAGCGAATCCATCAGAGCATGCATATCTTCGGGGGGCTCAGCGAACCACTCGACAATCCGACCCGTTTCCGGATGCACCAAGCGCAGGCGCGACGCATGCAAAGCCTGGCGATGAAACTGCGCGGCAAAACCGGCCTCATCGGGTAGTTTCGAGACATTCGTATGGTACAGGGGATCACCTAAAAGCGGCAGCCCGACGCTTGTCAGATGAACGCGAATTTGGTGCGTGCGTCCCGTATCGAGTCGGCAAGCCACCCAACTGACGGCACGGGAGGCTATATAGGCCGTTTGCACCAGCCGAACATGAGTCTTAGCCGGTTTAGCGGCAATTCCGTTACAAGCAAACTTAATCGGGTTGCGCGGGTCGCGGCCGATGGGAGAATCGACAAATCCCATGGGCGGCGCAATGCCGAGCACCAAGGCCCAGTATTCGCGGCAAACACTCCGAGCTTGCAATTGCCGAACCAAATCGATTTGAGCCGCCTGCGTACGAGCCACGACCATCAGTCCGGATGTTTCCCGATCGAGCCTGTGGACAATACCGGCCCGCGGAACACGCATGAGTTCCGGATACCGATACAAAAGTCCGTTTAAAAGCGTTCCGGACCAGTGTCCGGCGGCCGGATGCACGACAAGACCGGCAGGCTTGTCGACCACGATAAGGGCCGTATCTTCATACACCACGCGAAACGCGACATCGCTTTCGGGCTGATACGCCAAGTCTTCGGGGGCCGTTTGCGGCGTAACATCAATTGCATCGCCCCCGGCAACCTTAGCACGCACATCCGTCATGGGCTGTCCGTTCACCGAAACGGCGCCGAGCCGAATCCACTCTTGAATGCGACCGCGGCTCACATCGTTCATTAAAGACGCCAAAACTTTATCGAGCCGCTCGGCCGCCAGCGACCAAGCCAAGCGGAAATGTCGAACCGTTTCGGGGGCATTTGTCTGACAAGAGTCCCGACCCTGCGGCATTTCCTCTATATAATCGTCGCAATCTTTTTCTATCGTATTTGCCATGAATTCCAAACTCAAGTTTTCCATGCGCGCCGCCGGATGCATTCTCTCGTTGGCTCTTTTGGCCGGATTGACCGGATGCAGTTGGTTTCAGTCCCTTGAAATCGATCCGACGCGCGACTGGACTGCACAGAAACTTTACTCCGAGGCGCGCGATGCGATGAACGAATCCAATTGGTCGCTCGCAAAAGACTACTATACCAAGTTAGAAGCTCGGTATCCGTTCGGAACCTACGCACAACAAGCACAAATCGAGCTCGCGTATGTGTATTTCAAGGACGATGACGCCCCCTCTGCCATTCAGCAACTCAATCGATTCCTGCGCGCTTACCCGAATCACCCCAACAGCGACTACGCCCTGTATCTGAAAGGTCTTGCGACACTCAATGAACGCGACGGCCTCATCAGTTCCATGATTCGTCAGGACATTTCCGAACGTGACGCTCAGGCCGCGCGCGATGCCTTCGATGTCTTTAAAGAACTTGTCGGTCGCTACCCCGATTCGCGCTATGCCCCGCAGGCCACGCGCAAAATGCACGAGCTTGTTTTGGCCCAGGCTCGTCACCAACTCAATACGGCACGTTTTTACTTTGAACGAAAAGCCTACATTGCGGCCTTAAATCGAGCCAAGGTCGTTTTACGAGATTTCCAATTAACGAGTGTGAGCGACGATGCCATGGAGTTAATGGCGCAGTGCTATCACGAACTTCAACTCTTTGATTTGGAAAAAGACATGCGACGCGTTATCGAACTCAATAAAGGTCGCAAACGCGCCGATATACTCCGTTAGGTCGGACACACGGGAGGATTTAAGGATTCTCCCTTTTTTTTCGGACGCAACCGTCTTAAAGTTTCATAGTCTTCGCGTTTACAGGCCCGATTGATTATGTCCGACAGCAAGCGCCTTTTTCATCTTTTCTGCGGCCCCGTCCTGTTTGCTCTTTGCCTCGGGCTTATTCCTGGCTCGACTCTTGAACTTTCGACCCGCACGGCCGTCGGGACAATGCTTTGGATGGGATGGTGGTGGGTCAGTATGCCGGTCAACCCGGGCGTGACGGCACTGCTGCCGATTGCCGTCAATGCCCTTTTTACTCTCGTGCCGATGAGTTCGATTACGAGTCTGTATTTCTCAGACATCGTCGTCTTGCTTTTGGGAGCCAGCATGATTTCGGCCATCTGGGAAATCACGGGATTAGACAGACGCCTTGCCGTGCGCTCTTTGATGCTACTCGGCCCGTCCGTTAAAACACACATCGCCGTTTGGTTCCTTGTCTCGGTCGTTCTTTCGAGCGTCCTTCCCAATGCCGTCGTCTGTGCCCTGCTCGTCCCAATTTGCGCCGCCATGATTCGATTTCTCTCGCAGGGACACAAAGCCGACTTCAAGCCGCTCCTTTCCTTGCTTTTCGTCGGTATTGCCTGGGGATGCGGACTCGGGGGCCTCGGCACGCCGCTCGGAGGGGCGATGAATCTTGTGGCCGTCAACTACATAGAACAGATCACCGGACACGAATACTTTTACATAAATTGGGTCGTCAAAATGATGCCGATAATGCTCGTTTTGGTCGCCGCCACGTTGATTTTCCTACTCATTCTCGAGCCCAAAAACCTCTCCTTAGGCAAAACCCGTGAATTCGTTCGCGATGAAGCAAAGAAACTGCCGCCTCTTTCGCGCGATGAGATTTACGGACTTGTGTTATTTGTCACGCCGCTCGTTCTCTCGTTTGCTCGGGAACTATATGCCGACATGTGTCCGGGATTAAAGCCGGCACAACTTTTTCTCATTTGCGGACTGATTTGTTTTGTACTGACCGGAAAAAACGGCAAACCCTTCGCCACCTGGGAACAAGTCTGCCCGAAGATTGAGTGGCAGTTGCTGCTCCTATTTGCCGGCGGTCTGGCTCTCGGACTGCTGTTAACTCAAACGGGTGCCACGAAAGCCGTTGCCGGGGCCATCGCAGCTCTTCACTTAGGAAGCGGCATTGCCCTGCTTCTTGTCATCATTGCCGTAACAATGGTTTTCGTCGAGGTCGCGAGTAACACAGCCGCCGCAGCGATTGCCGTTCCCATGGTTATCAGCTTGGCGCACGAACTCGGCCAAGACCCGATCTCTTACGTTTACATCACGGCCGCCGCTTTTAATACCGGCTTTATGTTCCCGACATCCATTCGAGCCATTCCGATTGCTTACGGCCTAAATCCGATGTATCTATTTTTGTCCGGGGCCGTCATGACGGTCATTACCGTGGTTTTAATTGCCCTAACCGGGCGCCTTCTTTTCTTTTAGCGCTTTAGCGGATTATTCGGGATTAAGGTACTCGTTTTCGAGCACGTTTTTACGCAGTCGCATGAGATTGATGCGGCATGCCAGAAGCACTTCCGTTTCTCCGTCCTCCGCACCTTTGAGTTGTGAACGAAACGCGCATTCGTTTTTCAGATACAGATTAAAGAGGCGATTGGCCTCCTGAATGTCCTTGGCCGTCTGGCGCTTCTTATTGGCCCGATCGAACATACGAGCCTTGGCAAGCACAAGCTCCAAGACGCTGTTGTACTGGGACTGAACCTGCTTGACCTCCAAAGTCAAACAGTCGCGTTTTTGTTCTTTTTTCGTCATGTTTTTGTAGCACTCGCCGACCTCATCGAGGGCAAAAGCCCGGGGGCTCACAAGAGCCAAACACGAAAAAACAATCCAGAAAAACTGACGCATGCCGACTGTCCTTAAAAAAGGCGACTCGAAACTTGTTGCATTGTACAAGCGCAAACGCCGGTGCGGTTTAATCCCGAACACTTCACCCCTATAATGAGCGGTATCGGTTCTGTCTAATCGAGGGATGGTTATGGCCTGCTCCAGACGAGCGTTGCTCGGCGCTTTTTCGCTTCTTTTTCTTTCCGGTTGCGGTTTTCACTTGCGCGGGAGCTTTACGCTCCCGTTTGAGACACTGTATTTGGACATGGACAGCAATTCCAAGTTTGCGGCCACGCTCGCCCGAATGCTTCGTGCCGGAAGCAACGTGACACTCGTTAACAGTGACAAGGAGGCACAGGCCGTCCTTCGCGTTACGCAAAACACCTCGAGTCGCGACGTTCTTTCCTACAGCACCTCGGGTCGAGCCCGGGAATTTGAACTGAAGATTGTCCTGACGTTTACCGTCACGGCTCCGGACGGTCACGTCTTTCTCGCGCCGACGACCATCAGTGCCTCGCGCGACATCACCTACGATGACAACGAATATCTGAGCCGAGACTCGGAAGAAGCCATGATTAAAAACGAGATGCAAAACGACCTTATCGAACAGATGATTCGTCGCATCGAGCGGTCGGCACCGGCGCGCTGACTTAAAGCGAGTGCGTTATGCGTGTCAATGACATTTCTTCTCGGTTACAAGGAAACAGTATTTCGCCCCTGTGGTTCATTACGGGCGAAGAGCCGCTTATCATGATTGAGGCGGCCGAGGCTGTTCGCGCTAAAGCCAAAGAATTGGGTTTTGAGGAGCGCGAGGTCATAAATGCCTCGGCCCAGTGGGACTGGTCGCTTCTGGAAGCTTCGTGCCGAGAAGTCGGCCTGTTTTCCCCGAAAAAAGTCATCGATTTACGTCTGGCGAGTTTTCGTCCGGGCATCAAAGGCGCCAAAGCCCTTTCGGACCTATCCGAGATGCCCCTTGATAACGTCGTGGTCATCGTTTCGATGCCCTACGACTGGTCGGTCAAAAAACTCGCCTGGTTTAAAAAACTTGCCGCTGCCGCTCAATTTGTCGAATGCGCTCCGATTACGGCGCGAGAGCTCCCTGGTTGGATCAAGGAGCGCTTTTCACGACAAGGACAGTCCATCGACAATCAGGCTCTCTCCCTCCTTTGCGAGCGCTGTGAAGGAAATCTTCTGGCTGCCAAACAGGAACTGTTAAAACTTTCATATCAGTACCCGGTCGGAACCCGCATCAGTGCGGAGATGATTCGGGAATCGGTGAGCGACGTTTCGCGTTTTGACAGCGAAGCGCTTGCCGAAGCGCTTTCAACGGGTCATGCCGCCAAGACCGTCAAAATTATCGATTCCTTAAAGGCCGAGGGCGAGAGCATCCCGAATGTTTTATGGATGCTTGCCGATGAAATCCGCGGCGCAGCACGCGTCAGCGCCATGGTGCAAAAGGGCCTCGCGCCGGATGCTGCCCTACGCTCTGCCGGCATTTTCGGTCCGGCCAAAACACGTCGTGTTCGCACTTTGGCCTTGCGTTGCTCGGAAAAGAAACTTCAGGCTGCCGTCATGCTTCTTTCCGATATCGATAAAATCGGTAAAGGGCTGACCGTTTCCAAGCGCGATGCCGACCCGTGGCTGGAACTAGCCGGCCTTGCGGCCTTCCTGCGTCGATAAAAATCAGGAGACCCCCTATGTCACAAAACTCTGCTATGCGCGAGCTCGTTCGCACTATGGGCCAAGCGGCCAAACAAGCTTCGCTACAAATCGGAGCGAGCAGCACCGATGCGCGCAACAAAGCCTTACGACTTCTTGCCGACAAAATCCGTACCCGCAAGGATGAGATTTTCAAGGCTAACGAGCTGGATTTAAAAAAGGCCGCCGAACACGACTATCCGGCCGCTTTCATCGACCGACTCCGCCTGACACCGGCGATTGTCGAAACTATGGCGCTCGGGTGTGAACAAATTGCCGATCTTCCCGATCCGATCGGGCAAGTGACCGAAAAGCATCACAGACCGAGCGGCATCGATGTAGCACGCATGCGTGTGCCGCTCGGCGTCATTGCGATTATTTTCGAATCGCGCCCTAACGTGACAATCGATGCCTCGGCCCTGACTCTTAAGTCGGGAAATGCAGCGATTTTGCGCGGCGGCAAAGAAGCGCTTGATAGCAACCGCATGCTCGGAGGTCTCGTGCAAGAGGCGCTTTCCGAAGCAGGTCTTCCGCAAAACGCCGTTCAAGTCGTCGGAACTAGCGACCGCGATTTTGTCGGAGAACTGATTACATCCCCCGAGTACATCGACGTTCTCATTCCTCGGGGCGGGAAAAAACTCATCTCGCGCCTGGAAAAAGAATCGCGCATTCCGATGATTAAACACTTGGACGGCATCTGCCACACGTATGTGGACAAGGATGCGAACCTTGCGATGGCCCTTTCCGTGACGGATAACGCCAAGACGCAGCGCTATGCCCCCTGCAATGCCACCGAGACACTCTTGGTGCATGAGGCTGTCGCCGAAGCGTTCTTGCCGAAAATCGGGAAAATCTTTGCCGACAAAGGCGTTCAGATGCGTGTCACCGAAGCGGTTCGGGATATTTTGACACAAGCAAATCTTCCGAGCATTCCTGCCACGGACCAAGACTGGGATACCGAGTACAACGCGCCGATTATTTCGATTGCAACGGTCAAGTCCCTGACCGAGGCCATCGACTTTATCAATCATCACGGCTCCAAGCACACCGATGCCATTATCACGGACAATCCCGAAAGTGCGGCACGCTTTTTGCGCGAGGTCGACTCCGGTAGCGTCATGCACAATTGCTCGACACGCCTGGCCGACGGTTTTGTCTACGGTCTGGGAGCGGAAATCGGAATCAGCACCGGAAAACTTCATGCGCGCGGTCCGGTCGGTCTTGAGGGGCTCACGTCGCTAAAATTTGTCGTTTACGGTCACGGAGAAGGCAGACACTGATGGCAACCGTTCGTTCTTACTACGCACTATGTCCGCTCGGACTTGAATCGGTTTTGGAATACGAGTTGCGTGAAGCCGGTGCACAAAACACCAAAACATCCCGTTCGGGCGTGCGGTTTCGGGCCGACGAAATCTCGGCGATGCGTGCCTGTGTGACAAGCCGCATTGCCAGCCGTATTCTCTTAAGTCTCGGCGATTCGGATTACTACGACGAAGAAGATATTTATAACTTTGCCTGCCGAACCAAGTGGGAAACCTACTTTGACCCCGACGCGACGTTTCGCATCGATGTGACGGCACATCGCTCACCCTTAAATTCGCTCGATTTTACGCTGCTACGCATCAAGGACGGCATTTGCGATCGCTTTAATCACTTCATGCAAACGCGACCGAGTATCGACCGCGTTCATCCCGATGTGCGCATCTTTGCCCATGTCGACCAGGACCGGTGTACGTTCTATTTGGATTTGTGCGGCGAGTCGCTTTTCAAACGCGGTTGGCGACGTGACAAGGGGGAAGCCCCGTTAAAAGAAAACCTTGCCGCCGGTCTTTTGGCCTTAAGCGGCTGGAAGCCCGAGATGCCCCTTGCCGATATCTTCTGCGGCTCGGGCACGATTGCCATTGAGGCCGGACAGATTGCCACGCACACGGCTCCGGGGCTCAATCGCCGATTTCTCTTTGAAAAATTCAAAGGTTTTGATCGGGATATGCTCGAAGAAGTCAAAGACGATGCCCGGGCTCAAATCAATCCCTACGCTAACGTCTCGATTCAAGCCTCCGACATCAGTTCCATTGTCGTTTCCAAAGCGCGGGATAATGCCGCTCGTGCAGGCCTCGGTACTCTGCTTGAATCCGGGAAACTAACCTTTGATGTGATTGATGCTCGAACTGTCTCCCCGAAAACCCCAGAGGGCCTTGTCGTGAGCAACCCCCCGTACGGCGAGCAATCCAATCCGAAGTCTGCCTCCGTTGCCTCGATGATGAAAGACGTTTCCGACAACCTTAAGCGCCATTGGGCCGGCCACACGGCATGGCTTTTAACGAGCGACCGGCAACTGCCGCGCCAGATGCGCCTGTCGGAAGCGCGCAAAATCCCGCTTTTTAACGGACCGCTCGAGTGTCGCTTCTTTCGCTTCGATCTTGTGAGCGGCCGTTTTCGCCGAGAGGGCTCCTCAAGCAGCAGCCTTGCCGGGGATGTCTCCGACGCCGTTTAGAATCACCGATGGACGGTACGAGAACTGTCGAACAAGGTCCAAAGTACTGATACCGCTTAAAACCAAAGCCGTCATCATACCGCCCTCCAGGCCCGCGATGATGTCCGTATCCATTCTGTCACCGATTAAAGCGGCCTGTGCAGAGTGCACTTCCAGTAGGTGCAGGCCCGTGCGCAGCATCAGCGCATTGGGTTTTCCGACGTAGTAGGCGGTCTTACCCGTGGCAATCTCGATAGGAGCCATCAGCGCACGGCACGCCGGTGCAATGCCGGTTTCCGTCGGACAGGTGTTGTCGGGGTTGGTTCCGACCAAGCGTGCTCCGCGACGCACGAAATCGATGGCCTTGGTAATCATCGTGTAGTTATACATGTCGGTCTCGCCGACGACAACGTATTGGGGATCGACGTCGTTCATCGTAACGCCGACGTCATAGAGCGCTTTAACCAAGCCGGGCGCTCCGAGCACGTAAGCACTGCATCCCGGGCTTTGTTCCTTTAAAAACTTAGCCATTGCAAGAGCGCTGGTGTAAAAGTGCTCTTCCCCGATTTCCAGCCCCATGCGGGCGAGTTTTTGCTGCAGTTCTTTGGGGCTTTTTTCGCTGGAATTTGTCAGGAACAGAAAGCGCTTGTTTTCTTGGCGTAACCAGGCGACAAATTCCTTAACTCCGGGCAAAAGAACGTTGCCGTGATAAATCACGCCGTCCATATCACACAAATATCCGTCTTTCGCACGCAAAAGAGCCAATTGTTGAGGATCTAAAAGCTTTGTCATTGTCGTCCCCTGAAAAAAATTCAAAGTCGTGCATTGTAGTCGTTTCACCGCTCTCAAGATGCGAGAGCAAATTGAAAAGATAGCAGAAAATTGCAACATTGTTTTTTAAGATCAGTCGGACGTTATTTTGATATATACATCCCCTTATTGCAGTAGTCACACGGACTAGGCAGTAAGGTGAGTCCCTTTGCGTTGTCGCAAAAATACGTAATATTTCGACCTCTTTTCTTCGCATTCTCCCTATAGTTTTCGTAGCAAATGAAACTTTTTGTTTCATTTGCACCGTCTGTTTTCGGTCACCGTACCGGAAACGGATGTTCACAGTAAAGGGGGAAAATAATGGCAGTAAAAAAATCCGCATGGACAAGCTTGCCCGTGCAAATGATGATCGGCCTTGTGCTCGGCGTCGTCGTTGGAATGTTTATTAGTTCCGACTTCGCGACAACGTATTTAAAGCCCTTGGGCGATTTATTCATCCGACTGATTCGTATGGTGGTGGTGCCTCTGGTTTTTGCGACGCTCGCGGCCGGTGCCGCCGGTATCTCGGACATTTCCAAACTCGGACGAGTGGCGATTAAAACCTTGATTCTGTTTATGGTGACATCAGCCGTATCCGTGATTTTCGGCTTAGTCATCGCCAACATGATCGATCCGGGCGTCGGTCTGACACTTTCGACCGAAGGCTTGAAGGCCGCACAAGTGAAGGCTCCGAGCTTTGTCTCGACCTTACTCAACATCGTCCCGATTAATCCGATGGAGTCATTTGCCAAAGGCTCGATTCTTCAGATCATCTTCTTTGCCATCATGTTCGGCTTCTGCCTGAACTGGCTCGGCGAGAAGGGACATGCCGTCACGAACTTCTTTGATACGGTCGGCAACGTCATGATTCGCATGACCAATGTTGTGATGTACTACGCTCCGATCGGCGTGTTCGCCTTGATTGCGGTTGTCGTCAGCCAGCACGGGCTCTCTGTTTTGCTGCCGCTCGGCAAACTCATCCTCGCGTCCTTTGTCGCGACCACGTTACTTATCCTCGTGATTTACATCCCATGGGTGAAATTCTTGATTAAGCTGCCGATTATCACCTACTTTAAGGGCATCTTCGAGCCCTGGCTCATTGCCTTTACAACGTGTTCGTCGGCTGCCGCTATGGCCGCCAACCTCGTGGCTTCCCGCCGGCTCGGTGCCTCCAAAGCAATTGCCTCGTTTGCCGTGCCTCTCGGCAATACGATTAACATGAACGGTACGGCCGTTTACATGGGCGTGACCGCTGTCTTTGCGGCGCAGATTTACGGCATCGACTTGTCGTTTAGCGACCAGGTCATCGTCGTTTTAACGGGCGTTTTAGCCGCCGTCGGTACGGCAGGTGTTCCCGGTGCCGGTCTGATTATGTCGACCCTGGTCTTTACGCAAATCGGCCTGCCGCTTGAAGTAATCGGCCTGATTGCCGGCGTCGACCGTATTCTCGATATGATCCGTACGTCGATTAACGTTGTGGGCGACTCCACAACCGCTTTGATGGTCAGCCGTATGGAAGGCGAACTCGGAACGGAACCTTTCGTGGACGGAGAAGACGCTCCGACCGAACCGACGAAACTGTAATCGACTTTGTGTCTTAACCGAAAGCCCGAGTCTGCTTGGATTCGGGCTTTTTCGTATTCGATGGCGCCGCACATTGCTCGACATCGAAAGGCTCGGGGCTTTGCCAAAAAGCGCACTTACGTGTAAGATTCAGGCTCTTCGAAAAGAGGTCCCCATCGTCTAGTGGCCTAGGACATGACCCTCTCACGGTTAGAACCGGGGTTCGAGTCCCCGTGGGGACGCCAAGACAATCTTCGGAATACGCTTTCCGGAGATTTTTGTTTTTAGGACCTACGCTTGACCCCGCTCTTCTCGGCAATCGGAATGATACTGATCGATCCGTTCTCAACGCCGGTTTCGGCAATCAGGGTTTCCGCTAAATGGCGCACTTGACGCATCTTTCCTCGCATCACAACAGCTTCGACACACTTGTCGTGATTTAAGTGCACATGCATACTCGAGATAACCAATGACGTGTGTTCATGCTGATGCTCGACCATGCGATTGGAAAGGGCACGTGTCTTGTGATCGAAAGCATACGCAACAACGGCGACACACTCTCCGTTACCGGACTCGGCGACATCGGAAGCAATTTCTCGACGCACGAGATCTCGGAAGGCTTCCGAACGGTTTTTGTAGTGTCGGGCCTTAAGGAGTCGCTCAAAATCCTCGGCTAAATCATCATCCACGGAAAAGGTCAATCGCTGCATCGTATCCTCAAGACTCGAAGTTTTCGCATGTTTTCGATTATAGTTTTATCTCTGCGCTTTGAGTTCGAACCATGTCAGCTACTGCCCTTATTCTTGTCCTTGCTGCAGCGTTTTTGCACGCGACATGGAACTATCAACTCAAAAAAGCATGCCCCTCGAAGGTTTTCTGGCCCGTCAGTTACCTCTTGACTTTAACACTTTCCGTGCCGGCACTTCTTATTTATGATCCGACGATTTTTTCGGCCATCACGAAAACCGGTTGGCTTGTGATCTGCATTTCCGCCCCGGTTCACATCGTCTATGCGTATGTGCTCCAGTACGGTTACAAACAAGCCGATTACAGCATCGTCTATCCGACGGCGCGCGGCACGGGTCCCTTGATTACCGTACTGGCTGCCGTCACCGTTTTGGGCGAACGTCCGAGCCCGGTCGGAATGTGCGCGATTGCCTCGATTTTGATCGGTATTGTTCTTCTTGCGACCAAAACTCATACGTCGCAAGCTGTTGACAAAAGAATCGGCAAAGGTCTTTTTTGGGGAGCTCTGACAGGTATTTGCATCGCTGGGTATTCGTTTTGCGATGCCTGGGCCGTTCAGCAACACACCGGATTAACGCCGCTTTCGTTTTACTTTCCGGCTCTTGCCGTACGGTGTGTCCTGTTGTGGCCGATTATCCTGATGACCAAAAATTGGCGAGGCGAAATCCGCGAGTTGCTCGGCAATCGCACACAACGCAAAGCGCTTTTTTGCACCGTCATCGGATCGCCCGGCGCTTACATTCTCGTGCTTTTTGCCCTGACGTTAGCGCCCCTTTCGTATGTCGCGCCGGCTCGCGAAATCGGCATGATGGTCGGCGTGGTAATCGGAGCCCTTCTCCTGAAAGAATCGCTGACACCGAAACGCATCAGCGGCGTGGCTTTGATGGTTCTCGGTGTGGTTTTAATCGGGCTAGCCAAATGATTGATAAAGCGCCGACCGCAGCCTTTTGTCGGACCCTACTGTGCGTGGTTTTCGCAAGTAGTCTTCTCGCAGGTTGCGCCCACGAGACGGACATTGCTCAAAAAGCTCTTCTTGATACTATCCGAAAGCGTTACGTTCCCGACAGCCGTCTCGGCGTCTTTGACGTGACGTTTGAAAACGGTCGCCTTGTCGGAAAAACAACGAGCCTAAAGGCCAAGGAGGAACTCCTTAAAGCCTTCGGGCAAGCCGCTTACGGCGTTTGTCTTCTTCCTGATACCGGGGGACTTGACGTCAACACCTTCGGCTTTGTACGGGTTCCGATTGCCACCCTTTACAAGGCGCCCTCCTACACCTCCTCGGTTCAAACACAATCGGTGCTCGGGACACCCGTACGCATCCTTCAAAAAGACGGATGGTTACAGGTCAAACTTCCCGACGGATACGTTGCCTGGGCCGTTCCCGAGCAAATCATCTCGTGCGATGAGGCGTCCTACAAACGAATTACTGCACGAGAACCTTGGCTTGTAACGGCAACTCAAACGGCTTTGTTTGAAAAGCCCGACATGTCCTCGCAGCGACTCGGTCTTTTGCCTGCCGGAGCACGTCTTTATCCTACTAAGGAGTCAGCCGATGTCTGGACGGGCGTGGAACTGGCTGACGGAACACGCGGCTTTGTCTCCTCCCGAGACATTCAAAGCCTGACGGGGCTTTTAAAGCGCTGGGACGACTTGAGAAAAAACTCGGCCCGTTACGCAAAAGCCCTGACGCACCTGGCGAAAAGTCTTCTCGGACAAAGTTACCTTTGGGGCGGCACGAGCACGTTTGCCGTCGATTGCTCCGGATTCACGCAAACGGTCTACCGGCAAACCGGCGTGCTTTTACCGCGCGATGCCGACATGCAAGCTACGGTCGGAGTCGAGGTTAAAAAGCCTTTTCCCCCGGAGACCTTCTTTTCTTCGGCGCAAAAGCCAAAGACGGGAGCCCCGAAACCATCCGTCACGTGGCTCTTTCTCTCGGCGGGGACAAGTTTATCCACGCACGAGGACATGTGCGACTTGCAAGTTTCTCGCCGCAAGATCCTGATTTCGATGACTATGAAGCCGCGCGCTTTTTAAAAGCCATGCGCCCGAACCCGGCAAACCTCCCCCGATTGACTCACGAGGACGAACAACGCTAGATAAATCCACTAGACTTAGCCCCATGGATTTACCTGAAAACAATTCTCAACACAGCACCTGTGTTCGGCTCTCGGAGGAGGCGCAAACCGTTCGTTTCGCCGAGCGTCTGGCCGATGCGTTAACGTACGTGCGCGAGTCGATTTGTCAAAGTGGCTTTAATCTGCGCCTTACGGGAGATTTAGGCGCCGGAAAAACCACATTGACCCGGGCTCTCCTACGCCGCCTCGGTGTGACGGGTCGTGTGAAAAGTCCGACCTTCGAACTCGTTTCCGATTACGATGTTTTAGACGGAATCGCGTTTCATCATTTTGATTTTTACCGCTTCGAATCTCCGATTGAATTTGATGAGGCCGGCTTTCGCGATCTGTTCGGTCCGGGCAGTATCACAGCAAGCGAATGGAGTGACAAAGCCGGTAACTTTCTTCCTTCTGCCGATTTGGAACTTGTGATTACCATTTATGGAACTCAGCGTGACATAACCGTCAAGGCCTACTCAACAACAGGACAGCGCGTGCTCGAGGAACTTAAAAAATGACAACATCTCGGCGACTTTTTGTCTTAAGCACGATGGGTGTCGGTCTTGGCCTGACGGGAAGGCCTCTTCTTGCCGCGACGCCGAGCACCGTTACTTTGTCCTCCAAGCAAAACGCAGCTGGACTTAATCTAACCATAGCCACGCGAAGCAAGGTTCTTTATCGCACCTACTATCTGGGTTTTTCCGACAACCGGCGATTTGTCGTTGACGTGGAACCGATGACGCTTACGCCGGAAATCACGCGAGCGGTTGCGGCCGTAAAGTTACAGCCTTCCTTTGCGCGCTCCGTACGCGTCGGGCAATTTAAAGAAAATACGGTCCGCCTTGTCATCGATTTGGCAGACGGCATCGATGCCGTCGCTTCGAGTCCGAACGTCGGACTGACGCAAATCATTCGCGTGAAATTGAGCGAAAAATCCCCGGACGATCCGCTCGCGCAGATTGTCAGCACCTCAGGAGCGGCATCGGTCTCGAGGATGTCTGAAGCACCCAAAAAAGAAACGCCGCGCCTGAAAACGGTTCCTGCAAAAAAGAAACACCAGGAAACGCTCGTTGTCGTCATCGATCCGGGACACGGCGGCGCCGACCCCGGTGCCGTCGGCAAACGCAAAACCAAAGAAAAAACCGTGGTTCTTGCCATTGCCAAGCAACTTGCAGCGCGAATTAATGCCACACGCGGAATGAAGGCCTACTTAACGCGAAGTACCGACGTCTTCTTACCGCTGCACAAGAGAGCCGCTTTTGCCATCAACCACAAGGCGCATCTATTTGTCAGTGTGCACGCCGATGCTTGGACCAATCCGCGCGCCAACGGTTCGTCCGTCTTTACCTTAAGCACCCACGGCGCTTCGTCCCTGCAGGCGCGTTGGCTTGCGCAAACTCAGAACAAATCCGATGAAATCGGCGGAATGGACTTTCGAGACGTGGCCAGTCAGGCCCGCAGTACCGTCGTCGATATGCTCGCAGAAACTAAATTGCGATACGGCATTCAACTCGGCGATGCGGTTTTAGAGGAACTGGCTCGACTCGGGCCCTTGCATAAATCCACCGTTGAATACGCTGAATTTGCCGTCCTTAAGGCCCAGGGTGTTCCGTCCATTTTGGTGGAAACTGCGTTTATCAGCAACCCGAGAGACGAAACGCGACTTACGAACAAACGCGAGCAAGCACACTTTGCGACGGCCATCTATAAGGGAATTCTCACAGCCGTCGAACGTGATCCTTCTTTACTCAAACAAAGTTAACAGACAAGGAAACCAACTATGCCTCTTCCGATTGCACCTAAGAAAATGGCCGATACGGTGAAAGTGGCAAAAACCACCGCAAAAGTCCGAGCGAAAAAACCGGTCAAACAAACAGCGGCCCTACTGAAAACGTCGGCTCGAAAAGAGGCGGTACCCTCCCGGGTAAACCTTGCGCCTTCTACTCACACAACCGAGGTGTCTATGCCCCCGGAGACCAAGGAAAAACCCGTCAAGACTGCACGTGCCGCTTTACGCCGCACCGATGAAAAAGTGCGTCTGTTCGTTTTGGATACGAACGTGCTTTTGCACGACCCGACATGCCTTTTCCGCTTTGAGGAGCACGATGTTTTCCTGCCGATGACAACGCTCGAAGAACTCGATAACCACAAAAACGGAACAACCGACGTGGCTCGCAACGCCCGTCAGGCCAGTCGCTGGATCGATCAACTCATCGAAGTTGACTCCGGAAAGATTGAAGACGGGCGACGCTTAGACGGCATCGGCAACACGGAGGCCACCGGGCGACTCTTTTTCCAAACCAAAAGTGTTGCCGAGGGGGTGTCCCCGAGTTTCTTGCATGCCAAGCCCGACAATGCCATTTTGCTTGTCGTACGGGAATTAAGCCGCGAAAACCCCGATAAAGATGTTGTGCTCGTCAGTAAAGACATCAACATGCGCATTAAAGCGGCGGCACTCGGCCTGAAGGCCGAAGATTACTTTAACGACAAGGCGATGGATGACTCCCAACTTCTTTACTCGGGAAAAACCGTTTTGCCCGATACCTTCTGGGACGAACACGCTAAATCGCTCGAAAGCTGGCAGGAGGACGGACGAACCTACTACAAAGTATCCGGTCCCGTCGTAGCCGACTTACACGTCAATGAATTCGTGCATACGGCCGACGGTAGCTTTGTCGCCCAAGTGGTTGCAACGGACGCCAAAAAGGTGACGTTGCGCACCATTCGCGATTACACGCTCGCCAAAAATGCTCTGTGGGGTATCCACGCACGCAATATCGAGCAGTCCTTTGCCCTCAATCTTTTAACCGATCCTCAGATTGACCTTGTAACCCTACTCGGGCAAGCCGGAACCGGCAAAACCCTGATGACGCTTGCCGCCGCCTTATCTCAAACGCTCGATGAACGCCGTTACTCGGGAATCATCTTTACCCGAGCCACCGTCAGTGTCGGTGACGATATCGGGTATCTGCCGGGAACCGAAGAAGAAAAAATGACGCCTTGGATGGGTGCTTTAGAAGACAATTTGGAAGTTCTTTTAAAGACCGACAAAGGCAATGCCGGGTGGCGTAGTTCCGCAACAAGCGACATCGTCAAGAGTCGCATTGCCATTAAGTCGATGAGCTTTATGCGCGGGAGAACGTTCCTTAATAAATTCCTCATCATCGATGAGGCGCAAAATCTTTCGCCCAAGCAGATGAAGACGCTCATTACGCGTGCCGGTCCGGGAACCAAAGTGGTCTGCCTCGGGAACATTGCGCAGATTGATACCCCGTATCTGACGGAGGGGTCCTCGGGATTGACGTATCTTGTCGAGCGACTCAAAGGCTGGGCGCATGCCGGACACATCATGCTCGAACGCGGCGAGAGAAGCCGCCTCGCACACTGGGCAAGCCAGGCACTTTGAAGTCACTTTCCGACTCAAAACGCAAAGGCGAAAGAAAGACACCGCTTTCTTTCACCTTTGATCTGCCTGAGGATTCAGGAGCCTAGCGCTATTTAATCAGACGATGCGTTCCGTATAGTTCATCGGCAGACTTTCGTCACCCGAAAGCTCTTCGACGGTACCGTTGATTGTCTTAAAAAGACACCTCAGCCGGGGTCTCCTGTTGCGGAACAATCGTTTCCGATTCGGCAGGAAAATCCGTCATCAGGCTCGAGACGAGAATTCCGATCATCATCAGACCGAGGACGACCTTGACAACGGCTCCGACGAGCATGCCGAGCCACGTACCGAGACCGACACCGCCGGCAGCGAGCAGCGATTTTTTCGCCAAAAGCTCGCCGATAACCGCCCCGATGAGCGGCAGAAAAAGAATGCCGAACAGCCCGAAAAATAAACCGACTACAGTTCCGACGAGGGCGCCGGCAATACCGTAGGGTGAGGCACCCGTTTTCTTCGCTCCGAGCACTTGAGCAAACCAATCGACCGCCATTCCGATGAGTGTCAAAATGCCAAGAATCGTTAACTTCACGAATCCGATGGCCTCAAAATGACCGAGCCAGGCAGCAAGAAGACAGGCGGCAAAAACAAGAGGCAATCCCGGGACTGCCGGAATAATCGTTCCGGCTAAACCGACGACAGCCAAGCCGAAAACAACCCACCAAAGGCCGAAAGCACCCCAGTCCACTGTCGCAAAGAATTCCATCGCTCCTATCCCCTATCGCAATTCCGGAGGCAACTCTGCCTCTTCAGCCAAATTGTCAAAGCGCGTGAATTGACCGTCAAATCGAAGCGGCACGACGCCGATCGGACCGTTACGCTGTTTACCGATAATAATTTCCGCCAGATTCGGATCGGATGTCTGCTTGTTGTAAACAATGTCACGGTAAATAAACATGATAACGTCCGCATCCTGTTCGATAGCACCCGATTCACGTAAGTCGCTCATCATAGGACGCTTGTCGGTTCGCTGTTCGACAGAACGATTTAACTGCGAAAGAGCAATCACGGGCACATCCATTTCTTTGGCAAGATTTTTCAGCCCGCGGGAAATCTCGCCGATTTCCGTGGCACGATTTTCGGTCGAAGAATTGCCTTTCGAGGTTCCTGTCATTAGCTGCAGGTAGTCGACGACAATAAGGGAAAGTGGCCCGCTCTTACGCGCGAGGCGTCGCGCCCGAGCGCGTAACTCGTTGACCGAAAGACCCGGTGTGTCGTCAATGTAAACAGGGGCTTTGGATAAGACGCCGACTGCTTCCGTAAAGTGCGCCCAATCGGATTCATCAAGTCGGGCACGGCGAATTTTTTGTGCGTCGATGCGACCGACGGAACTAATGAAACGTTTCGTCAGTTGTTCGGCACTCATTTCCATCGAGAAGATGGCAACGGGAAGTTGCAAAACCATGCCGGCGTATTCGGCAATATTGAGCGCAAAGGCCGTCTTGCCCATCGAGGGGCGCCCTGCCACAACCACTAAATCGCCCTTGTGCAGACCCGTGAGCATCTTATCGAGCTTGACGTAACTGGTCGGAAGACCCGTGACATCATCGGTGCTGTGTTGCTCATAAAGCGCTTGAATTTCCTTTGTGACTTCGGTCGCAACTTCCGGCAACCGAACAAAACCTTTCTTGCCGCGATTGCTGCGCTCATCGATGGCATAAATCTTGGACTGCACTTTATCAAGAAGTTGCGACACATCCGCTGCCTCCGGCGACAGGGCCATCGTCACGATTTCATCCCCGGCTGTAATCAGTTGACGCAAAATCGAGCGCTCGCGAACAATTTCCGCATAGCGACGGATATTTGCCGCCGACGGTGTCGAATGAACAAGAACGTCCAAATACTGCATGCCGCCGACATCTTGCACTTTGCCGGTCGCCTGCAATTCGCTAAAGACCGTTACGGCATCGATGGGTTTCCCCGAGAGCGCCAGACGTGCGATGGTCTCGTAAATAATCTGATGCTCGCGGCGGTAAAAGTCATCGGCGCTTAAAACATCGGAGACCAACTCAAAGGCATTGGAGTCGAGCATGAGCCCGCCCAAAATACTTTGTTCGCTTTCCAACGAGTGCGGCGGACGACGGACGGAGGCAACAACGCTATCGGTTGCCATAGCATCTTCGGGAGGAAATCCCGGAATCGAATCGGACATAACAATGAATAATCAGTGCGAATTGATCTTAACTGCGAGGGAAAGACTATAGCGTATTTCCGTGACAAACCTGCAAACGAAAGCGAGTCGACGGCGCGGTGTGTCACGTCACCTCCCAAGACGAAAAAACCGGCATCGGAGGTTTCCGAAACCGGTCTTAGATTCGTTAAGTCGTACTCCGTGCGAACTACGCCTCAGGGACAACCTTAACCGTAATATCGGCAGTGATGTCGGACATCAAACCCACGGTAATCGTATACTCACCGATGGCCTTGATGGCACCGAGCGGTGTACGAACCTGGCTCTTCTTGATCTCAAAGCCGAGCTTATCGACAGCTTCCGCAATATCCGCGTTGGTCACGGAACCGAACAGACGTCCGTCGACACCGACCTTGCTGGCAATCTCAACGGTCTGACCGTTCAGTTTGTCGGCAATACTCTGAGCCGCCGCAATACGTGCGGCCTGAGCCTTCTCAAGTTCCGCACGACGTGTTTCAAATTCGGCGATCGCCGCCTTCGTCGCACGCTTGGCATGACCCTGAGGAATCAGGAAGTTACGGGCATAGCCGTCCTTGACTTTGACGACGGCGCCGAGTTCACCGAGGTGATGAATCTTTTCGAGAAGAATGACTTGCATGATTATCGAGTCCCCTGGTTATCCGTGTAAGGCAACAGAGCGAGGAAGCGAGCACGCTTAATCGCCGTGTCGAGCTGGCGCTGATAGTGCGACTTCGTCCCGGTCAAACGGGCCGGCATAATCTTACCGTTTTCTTGAATGAAATCCCGCAGCGTATCGATGTCTTTGTAGTCAATCTGTTCGACATGTTCGACCGTGAAACGGCAGAACTTCTTGCGCTTGAAAAGCGCATTCTGTTGGTTGGCACGACGGGGCTTGCCCTTTCCTTTTGCACCAAAAGCCATTTTGTCAACTCCTAATAGTAAATTCCGTGATATGGACAATTAACTTCTGCGTCTTTATGGACTTCGGAGCGAGAAAACCGACGATTTCCAGTTGTTGCGGGGGACTAATTTGATTTAATCGGACTGCCGCGTCGGCAAATGCC
This sequence comes from uncultured Sutterella sp., assembly GCA_900542805.1. Lineage (GTDB taxonomy): Bacteria > Pseudomonadota > Gammaproteobacteria > Burkholderiales > Burkholderiaceae_F > Duodenibacillus. Next base: position 43,960 of record UQOW01000017.1, read on the forward strand.
ACGGCAGGAAAATCAAACTCCAATCGACGCATGGCACCGGCCTCATAGACCTGCCCTTCATGCCGAAATTTTCCCTCGAAAACCGCGATGCCTGCCGGAGTGAACCGTAACACGTCCTTCTCAAGCAAAGCCGCGTTTAACCGAATCGAATTGATTTGCTCTCCCGTACTCAGAAGATTGTCCTTTTATTCTTTACTGCTCGGCAACTTCCGTAGCCGGAGCTTCCTGCGCGGCAGGGGCAGAAGCAGCAGCTTCCGTCGCTGCCTGAGCCTTGCGGGCTTCTTCCTTCTCAACAGTCTTCATCATGACGGAAGGACCGGTTTCGGCCTTCTTCATCTTGACTGTCAGATGGCGAAGAATCGCATCGTTGAAGCGGAATCCGTTTTCGATTTCAGCCAATGTCTCGCTCGTGCACTCAATGTTCATAAGAACATAGTGAGCCTTGACAAGCTTGTCAATCGGATAAGCAAGTTGACGACGTCCCCAATTCTCAATGCGGTGCACTTTGCCGCCCTGCTCGAGAACAAGGTTCTTGTAGCGTTCAATCATCGAAGGCACCTGCTCGGACTGATCCGGGTGCACGATGACACACAATTCATAATGACGCATTACTCCTCCTTACGGAAAAAACCACCCGAGCGTCGACATCGGTGTGGCAAGGATTTTAAAGAAGGCGATTTTATCTGCGTTTTTACGAGAATTCAAGCTTTTTTCAAGGAAAAACCCACGATTCGGTCTTCGTGAAGACGCCGAGACACTCGCCGTTTCGAAATAGATTCGATGCGTCGCCTCTTGCATTTTTTTGATTCTTTCCGATAAAATGCGCTCCCTCATCGGTCGTACTACGACGGGTGAAGTGGTTGCCGGTGTAGCTCAGCTGGTAGAGCAGCGCATTCGTAATGCGAAGGTCGGTGGTTCGATTCCTCTCACCGGCACCAAAGTAATTAGCACAACGTAGCAAAGCCCTGATTTTTCAGGGCTTTTTGTTGTGTGCCAGGCATGGGCACAATCTAACGGGTGAAAGTCCCGAGCGCAGG
>UQOW01000018.1 GCA_900542805.1 uncultured Sutterella sp.
AAAACCGAAAGAAGCATGCTTCCCGTGCCCGGGTCCAAATAGGCCCAGGCATCGATGGGAAACAGCCCGACAAACAGGATGGTCCATCCGACTCGGGAAATCGTCTTGTGTTGGTCTCGCATGTACGCGCTAAACGTTGCAGAAAATACTGCCCCTATACAAAGGGATGGATTTTAGCCCTTAAGGCGTTTTCTGAGAAAACTGAAGCGAATACAAATGCGCATATTGTCCCTTCTTTTCAAGAAGCTCGGCATGGCGTCCGGTTTCGACTATGCGCCCGTCCTTGATGACGACAATAAGGTCTGCGCCCTCAATCGTCGAGAGGCGATGGGCGACGACAAACGTCGTGCGCCCTTGCATGAGTTGCCTCAGGGAGTCCTGAATGTATTTTTCGCTTTGAGTATCTAAGGCACTTGTCGCTTCATCCAAAAGAAGAATCGGCGCATTTTTCAATAGGGCACGCGCAATGGAAATACGCTGCTTTTGCCCGCCCGAAAGCCGACTGCCGGCCTCACCGACCCGGGTATCAAGCCTCTTGGGAAGCGACTCAATAAAAGGCATCAAGTACGCCGCCCGCGCCGCCTCTTCAATAGCCTCACGCGTCGCATTTTCAACGCCGAAGGCGATGTTAGCGGCAATCGTGTCATCGAAAAGAACAACGTCTTGACTGACCAGCGCGAGATTTTCTCTCAAGCTCTTGAGCGTCACGGCACTTTGCGGCACGCCGTCAAAATAGATTTCTCCGGCACTCGGAACCCAAAACCGCGGAATGAGGTTGATGATGGTCGACTTCCCGGCTCCCGAATCTCCGACAAAGGCAATGGTTTGTCCCGGTTTCACATCGAGCGTGAAATCCGTGAGAGCATTGGTTTTAGCCCCCTCATAGCGAAGCGATACGCCGTCAAAGCGCACGGCTCCCGTCAAACGCGGCACCTGTGTCTTCCCGTCATCGGCTTCCGGTAATTCATCGATAACCGAATAAATGCTGTCGCACGCTGCCGTCAGACGCGCAATCGACCCGTTTAGGCTCGCCAGGTGTCGAATCGGCGGCAGGAGCATCAATAGGGCCGTTAAGAACGTGACAAACTCGCCCATCGTAATCGCCCCGCGATGGGCTTGTGTCAACGCAAAAACAATCACGACGGAAACGGCGCCGACCGCCACAAAACGCGTCATCGGAGTGCCGGCGCTCGTCACGAGTTGCATGCGAAGGGCAAGTTTTCGAATCTGAGCATTAACGGATTTGAAAAGTGTCTCTTCGCGAGCATAGCCGTCATAGACCTTAATCACATAGCGTGCATCGATAGCTTCCTGAATCACACCGCTTAACTCTCCGAGCGTTAACTGGTACTTTTTCGCGTACTCGCGCATGCGACGCGTGACCCAACGGAGAATCAACACAATCAAGGGAGCAATTACCAATGAAACGAGCGTCAACTGCCAATTCTGATAAAAAAGAACAACGAGAAGCCCTAGGACTTGCAGCGAGTCCCGAACGATAGACGTGAGAATCTCGGCGGCAGTGCCGAGGGCATTGCTCGCCTCATTAATGAACTTGGAAACGATGATGCCGGAAGGAAACTTTTGGTGGGAAGCCGCGGGCCACCGAATGATGTTTTCAAACATCCTGGTGCGCAAAACCGCAATGACGCTTTGCGAAACGCATTGCAACAGGTAGGAGCTTGCAAACGTCGAAGCGCCGTGTAAAAAAGCAATCGCAACTAACGCGGCCGGAGCCCAATAAATCACATTAGGGTCTTTTTCGTAAAAGCCGGCATCGGTGAGTTTCCCGACAAAAAGCGCAATGACGGCCGCCGCTCCTGCTGTCACAATCATGGCAACAACGGCTGCAGCAATCGTTCCCTTGTAGGAACTAAAAAGTCGAATGAGGCGCTTGAAGTTTTTTCCGGCCTCCGGAGGATTCGGCGTCGTCGCCTGTGAAGTCTCGGTCATGGATTCTGTCTGCCGTTGCAAAAGCGCAACTAAAAAATTTATCCGTGCAATCGGACGGATTTTACAGACTCATTCTTCTTTAATGCGACCGACGGCACCCCTATAATGGGAAAGTTCTATCCGAGGTTCCTCATGACGACCGTTTTATGCCGCCTCCCCAATCACGTCGGCGACTGTTGTATGTGTATGCCCGCTTTGCGTCTCTTGCAGGCAAGCGGCTTTACCCCGGCGCTTGTCGGCAAGCGCTGGGCCGGTGATTTGGTCGCCGGTATGGGGTGGCGGTTCGATCCCATTGAGGGGCATTTTTTCGACGATGTCACGCGCATCCGTTTCATTGCACGTAACGCCGGGGCCAAGTACGGGCTTTTGATGCCCAACTCCTTCGGATCGGCGCTTCTTTTCCGTTTTGCGCATGTGAGGGTAGCTGGTTTATCAACGGATCTTCGCGGCTTTCTTTTAAATGACTCGATTAAAGAGCCGGGTCCCTGCCACGAAGTCGAGCGCTTTTTTTACGTGGCGCACGAGGCCATCAAAGCGTGGAGCGGAACCCCGGCCTGGAATGTCGCCCCGAAGCACTTGGGGCTTTTGGTTCTCAAGCGCCATGAAGCGGCAGCTCGCAATCTACGACGTGAATACTCCATTCCGGAGCGCTATGCGATTTTGGCTCCGGTCGCACGCGGCCTCCATAAGGGACAAGTCAAATACTGGTCACACTTTAACGACCTATGTGCTCCGCTTCGCGCGATGGGAATTGAGCCCATTGTCATTCCGTCGGTTCGAGAAGAAGAGCAAGCCAAAGCCCTATGCCCGGATGCGATGTTCCTGCCGCCGATGGGGCTGGGAAACTTTGCCGCCCTTGCCAAGCACTCCGAATTTGTCATTGCCAATGATTCGGGCGTCAGTCACGTCGCTGCCGGGCTCGGAATCAAACAAATTACGCTCGTTGGTGTCACCGATTCCAAGCGCACGGGACCCTGGAATCCTCAAGCCATCGTTCTCGGTTCAAACGGCGCCTGGCCTTCTCTTTCCGACGTTTTAGAAGCTATCGACCGCATCCGCGAATAGCGTAGTCTCCTCAAAGTCCTGCGTAGCGCGGTGAGGGTACGCATAGTAGGCACTCTGAACCCCGGGGACGGTACGCGCCAGCTGGATGAAGTGATCGGTCGGGTGAATAAGGCCCTTCAAGAGCACCGTGCCTTTGCGGTTATGGGCGTTAATTTCAAGATGCACGGGAACTCCGACATCGTCACTAAAGGCCTGGAGAATGCCCTTGTAAAGATCTTCGAGTACGGTTGTATCCGTAATTCGCACCACAGCTGTTGCGTGAGACGCGAGACGCACTTCCTCTAGGGTCTTGATGACATCGACAATAAAGGAAAGACCTCCGGTGCGCCTGTCTTCCTGAACCTTCCCGGTCAGAACCAAGACATCATCGGGCACTAAAAGGGTACGATACCGCTCGTAGACGGCCGAATAAACAACCGCCTCTTGCGTATCAACCCCGTCACTGAGCGTCACGACGGCCATTTTCCCGCGCTTTCCGGCAATGACACGCACGTTGGTCACAAGACCGGCAATCGTCACGGAGTTACGTCCGATCTGCAGTGCCGAAAACGGCGTGGCAATAGCCTTGACTTCCTGGCGGTAAGAGGCAAAAGCATCCCCCGTAAGGCAAAATCCGAAGACTTCCCGCTCCTCGGAAAAGCGCTTTTTCTCATCCCATTTTTCCGCGGCAAGCCAACTGACGATGCGCTCGGGCTCGCCAAACGCATCGGAAAAAAGGCTTCCCTGCCCGGCATTGTCAGCAACCGCTTGGGCAGCAATAACAGCCTGCTCGGCGTTGGCAAAGAGTTTGCCGCGATTTGCGTCAAGAGAATCGAACGCCCCGGCTCGTGTTAATTGCTCGAGTGTCTTTTTGTTGACACTCGGCACACGGGCAGCCAAGTCGAAGATATCGATAAATGGACCGTTCATGCGGCGTTCATCGAGAATGTCCTCGACGATTTGCTGTCCGACGCCTTTGATGGCACCCAAACCGAATCGCACGCTTTGCTCGTCGGGAACCGTGTAGTACCACTCGCTTTCGTTAATGTCGGGAACGAGAATGCGAATGCCCATCTCGCGGGCATCGTCGACCAAAGCGTGTGTTTTCTCACCTTGATCCATCACAAGGCACAAGTTCCCGGCAAAAAAGGCCGCCGTGTGGTGCGCCTTCATATAGGCCGTTTGCCAGGCCACGAAGGAATAAGCCGCGGCGTGGGACTTATTAAATCCGTAGCCCGCGAACTTTTCCATCAAGTCGAAGATTTCCGCGGCTGTTTTCTCGTTCACGCCGCGCTCGGCGGCTCCCTTGAGGAAAACCACGCGTTGCTTTTGCATCTCCTCGACGTTTTTCTTGCCCATGGCACGACGCAGCAAGTCGGCGCCTCCGAGTGAGTACCCGCCGATGGCGCGAGCCACGAGCATAACCTGTTCCTGATAGACCATGATGCCGTACGTTTCGCGCAGAATCGGTTCCATACGGGCATCGAGGTACTCGACTTTTTCACGACCGAACTTGCGATTGATAAAGTGAGGGATCTGGTCCATGGGACCGGGGCGATAAAGAGCGTTTAGAGCTACTAAGTCCTCCAAGCAATCGGGCTGTGCCTGGCGCAGTTGATTGCGCATGCCGTCCGATTCAAATTGAAAGACCGCACCTGTATTACCTTCACGGAAAAGTTCGAGCGTTGCCGCATCATCGGTTGGAATGCGGCTTAAATCAAAATGCTCGTTCGGATGAAGCCTGTCGACGTATTCGACGATTTTGGCAAGAATCGTCAGCGTAGTAAGTCCTAAAAAGTCAAACTTTACTAGGCCGACGTTTTCCACATCTTTTTTATCAAATTGGCTGACGGTGTTTTCAGGCTTTCCGTCGGCGTTATAAAGAGGACAAAACTTTGTCAGTTTCCCCGGAGCAATTAACACGCCGCCTGCGTGCATGCCGGTATTTCGCGTCAGACCCTCTAGGTCGCGCGCGTAATCCATAAGTTCCCGATACTCTTCAGAGACCGAAAGAGTCTGAAACTCAGGCTCCATGAGTGCGGCTTTATCCAGGGTAATGTCCGTTCCGGGCTTTTGCGGGATGAGTTTGGCAAGTTTATCGACCTGGCTATACCCCATGCCGAGCACACGTCCGACGTCGCGCACGACGGCCTTGGCGCCCATTGCGCCGAAGGTTGCAATTTGGCTCACGGCTTCTTTGCCGTATGTGCGTTTAACGTATTCGATGGTTCTGTCGCGATTGAACTGGCAAAAGTCCACGTCAAAATCGGGCATCGAGACACGTTCGGGATTAAGGAACCGTTCGAAAAGGAGCCCGTAGTGCAAGGGATCCAGATCCGTAATGCCTAGCGAGTAAGCGACTAGGGACCCGGCCCCCGATCCGCGTCCCGGCCCCACGGGAACTCCGTTGCGTTTGGACCAGTTAATAAAGTCCTGAACGATGAGAAAGTACCCGGGAAACTTCATCGAGATGATGGTCTTTAATTCATAATCCAGGCGCTCTTCATACTCCGGCCTTCGAGCATTGCGTTCTTTTTCATCCAGATACAAAAACGCCAAGCGCCTTTCAAGACCTTCTTTGGAAAGCTTGACCATATAGTCATCCAGACTCATGCCTCCCGGCGTCGGGAACACCGGCAATTGCGGCTTTTGCAGCACACCGTCCAGGTTGCATCGCTTAGCAATGACAACGGAGTTTTCAAGCGCCTGAGGCATATCGGCAAAAAGCTCGTGCATCTCTCGGGCAGTTTTCATGTACTGCTCCGGAGTAAAGTCATGGGGACGCGTTGAATCGGCCATGATGCGTCCCGTGGCAATACACACGCGTGCCTCGTGCGCCTTAAATTCCTCGCGCTTTAAAAACATCACCGGGTGCGTGGCAACAACGGGAATTCCCATCATGACGGCTAAATTCGCGACGCGAGAAACAAGCACCTCATCGCCCTTGCGGCCGGCACGCTGAACCTCTAGGTAAAAGCGACCTGGGAAAACCGACTGAAGAAAAGCCGCTTGCTCCCGAGCTTCGGATGCCTTTTTCTCCATCAGTTTGACTTCAACCAGGCCCTTAGGACCTCCGGACAAAGCAATCAATCCCTGACACGATTCGGGGGTTAACCACTCGGCGCGAATCTCTCCGCGACCGGCATGTTGGTTTTCAAGCCATCCACGTGTCAGGAGCGAGCAAAGCGACAGATAGCCTGTGTGGTTTTGACAGTAGACCGTCAGGCGCTGCGGGGACTCAGATTGATTCTCATCAGGATTAGTAACCCACAAATCACATCCGACAATGGGTTTAATGCCGGCAGCAATCGCATGCGAATAAAAACGAAGTCCCCCGAAAATGTTCATCTGATCGGTGATTCCGAGCGCCACGCGGCTGTCTGCGACGGCCGCGGCAATCGCCGGATCCAAGCGGACGATGCCGTTAACGATGGAATACTCCGAATGAAAACGCAGATGAACAAAATCCAACTTCATGGGTCCTTCTTTTTTAGTGCTTTAACGGCTTAAAGCGAAGCCTATGGGGCTTAGCGGCATCATCACCCAAACGGCGCCGTTTGTCGGCTTCGTACTCGTTGTAGTTACCGGCAAAGAACACGACTTTAGAGTCCCCTTCAAAGGCCAAAATGTGTGTCGCAATACGATCGAGGAACCACCGATCATGACTGCTGATCATCGCGACGCCGGCAAATTCCAAAAGAGCTTCTTCAAGGGCTCGGAGCGTTTCGACATCCAGGTCATTACTCGGTTCGTCCAAAAGAAGAACGTTACCGCCTTTAAGAAGCGTTGCCGCTAGGTGCAAGCGCCCGCGCTCACCGCCCGAGAGAACACCGACTAACTTTTGCTGATCGGCTCCTTTAAAGTTAAAGCGACCGAGGTAGGCGCGACTCGGCATCTGAAAACGTCCGACCTGAAGCGTGTCTTGCCCGCCCGAGACCGCTTCGAAAACAGTTTTGTCATTCGGAAGAGCGTCGCGCAATTGCGAGACGGCCGCCAGGCGCACGGTTTCTCCCAATTCAATACTTCCGGAATCGGGTTTTTCTTTACTGTCAATCATTTTAAAGAGCGTGGATTTACCGGCACCGTTCGGTCCGATGACGCCGACAATGGCGCCGGGCGGAACGGTAAAGGAAAGGTCGTCGATAAGGAGCCTATCGCCGAACCCTTTACTGACGTGTTTAAATTCGATGACTTTATTGCCTAAGCGCTCGGCAACGGGAATAAAGATTTCATTGGTTTCGTTGCGGGCTTGGTACTCGAAACTTGAAAGCTCTTCAAAACGATTTAAACGGGCCTTGGCTTTGGCTTGGCGTCCCTTGGGGTTTTGGCGGACCCATTCCAATTCGTGACGAATGGACTTAGCGCGGCTTTCTTCGGTGCGCTTTTCAAGCTCCAATCGCTTTTCTTTTTGCTCAAGCCACGAAGAGTAGTTACCCTTCCAGGGAATGCCTTCTCCGCGATCGAGTTCCAAAATCCACTCGGCCGCATCATCAAGGAAATACCGATCGTGTGTGACAGCAATGACCGTTCCCGGAAAACGATGCAAGAATTCTTCGAGCCACGCAACGCTTTCGGCATCCAGGTGATTGGTCGGCTCATCTAAGAGAAGCATGTCCGGGCGGGAAAGGAGGAGCTTACAGAGAGCAACACGACGTTTTTCACCGCCCGACAAGTGTTCGATTTTGGCGTCCCAAGGCGGCAATCGTAGCGCATCGGCTGCAATTTCCATCTGTGTTGCAGCATCCGTTCCGGCTGCATTAATCACGGCCTCTAAATGGGCCTGCTCGGCGGCGAGTGCATCAAAATCGGCATCGGGTTCTGCATAAGCTGCATAGACTTCTTCCAAGCGCTTTTGAGCGGCAACCACTTCTCCCATGCCGGCTTCGACTTCTTCTCGAACCGTTGCTGCAGGATTCAGAATCGGCTCTTGCGGTAAATACCCGATTTTCAGCCCGGGTTGCCAAATGATTTCGCCTTCGATGTCGTTATCCAGACCCGCCATGATTTTAAGGAGGGTGGATTTGCCGGCACCGTTTAAACCTAGGACGCCGATTTTGGCTCCCGGGAAAAAGGAAAGAGAAATATCTTTGAGGATGGCGCGTTTCGGGGGAACAATCTTCCCGACACGCATCATGGACATGATGTATTGAGGCATTGCTAACGATTTCCAGATTCAGTTGTGTACTTGCTACAAAACAACGATCGTGACTTAGTTTCCCAGGGAAAGACTTACTTTGTCCTATAAATTCGAACGGCGATGCTCATTGTAGAGAGCACACTCGTATAAAAGCCAAAGAGATAAAAACACAAAGAAATAGTTCTTATGGAAGAATGCAACCTCTGTAATTCCCCAGGAAACAGATCCCACTAAAAGGCACAGAAGAACAGGCTCGCCTCTCGCTGCCTGAAATAATTGATACAGTAGCCAATTACTAACCAAAAAGAGCAGAAGACCTCCTGTGACAAAGATGTTTATACCCTCATTGTGAAAATGACGCAGTGTCCTCAGAAAGGTAGGATCAATACTGGAACCTGTAATGAGTCTAAGCCAATCGCATCGGCGAATATCTCCCAGTCCAAATAGAAAGTGATTCGGTATGACATCAAGGATAGCGGCTTTCCACATGGCCAATCGCAGCCCAATTGAAGACGACGTTGTTTCTTTAGCATTCAAATCGAAAAAGTCAAAAATCTGCTTCAATATTACACTAAATTTTTGTTCTGCCTCTGCTGGAGAGAAAATGATTACAAAATACATTGAGAGTGCAATTAAAAAAACAAAAAAAATACTTTCTTTTAGTGCCCAATGGAGTTTTATTCGAGCCAAATAAAGAAATAAAAAACAAAGAATCAGTTCTGTCACATATGCTGTACGACACGTTGTCCTCAATGCAACCCAGATGGCCAGAGATCCACATAGAGCATATACGAATCTTTCTACGCTATGAAAACACGGATACAAGTACGCGAAAAAGGTGGCACTCCCAATAATCATCGCCATAGAAGCAAAAATGTTTTGGTTTAAATCCCCATTAGGAACCAAATAATCCAAAACATAGATCTGATAAAGAGCTACAAAAAAAATAACTATACAAGACAATGCTCCTATCACGAAAAACTTTCTTAGATTGAAACTTTTAATGTTAGAACAAATCGATCCTGCAAGCAAAAATAGAATGACATATTTTGCATACGACAAATCAAAGGAGCAATCATGATAAAAATACAAAAATAAACATGTCACTATGACTGGTATGATAACCCAAGAATATAGTCTGAAGAGAGTCCAATCAATTCCTTTCCAATTTAGAAACGCATAACTAAAGAGAAATAGCCACAGAACATTCAGATAGCGTCTTCCTCCAAGAACTTCCCTCAGCAACTCAACTGCGCCAATTACATTAATTACGTACAGAGAAAACAGCAAGCACACAGAAATCAACAACACTGATTTCATGCGCTTTATATGTCTTGCATCAAAACTCATTTGAGTCCACTTGTTAATTTTTTTGTATAACTCATGCATTTCGAAAACATGCTCTTCCACCGTCAGAGTGGCAAGAATCATCACATATGCAGATAAGGAGGACTTAAATACGTCGAACTGTTTCGCACAATAGCTATTTTGCTAGCAAAAACTTCGCCTGAACTCGCGTCCAATCTCATTGCCTCCCTTGAATCAAAGGATTCACAGTATCCGCCAATATTACCCATTATCACAGGAGTTCCACAACTGTTATGCGCTACGCTAAAGGTCACCGACACCGTCTCATTCCATAACCCCCTATGAGGCTCAGGTTTAAAGTTTTTCCCAGGGAGCCGGAACCGGAAAACGCCTTTTTAGGTATGCAATTGCTTCATCTGCGCTGTTGTCCGTAAGATTGTTGAAACAGACAGTTTTTGGATTGAAGATGCGAATGTCTCTTATTACCTTTTTAACTTCCTTCTTGTTAGCGGCGTTCCGGGAGACAGCCACCATCTCAACGGACGCGAATAGTTCTTTGAGCATCGCCCAAAGAGTTATTTTGGGCCTAAAAACGCATGGGCACCCGAAAGTGTTAATCATTTCGTAGGAGAAAAGAACCCTCGATATTTCGTTGCCTGTTCTGAACGGAGCTGCGTTGCAAACATAAAGTTCAGGGTATTTTTGGAGAATCTTTCTGAAAAGTGTTTTTGTGTAGGCGTCAAATGAGTGTGCAGGCGTGTAGAAGGGAATTGAATATCCATTTTTTTCTCGGTACAACTCCCACGCGCGAACGAGCGTCTGTTCCCAATCAGTGATTACGTGATTACTCAAAATATCTCCACCGTTTTTTGGGGTAAAGGATTTTCTAGACGGTTTGTACATCCAAACCATTGGCTTTCCTTCCTCTGAAAAGAAATCCCTTTGTTCAAGCGATCGATTTAACATCGTGTCATCGTTTGCATATATAAAATGCTCAGAAAGACCGGGAATCCTATCCAGATACATCTCGATGCCAATAGACGAGAAAGTAGGCAAAATGTTGGCAGGAATGAACTCTGTGTGATCTACGATAGAGATCGTTGGATAATCAGCTAGCCAAGAAGGGCGCTGATGATTCGTGACGAGAAAGATGTGCCGAGCCCAAGGGGCGTACCTGTACACAGATCTTAGTGCAAAGCGCAGTTCGTCATGCTGGATATAACGGATATCCCCGATGTTATCGTCAATCAATGCCGGGGTCGATTGCCTCATCCTGGTGTTTTTTGGCGAGCAAACTTTGGGTCCGAACCACTGCACCACAGAAAAACAAAGTCAATTGGAAATTTTTCAGATGCCATTTACTTATGTAATACTGTGGATTACACAGTTATTTATGAAGCTTTCATGAAAATATTTCTTCATCACATTAATGTTTATGGGAAAAAATGGGCTTGACGCCGTTTGTGTCGTAATCTCCGAACAGCTTCACGGAAATAAGCGTAAACATAGTTAAAAACAAAACCAAGTCGAATTCTATCTAGCTTTACTTCAGCAGATTTATTTAGCGGAAAGTCAAAGGAAGACTTGCTTACTATCAAGCAGTGATTAAAAAAAATGCGTTTTTCTTCTAATGAACAATCCCCGCTAAGTTTTGAATAAAGTTCTTGTGTTAAATGATGTATATACTCCGTCTGAATCCCTATTTGAACGGCTTTAGAGAAATATTTTCGGATTCGGAATAGGTTTTCATAAACAGCAAAGTCTGTTATTTTTGCATTTCTTCCATTCGAAAGAGAAGAGATTCTTCTCCTGTAAAAAAATAAAACATCAGGGACAAGGACACCAGTATCTAATAAAGGAATCGCTCGAATGAAAAAGTCTTGGTCTTCACAGGCATGAAGATTCTCATTAAATCGTAAGGAGTGAATTCTAGATAGACGGAAAAATCTATTGCTCAAGAAGAGTGAACTAGTTGAATTCGGTTTGATTTTTTTGTGTGTTTCTCTTGAGACGTGGAAGAATTGCGCAGCAATATCATCGTTCGTTAATGGTTGTTTTTTCGGGATTTGTCCCCTAATAGGGTATTTCCCAGACATGGAGAAGGACTGGTAAGAACAAACGCCGTAATCAGCATTCTTACTAGAGAGTTCTGTTACGAATGTTTCCATGAACAAAGGAGAAACGTAATCATCCGGGTCTAGGAAACACACAAACTCGAAATTGTTGACTTTGTTGATTGCTTCCAAAGCAACATTTCTAGCAGAAGAAACTCCTAAATTTTGTTTATGGATGACGATGAAACGATTGTCGTTTTCTGCGTACTCGTCAAGAATTGCTCCTGAGTCGTCTTTTGCGCCGTCGTCAACAGCAAAAACAGTGAAGTTTTTATAGGTCTGAGACCGCAATGAATCAAGACATTCTCGAAGATAGCGTTCGACGTTATAGACGGGTAAGACTACAGCAACTCTTTGGTTTAGAGTGATTCTATCCATACTAATAACTGAATAAAGTTCAAAATGTTTTGAGGCCTGCTGGGGAGGGCAATCAGTGCCTTCTGTTTCGGGGCTATCAATTATATCATGGAGCTCAGAATTCAACAAGCGCTCTATGAATTGACCATTTGGGCCAACATCGCATTTTAGAGGACGGCAGCATTTTTGTTGTCCTATGCCTTGCATCTCCGCATGGTATAAGTTTTACTAATCGTGCCCTTAAGAGCGGGAGGATTTACTTTAGTGTTGCCAGTTGGTGACAGAATGGCTGCCTCTTGGGCGTCGCGGAATTGATTCAGGAAACGACACGATTTGCCCCCTATTTTTTCAAATAGTTTACTCTTCAAGGCAGATTTAATGCGATAACTGTCGCCGGTGATAGTCACAGGAGTACAGTGATGGAGTAATCGATTCAGGATAGCCGTAGCAACGGCCGGGTGTCAAGCGAACAAATTTATCCCCAAAGAAACGACAAAAATTACCCAGCCCTGGTTTCTTAAGTTTTCTTTTATTTGCAGTCGTTTGGTTTATTTTTTTTTGCCACCCGCAGGGCTCAAAAACTTGGCCCAAGAGCGCAAAAGGGCGTAGCCATTTTGCGCTGAGGGAATGCCTCTTTCACAATGTCTGCATTGCGATTTCCGTTAAATCGGCCACCGGCGTTTGCCTGGGCACTTTTTTCTTATCGTGCTCCTGAGTGCAGTTTTTTGTTTTGATTCCGCTCTGGAACCGATAGCTGTCTCCTCGAATGGTGATGACAGTACAGTGATGTAACAAGCGCTCCAAAATCGCTGTTGCAACTGTTGGATCTCCAAAAATCATTCCCCATTCACTGGCTAGTCTATTGCTCGTGATGACAATACTTTTGTTTTCATGCCGTCTGCAAATCAGCTGGAAAAACAAATGTGATGTTTGCGCACTTATCGGAAGATACCCAAGCTCATCGATAATTAACAGTCGCGGTTTGTTCGGTATATTGAGACGCTCACTTACTGCTCCTTCTTTTCGGACCCTTTCGAGGGCATTGATAAGCGATGTTGCCGATATAAACAGCGTAGAATATGCGTGTGTAACCGCTAATCGGCCTAGTGCAATGGTCAGATGAGTTTTGCCTACTCCGGGTGGGCCAAGGAACAAAACACTTTCTCCTGTGCCAATCCATTCAAGCTTACAGCGTTCTCTTATTAGACCGGGATCAAGACTTGGCTGAGCACTCATGTCGAAGTTTTCTATCGTGCAGGTTCGAGGGAAGTGGCCCACATCAGTGCTAGCCGTATGCGGTTATTCTCTCGTTGGTCGATTTCCTTCTGAAAGAAATATTCCAATGCCTCTCTTAGAGTCATTTTCGATTCAGTCGCAGTATCCAATAATGTGCCCATGTTTTCTCGCATCAGCGAGAGACGAAGTCGTGCTGCCATTTGACTTAATCGTTGGTCTGTTTCACGTATGGTAGTCATTACCAATCCCCTCCCAAGGCTTGTGCGTAAGCACTTATTGGTCGCTGCAAGGAATTTCGTTTCATCTCCTTATCAATACCTGGAATATCTTTCGGATTCTCCTTCGTCTGCTCCCTCGGTTGATATACTTCCTCAACCTTGTCCACTTCGGCTACAACGCCGTCTTTGCTCACAGTCATGTTGGTGTCGATTATTTGGATTTGGACGTCTGCATTCTTGACATCCTCTGGAAGCGGATAGAACTTGTTGTCGATGCGGACAAGGCCGTTTTCATCAACATGTCTGGTCTGTGTAAAAACCCGAACTTTGCGAGGTTTATCAAAAACTCGCATCGCTTTCTTTTCGACTTGGAAGCGCTCTTTCGGGGTTTTTAGTCCCGTCTTGAATTGATCCAAAATGCGCTCGTCAGCTTGTGTTAAAGACCACTGTTCCAGCCATGAATTCAAATCTTCAAGAGATTGGAATTCCTTTCCTACGAGTGCATTTTCTTTCACATAACGAACGGCTCGTTCAGCTTTTCCCTTGCACTGAGGATGTCTTGGTATTGCTGCAATCGGGATGAGTTCCCAAAAGGCACAGAATGGCTCATAACCGGTTGTTAAATGCGTTTCTCCACGGCGACGGTGTTCGGTCACAAGGTAGCGGCTGTTGTCTGACAGAAGAAAAACCAGAATAGCATCAAAGAAGGCAAAGGCACTTTCAATCCCATCGAGCCACGCGCCTTGATTTTCGGACAGGTATGCTTTTACAAAAATCCTTCGTGAGAATCCTAAAGAGCACACAATAAAATGGGCTCGAGTGATTTGTTTGTTAATGCAAACATCCTTTTTTCCAAAGTCAATCTGCATTTGCTGACCGGGCTTTGTCTCGTAGCGTATTGTTCGGGGGTTGTTTGTTAGCTCCTTGCGCAACACCTTGCAAAATCTCCGTAGTAATCGGAGATTAATCGACTTTCCTAACTCTTCTTCAATCTTTCGTTTGAGCGGCGAACAGTGACCTTCAAAATCCCTGAACCATTGATAAACCTGCTCTTTATGTCTCTCTAGAAAACCTCCTTCCCGAATTCCTCCGCTCAAATAGAACCGAATCGTTTTTCGACTAAATCCTGTTAGCTCTGAGATTTTGACTTGTGATTTCCCTTGCTATGCGAGGTCTTGTATGACAGAAATCTCTATTGGTGTAAGCATTTTGGATGGACGTCCTTTTTGTTGATGGCGTCCCTTCTTGCTCATTTTTTTATTTTTCATCCACTTTTCCCTTCTCTGAAGGGGCTGGGACCTTTTGTCGTTTCTCCTGGATACTAATCTGTCGCGTAACAGTTATTCTTTGTCGTTTTCTCTGGGAATAAATTTGTTCGCTTGACAGCTACCAAAACGGATGACATTATCCGCTGTGTTCCAACACACCTCCCCAAATACAGGAAAAGCATCTTTTGGGTAGATACAATACGTTCTTTTAGTACTATTTGTTACCTGTTCTTTGACCATGCTGTCTTTTCGTCAAGCCCTTGCCCTGGTGGCTATTTCCTGTACGGTTCTCACTTTTTCTGGGAAATCTTTAGCTTCGGAAGCCGAGTCTCTCGCTATTGAGAATGAGGATGCCGTCGTCGAAGAGGATTCGTATACCAGCGATGTTTGGGAAAGAATCCGCAAGGGCTTTCGGATGCCGACATTAACTGGCCGACGCGTGACAACGCAACTCCGTATCCATGAGCGCATGCCGCAGTACATCGAACGGATGGCACAGCGCTCAAGCAAATACCTTTACCACATCGTAGAAGAGGTCGAAAAGCGCAATCTTCCGACTGAATTGGCATTACTCCCCTTTGTCGAAAGTGCTTTCCAACCCGAAGCTCTTTCCTACGCTAAGGCCTCCGGTCTATGGCAATTTACAGCCTCAACGGGCAATGTCTATTCGTTGCAGCAGAACATTTGGAAAGACGACAGGCGTGATGTTCTGGAAAGCACACGAGCAGCACTCGATTACTTAGAAAAGCTCTATGCACAGTTCGGCGATTGGCAACTGGCACTTGCCGCATATAACTGGGGAGAAGGGAGTGTTGCACGCGCCATCCGACGCGCCAAAGCACGGGGACTTCCGACAGACTACTCACATCTGAGAATGCCCCGAGAAACAGCCAACTATGTGCCCAAACTCGAGGCTATCAAGAGAATTGTTCTTAATCCCGAAAAGTACGGCATCACGCTTCCGGAGATTGATAATGAACCCTATTTTGTGCAATTGACAAAACAGCGCGACATCAGCGTAGAAACGGCTGCTGACTTGGCAGAAATGGATCCGAATGAGTTTCGGCAACTTAACCCGGGATTTAACCTCCCTGTAATTGTGGCTAACCACAATTCATCCTTTCTTCTGCCCATGGAAAACCTAGACGTTTTTTTAGATAACCTCGCGAGCTGGGTTGATACCGGTAAGTCCCTTTCGAGCTGGAAGCTCCACCGCGTCAATCCGGAGGAAACAACCTCGTCAATCGCATCTCTTTACAACATGACTGAGGAAGAGCTCCTGCGGATTAACCACATTCCGAAAGGACGCAAGGTTTTAGCCGGCTCCGCTCTCCTTGTTGCAGCCGATGTCGGCGACACCGAGGACATTACCCAAGATGCGCTGCAAGCACGTCTTGCACTTTCTGCGCCTGAAGTGCGACGTGTTGTTTATCGCGTCAGGAAAGGAGACACCGTCTCTTCGATTGCCGCTAAATACGGTATCTCTCAATCCTCTGTCCGTAAAACAAATCGCTTGCACACCTCGATAATTCGCGTCGGGCAACGTCTTGTCTTAACCGTTCCGCCCAAATCCCCGCGAACAAACCGCATTGTGGCCTCCAAGCACAATACTCACGTCGTACACCGCGGGCAGACACTTTATGCGATTGCCAAACAATACAAGACGAGTATCGCAAGTCTTCGGAAATTAAACGACCTAGATTCGGTGCGAATCTACGCCGGACAACAATTGCGGATTCGCTAACGGCGTTTCGTGTCGGGCTGTTTGTCTATTTCGGCCTTCTTACGGCATTCCGCACACAGCCCGTATAGCGAGAGGCTATGCCCTTGCAGTTCGAATCCGAGCTTCTCGGCGATAGCCTTCTGACGGTTTTCAATCTCGGGATCGACAAATTCCTCAATATTTCCGCAACGAACACACACAATGTGATCGTGATGCTCGCCGTTTTCAAGTTCATAGGTCGCAAGATCTGTTCCTAAATGACGCCGCACCAAGAGACCGGCTGTCTCAAATTGCGTCAGAACTCGATAGACCGTCGCCAAGCCGACATCCAAATTTTCGGCAAGGAGCATTTTGTACACATCCTCAGCCGTCAGATGTCGCACGGAAGATCCGGAGGCCTTCAAAAACAGCTCCAGAATACGCATCCGAGGCGTCGTCGCCTTAAGTCCGAAGCTTTTGAGCTCCAGCTGAGAAACACTTGCTGACGCTTCGCTCATCGTTCGCCCCTCCAAAAACGTTGAATACGGCTATCATAGCGACTTAATCGGTCGGACGAATCCTATTGAAACGATTTTTTCTATGACAAAACCGCAACTGATACTGCCATTTGTCGCCGCCTGCGTGCTTGCACTTGCCGGCTGCAACTACAACAGCTACGTTTACCGAATTGACGTTCCGCAAGGAAATCTCATCACCGAGGAAATGGCCGAACAAGTACGCACGGGCATGACACGTGAGCAGGTGCATTTTCTTTTGGGAGAAGCACTCGTTCAAAGTGACTTTCACATGAACCGCTGGGACTACGTGTATTACTTTAATCCCAGGCACGGGAAAGTTCAGCTTCGCAAAATGGCCGTCTTTTTTGACAAAGAGGCGAAGGTCGAGAAAATCGTCAGCGACCCCTTGCCGAACGAAACACAAGCCGATGAAGCCATCCTCGGCGCCCAAATTGATTTAAAAAAGAACACGAAGGAATAACCATGAATGAACAATTAAACCAACTCGAACAATCCGTCTCTAAGATTTTGGAAAGCTACCGTGCCCTTAAGGTTGAAAATGAAGCCTTGAAAGCGGCCGTCGAAAATGCTCGCGCCGAGGCACAAAACATTCAAGCCGAACGCGACCAACTCAAGAGCGCCCAGGCCGCCTTTGAAGCGGAAAAGGCCGCCCGCGAAGCGCAGCAGGCCGAATTAGCGCATCGCCTAGATGCCATTATCGGTGCCTTGCAATCGGGAACGGAACACTAATTCATTATGAGTAAGCTCACTCTGACAATCCTTAACCGGCAGTACGCCTACGATGTGGCGCCCGAGGATGAACAGACGCTTAGAGCGGCAGCCGAACTGATTAATGCCCGTGCTAAGGAGATTCGCGGAGACTCGCGACTTCTGACGACCGAACGCATTGCTGTGTCGGCTGCCCTGCAAATTGCCTTCGATTCTCTGCGCGGCAATATCGGAAGTATTCCGGCCGATCCGGCAACACTCACCCGCGTGGCTACACTGCGGATGAAGATTGACGAAGCACTTGACCCGGCGCTCGGAGAATAATAGGATTTGATGAACCAAACTCCACCGACAGACTATATAAATCTGCCGGTGTGTTTTATTTCCATTCAAAGTCTTGCCCTTACAGCCGAAAGAACCTCTTCGGCCGTAACATCCGCCCCGATGTGACCTAATGTTGCACAATCTGCCTCACCCACTAAGGCGACCTTACCTGGGTCTGTATTGACCCATATCGCAACACAGGGAATTCCGATTGCTGCTGCCAAATGCATCAATCCCGTATCAAGACCGATACCAATTGTTGCACGGCTAACAACAGCTGCAACCTTAGGTATCGACATACGCGGAAGGACATGCGCTCGCTTCGTAACAGAAGCAATCCGCTCGACGCGTTCTTTTTCCGGCCAAGTTCCCCAGAAAAGAACAGAATCGAGGCCCTGAGAAGCAAGTTCCAAAATAACATTTTCCCATCGATCTTCTTGCCAATGTTTCGGACGATTTAAACTTGTATTTACGAATAATGCGGCGAATTTCTCAGGCAATTCAATATCGGGAATTGCCGGAGGACAGATCCCGAACTTAGGGTGGTTCTCGTCAATTGAGTATCCGAGAGACGTTGCAAGCATTTTTCGATAACGACGAACCGCGCCCAACCTCTCCGGCATTGAAAACTTTTTTTTATAAAAAAGCGAGGCCAAAGGCTCTCGTGCCGTTTTCCAAGAGTAACCACAAACCGGAACTCCTGCCCATGTCGCAGCCCAAGCGCTACGAACGATTCCCTGTGTATCGACAACGGCATCGTAACCTTCAGAGCGAAGTTGATCTTTTAGGGCTCGCACCTCAGCCCTGACTCCTTTAGCAAACGGCGTCTTCCGCCAGCGGTGAAATGCGGTAATACGTAACGCGTCAATCACAGGGCAAAGAGAACACACATCCGTCATGGACTCTTCAACAAGCCAGTGCAACTGTGCATCTGGAAAGGCTTTCTTAACATCGACTGCAGCTGGGAACGTATGAATGATGTCCCCCATCGAGGATGTGCGAACCAGCAAAATCTTATGCGGCATGGATCATTTGCTCAGTCTATTTCAGATTAAGCATCATTTTAAAGAAGCTGACATCTATAGGAAAGTGATCCTTCACGGCTTACGGACACATGTCATCACGGGTTTTCATCTGTCTGCATAATCCACGCAAAAACGCACCCCAAATCCGTCTTTCTCACATAGATTCTGCATCAAGTACTAGGCCTCGGGAAGATAAACTGAACTGTTCGCGTTCACATAGGCATCCTCCGCTGACTCATTCGGCGAATCTCGCGACCCCTTCCGTCAAAGGCTCTTGTTCATCCTCAAAACCGGAGCGTGAATAGGCTTTTCAGTGGAAACATGCCACAAAAAGTTTCTTTTATTTTCAGTATACTATACTTATTAACTCATATTTTGTATAAAGTATAAAGAATTATTTGTACAATTCGCTTTAGCATATCCCACACACTTACAAAGGAGTCGATTATGGACAAGAAAGCACTTTTCCGATTTCTAATTCCCGTTATTGTCGGGGCTCTCATCTGGTTTTCCCCAATTCCGAATGGCGTCAGCCCTGATGCCTGGCACGTGCTGGCCATGATGACAGCAATTATCGTCGGCTTCATTGCTGTGCCTGTTAACATCGGCTGTGTTGCGTTCATCGGTTTGATGGCAGTCATGCTGACCGGAACTCTCTCGCCGGGCGCAGCTCTCAAGGGGTTCTCAAACACCCTACTTTGGCTTATCGTCACCGCATTTCTTTTTTCAAGAGCTTTTGTAAAAACCGGACTCGGAGAACGCATTTCTCTTTGGATTCTCAGCAAGATTGGCGACAGCTCTCTGAAGGTTGCTTATGGTCTAACGATATCTGGGTCTTTGCTTGCTGCCGGAATTCCATCCGGAACAGCCCGTGCCGGCGGTGTTATCTATCCGATTCTTCGTTCGATTTGCTCAGCTCTCGGCAGTGAGCCAGACAAGAATCCGGACAAAATCGGACGATTCCTCATTCAGTCCTACTTCCAATCCGAAGCTTTCATCAGTTACTTATTCCTAACCGCTATGGCAGGAAACGTTCTCGTCATGCAATTTGCTCAGGATTTGGCAAACGTCAGCATTACCTGGGGCGGATGGGCTGTCGGGGCCTTCCTTCCCGCGATTGTTTCAATTATCCTGGTTCCGTATTGCACTTACCTACTAGTTCCCCCACAGCTAAAAAAAGCCCCGGAAGCGAAAGCCGCCGCACAACGTATGTATGTTGCTCTCGGCCCGGTAAAAACCCAAGAAAAACTTCTCTTCGGGATTTTTTGTTTCTCAATCATCATGTGGATGCTCGGAGACTTCACGGGAATCGGCTCCACTCTCGTCGCACTCATCGCTGTGTCTGCCATGCTTTTAATGGGCATTCTGACTTGGGAGGATGTTCTCGGAGAATCCGGGGCATGGAACACTTTGATGTGGATGGGGGTATTGGTTTGTCTGGCCAGTGCACTCACGGAAAAGGGGTTCATGGTCTAGCTTGGAACCTCCATGGGGGCAATGTTCACAGGCATGAATTGGATGCTCGTGACTTTCCTCATCTGCCTTTTCTTTAATTACAGCCAATACGCATTCGCCTCTTCAACGGCACATATGGTTGCACTTTACGGCGCCTGTCTTGCGATTCTTCTCGCAGCCGGTTGTCCGCCGATGGTTGCCATTCTGTTACTTGCTTACATCGCAAACACTCCGGCTTGCCTGACTCAGTATACAGGTGGTTTTTGTCCGATTTTTTACGGAGCCGGGTACTTCAATACTACGCAATGGTGGAAGATCGGTTTCATCATGTCATGGTTGCATTTCGCCATTGTCATCGTCGTCGGCCCGATTTGGTGGAAAGTTGTCGGCTTCTGGTAATCCACAGAAATCTGTCAGGTTGACTCTCTCAGACCAAACAAACTACACAACTCAACGAAATCTAAACAGGAAATACTATGAAACACAATCTTTTGCATATGACCGACTACCTAATGTACAACAAGCTGTTCGGTTGTCAGGAAATCCGTAGCCTTTGGAGTGAAGAAGCTATCTTGCAACAGTGGTGTGATTTTGAATCGTATCTGGCTCAGGCGCAAGCAGATCTCGGAATGATTCCCAAGGAAATTGCCGACGAAATATCACGCACCGCCTCAATCGATTTAATCGGAGCCGATAAAGTCGCAGAACAGTACGCCAGCTGCACTCTTAATACTGTCGCACTCTTTCGCGCCTGGAAGCCTCTTTGCAAAGGGCAAGCCGGTGAATTTATCCACTACGGAGCGACAAGTCAGGACGTCCTTGACACGACTCTGGCATATCGCTTAAAGAAATCTCTGGATATTTGGGAAAAGGATTTAGAGGAAATCCTTTCTGTTCTTTTAAAACTAGCGGACAAGCACAGGCACGACATTATGGCCGGAATCACTCACGGGCAACATGCTATTCCCGTCACTTTCGGTTTTGTAGTTGCAACATGGGCGCAAACTATTCGTGAACATCTTGAACGCCTGCGTTTCGCACGTCCTCGGATCGGAACAGGTACTGTTTCAGGGGCCGCCGGAAACTTCGCAAGTTATAATCTCCTCTTCGGTCCGAAATGCTGGGATATGCAAGTCAAAGTTCTCGAAAAGTTCGGGCTAACCGTTCCTCTTATCTCGCCGCAACCACGCAATGAGCGATTCAATGAATACAGTTACTTCTGCGCTCTCTTAGCCAATACGTTTGAAAAGATTGCCGAGGACATCATCTTCAATCAGAGAAATGAAGTCATGCAACTGGAAGAACCGTTTGATACGGAGCATCAGATTTGCTCGAGCACAATGCCTCAGAAACGAAATCCCGTTCTCTGTGAAAACGTTCGCGGTGTCGCTAAGCTCATCCGTTCGAATGCCAACGCAATGGGGGAAACGTTCCATCATGACCTACGCGATGACAGTCCTTTCTTTATTGAGGATGAGCGCATGCCTGAAATGGCCATTCTCGTCGACATGATGCTCAAGGAAATGCTTACGGTCTTTAAAGGTCTGAAGGTTCATCCTGAAGCCATGCGTCGTAATCTGGATGCCGACGAAGGGTTACTGATGGCCGAACCGCTTGCTCTGAAACTCTCCGTGAAATCCGGAAAGAAGGATACGGCCATGCGCATCGTTCATAAAATTGCGATGGAATCGTTTGAAAAACGCATTCCTTATGATCAGTACGTTCGTCAGATGCCGGAGGTAAAGGAATACCTGAGCGATGCGGAAATCGACGAAGTCCTCAATCCTGCGAACTATCTCGGTTTAACACAATTGGCAATTGACAAAGTGATTCAAGGCTAGTCTCTCCCCCTTGTGCCTTGAAGTGCAATTCGGAGGGGGTTTGTGCCTGACGTCACCCCTCCGTTTTTCAGATTGTTTCTCATGGAAATCACTATGCCCGACAATCACGATATTTCCCGACAAAGCCTAGACTTTGCCCACGCACTGCAATTCGAGCACCTCCCGAATTCCGTCGTTGAGGCCATGAAACAATCCGTATTTGACCTACTTTGCAGTGCCCTCGGGGGCTCAAACACGTCGAAAGCCGACTGCTTTCGACGTATTTTCAAACATCATCCGGCTTATGGAGGTGTTCCTGCTTTCGGTCTCAAAGAATTCCTATCGCTACGCGATGCGGGACTTATTAACGGCGCTTGTGGTCATATTCTGGAAACCGATGATTCCGACAGGACAGGACTTTCGCATCCAGGAGTCATGGTCATTACGCCGGCTCTCTTGTCGGCAACAGCATGTCATAAGTCAGGAAAAGATCTCATTTCTGCCTGCGTCGCGGGCTACGAGGTCATGCTACGTGTCGGAACCGCTCTCGGTCTTCCTCATTATGCCGTTTGGCACACAACAGGAACAACCGGGGTGCTCGGAGGAGTAATCAGTGCCGGGAAAATTATGGAACTCTCGCGCGAAAAACTCACGCATGCCTTTGGAAATGCCGGGACATTGTCCTGCGGTCTTTGGGAATTTAATAAAACCCATGCAATGAGTAAGATTCTTCATGTCGGAGTTGGCGTTTCCAACGCTTTGCTCTGTGTCGAACTCGCTCAAGAGGGCTTTACCGGGGCCGAGAAAATTTTAGAAGGCACTCAGGGACTGTTCGCCGGATTTAATCGCTCAGATGCCGACTTGTCTGTTTTTAATGATTATGGAAAACTTTGGCGATCGGCGGGTGTCTCATTTAAGCCTTATCCGTGTTGTCGGCATACGCACGGAGGCATTGATTGCGGACTGGCTCTGCATGAAAAAGGGATTGCTCATTGTCTCGGACACATCCGAGAAATTCGCATTGAAACCTACAACGCCGCCTACCAAATTGTCTCAAGTAGACATTGTCAGTCTGCCGCAGAAGCCAAATTCAGCCTTCCCTATACGGTCTGCGTTGCCCTGTTAAACGGGAGCGTTACAGAGGATAGCTTTTCCGAAGAAGCAATCAGACTCCCTCAACTACAGCACCTACTGGCCTGCACGGAAATTAGCGTTGCCGACGATATTCAAGCTGTACATCCATACCATGAACAATGTCGCGTGACAGTCCGGTTTGATAACAAATCGGAAGAGACGGTTTACGTGAAAGACCCTCTGGGAGAACCGGAAAACCCGATGACATGGGAAGACTTACGTAACAAAGGATTCAACGAAGTTAAATCCACCGTATCGGAAACAACCTTCAACCAAATGTACGGCGTCTGCCGCGAACTTGACTGCTTAGACGACTGCGCTCCCTTTTATGCTCTTTTGCAAAAGCAGACCGTCCGATAATTGGACCGTCAAAGGGATTGTTTCCTATCGATCGACCTTCTCCCCAGGCTTGCGTCGACGTTGCCGAGCACGTCGCTGCACTGATTGGCGAGCCTGGGACTGAGGCTCTGCCTCTTTTCTCTCCGCTTCTGTCTTACGAATGTGCTCTAACAAAAGATCACATCCGTATCGTGTGGTTTCGGCATCTATTCGGACTAATTCATCCTCATTGGCTAACGGGTCGGACAACATTCTGTACTGCTGTTCGTGGCTTGCCAATGAATAACTGAAGTTTTTTTCGTGATACTGAAAATAAAAGCGATGCCATCGTGTGATTTTTCTCAAACTATACAATTCTTTGGTTAGCCACACGTTCCCGGCATACGAAATGAGCGTCATGTGGTATTGCTCATGCAAACTAATGAACCGTTTGACATTCTTTCGAGTTAAAGCCGCTCTCATGCCGTCCAGGAGTTTTTTTAGTTCTTGAAGTCCCTCCTTGTTCAGCCTTTTGTGCGCCAATCGAACAGCAACCCCTTCAAGCGCAATCCGGATTTCAATAACATCCGAAATTTCCTGGACATTGATTGCTTTAACAAAGGAGCCTCGATGCGGGATGTTCTCAATAAGGCCGCGTGCCTCTAAATGCTGCAACGCTTCGCGAAATGGTGTACGACTAATGCCGCTTTCATCCACAATGTTTTGTACATTAATCCAGTCACCTGCCTTAATCGATCCATTAAAAATCATGTTTTCGATGATTTCTACTGCTCTTTCAACCAATGTCTGAGAACCCGCGATTGTCATGAATTGATGTTTCCCAAAGAAAACCGCGGAATCGATACTCCGCAAGAACTCTTAAATTTTATCATGGCAAGATAAGTAACCTTTACTGCGCTGCAACAAAAAATCCTTCTTTGGACCGACGAATTCTTCCGTTTTTTCGCCGATAATATCGGTCGTTGCTTTTTTTGTTGATTCCCGAATCGGAGACACCCCATGACACACGCCCTGGTTACTTACTATTCGCACGGCGGACACACAGCCCGCATTGCCCGCGTCATCTGCGAAACACTGCGTAGCGAGGGCGCTACCTGTGACATGATGGACATGATGGAAGTGGTCCGCGAAGGCGTGGTATGGGAAAAGTACGATTTGATTATCGTCGGAGCCGCCGTCATCTACGGCGTCTATAACAAGATTGTTTGGGAGTTCGTTCGACGCTTTGAGCATCAACTTGAAACGACGCCCTCGTCGTTTTTTAACGTCACGGTCGTCGCTAGAAGACCTTACAAGGCTACGATTGAAGGGAACCGCTACATGCAACGGTTCTTTCAAAAATCACCATGGCACCCGACTGATTTAAAGTGTTTTGCCGGTAAGGTCGACTATCCGAACTGGACGTGGTACCAAAAGTTAGCCATCCAGATGATTATGAAAATGACCAAAGGACCGACCGATCCGACAACTGTCATCGATTACACCGATTGGGAGGATGTCAAAGCCTATGCGCGACATTGTCTGATGCTCGTCGCTTCAGAAAAAAAGCCTGCTCAAGACCCGGAAAAGCGTCCTGAAAAACCCACAGGCGTGCCGACTTCCGAAGCGAAGCCTCTGAAGAAACCGCGTTCATCCCGAGCCGAAGCAACAGTTGAAAGTAAGCCCGCTACCCGGCGCGCGAAAGCTCCTTCCAAACGCAAGAGTACGCCGAAGACGTCTAAAAAGACGACTTCGAAAAAAGTTGTCACAGAGTCTGAAAAAGTGACTTCCTAATTACCCTTTTTTCCTCGGCCGAAAGCCGAAAGGTTTGAGCAATTGACCCAGTCCTATCCGTGGCTATCTCGCTACGCGAAAGGTGTTCCGGAAACAATCAACCCGGACATCTATTCTTCCGTCCCGAATCTTTTTGATACGGTGTCTAAGCAGTACGGGAAAAAGACCGCCTTCGTGTGTCTAAACCGCAAAACCAGTTATGACGAGTTAAACGCGTTATCTAAAGCGTTTGCAGGCTACCTACAAAGCCTTGACGGGCTTAAACCCGGCGACCGCGTGGCTGTCATGATGCCCAATCTCACGCAATACATGATTGTGATGCTCGGCATTCTGCGTGCCGGCATGATTGTCGTCAACGTCAATCCCCTCTATACAGCACCGGAACTATCACATCAACTCGCCGACAGCGGTGCCAAAGCCGTCGTCATCATTGAAAACTTTGCTAAGACATTAGAAGAAGCGCTTGAAGGCACCGTCGTACGGCACATCGTGACGACGAAGGCAAGCGACATGCTCGGCTTTTTCAAACGTCATGCGGTAGATTTTGTATTGCGTCGCATCAAAAAAGTCGTTCCCGTTTTCAATCTTTCGGGACACGTCAATTTCCGCGAAGCTATCAAGCTCGGCAAAGCCCGCGGCTTTACCGAGCAGCCCCTTCACAACACCGATATTGCCTTTTTGCAGTACACGGGCGGAACAACAGGGGTTTCCAAAGGCGCCATGCTCACGCACCGAAACATCCTGGCTAACGTCGAGCAAACCGGCACGTGGATCTCCCAGACCTTTGAAGAGGGAAAAGAAGTCATTATGACGGCGCTTCCCCTTTATCACGTCTTTAGTCTGACGGCGACGCTCTGCTTTGCCAAGCACGCCTCGCTACAGGTCTTAGTGCCCAATCCTCGGGATATGCCCGGGCTCGTGAAACTTATCAAGCAGTGGGACTTTACAGCCTTTGCCGGCGTCAACACGCTCTTTAACGGGATGCTGCATAACAAAGAGTTCTGTGCTTTCCGCTTTACCCGGTTAAAGATGGTTTGCGGAGGCGGAACACAAGTTCAAAGAACCGTTGCCGAACGCTTTAAAGAAGTGACGGGAACAAGCATTCTAGAGGCCTATGGATTAACCGAAGCAAGTCCGGGAGTCTGCGGCAATCTTCCCGGGGCTCCTTGGGACGGCTCGGTCGGCTATCCCCTTCCTTCGACCGTTGTCTCAATCCGCGGGGAAGGCTTTGCCGACTTAGGGGTTTGCGACAATCCCGAAGAGATTGCCAAACACACGGGTGAAATCTGCGTGCAGGGTCCCCAAGTGATGGAAGGTTACTGGGAAAAACCCGAGGAGACGGCAAACGTTATGGTCGACGGGTGGCTCAGAACCGGTGACGTCGGCTACATGGATCAGACCGGAAAGGTCTTTATCACCGACCGCAAGAAGGACCTCATTATCGTAAACGGTTTGAATGTTTATCCGAACGAAATCGAAGGCGTCATTGCTTCGATGCCGGGCGTCCTTGAGTGCGGCGTTGTCGGTGTGGCCAATCCCAGAGTCGGCGAAACCGTCAAGGCGGTTATCGTCAAAAAAGATCCTGCCTTAACGCGCGAAGATGTTGTCAAATTCTGTCGCGCACGCCTGACGGGCTACAAAGTTCCTCGAAGCATTGTCTTTGTCAAGGCGCTTCCGAAGACGGCCGTCGGCAAAATCTTGCGCCGAGATTTACGAACGATGCGAGAGTCCGATTAGAGCCTTTTCGAAAAGCAAAGGCGACCGACCGGTCGCCTTTGCATTCCTACCTTAAGACAAGAGTTACTCGCCGAAGAAGCGCTTCATCTTCTCCAAAAACGATGTCGCCTGCGGCGAATGCTTCTTACCGCCTTCGGTTAAAGAGGCATCCAAGTCTTTAAGGAGTTTCTTTTGCTTGGCCGAAAGGTTGACCGGCGTTTCGACATACACGTGTACGTAAAGGTCGCCCCTTCCGTGCGTACGAACATTGGGAACTCCCTTGCCGCGCAAGCGGAAAATCTTTCCGGTTTGCGTGCCCTCGGGAATCGTGATGCGCGCTTCGGTATCCAAAGTCGGAACCGTCACTTCCCCGCCTAAAGCGGCTGTAGCAAAACTAATCGGCAAATCGGCATGCAAATCATCACCGTCGCGCTGGAAGATGTCGTGGGGCTTAATAAAGATTTCCACATACAAGTCGCCGCACAGTCCTCCGTTCATTCCGGGTTCGCCCTTGCCGGCCAAGCGGATACGCTGTCCGTGGTTGATGCCGGCCGGAATCTCGATTTCCAGCGTCTTGGTGGTGCGGATGCGTCCTTCACCACGGCATTCCGGACACGGATCGGAAATCACTTCTCCCGTTCCGTGGCAATACGGGCACGTCTGCTGCACCTGTAGGAATCCATGGCTCATATTGATGGTGCCGGTGCCGCGGCAATGCGGGCAGGTTTTCTTGCCGGTTCCGGGTTTGCAACCCGAACCGTGGCAGGTCGGACATTCGTCCCAAATCGGTACGCGAATATCGGTCTTAGCCCCGTTGACGGCTTGCTCAAGCGTAATTTCCAGCGAATAACTCACATCGTTACCGCGAAAGACCTGAGGACCGCGACGGGCGCGAGAGCCGCCTGCAGCGGCGCCGAAGATTTCGCTAAAGATATCGCCGACGTTTTCAAAACCGCCCATGCCGCCTGCGCCGCCCATTCCGGAAAACCCTCCGAAACCGCCGGCTCCGGCTGCACTCGGATCAACGCCGCTCTTACCGAACCGATCGTACGCAGCACGCTTTTGCGGGTCGGAAAGCACCGAATACGCCTCTCCGACTTGCTTGAATTTTTCTTCGGCTACCTTGTCCCCGTTATTGCGATCGGGGTGATACTTCATGGCAAGGCGCCGGTAGGCCTTTTTAATTTCCTCATCGGTTGCACTGCGAGTAAGGCCTAGTACCTCGTAATAATCCTGATCAGCCATAAAAATTCTTCACTCCGTGAAAACACCAAAGGGTCGAGAGGAAGCCCCCTCGACCCGCCGGTTATTTTCGAGCCTTCGTTTTGCGAGAAACTCGCGCCATCTTAGTGCTTGACTTCCTTGTAGTCGGCATCAACGACGTCGTCCTCGGGTTTCTTGGCACCGGACTGGGCTTGCTCAGTGCCTTGAGAAGCTTGCTGCTGCGCCTGGGCTTCGCCGGCCTTAGCGGCGGCATTCATCTTCTCACCGATTTTTTGCGCTGCGCTCATCAACGCTTCAACGCTCTTATCGATAGCCGCTTTGTCCTCGCCTTTGGCGGCAGCTTCCACGTCTTTAATCGCCGATTCGCAGGCCGCACGGTCAGAACCATCGACCTTGTCACCCAAATCCTTTAAGGTCTTACGAATCTGGGCCACGGCCGCATCGGCCTGATTGCGCGACTGCGCCAATTCGAACCGACGATGGTCTTCGGCCTTGTTGGCCTCAGCATCGGCGACCATGCGCTTGATTTCGTCTTCGGAAAGTCCCGAACTTGCCTTAATCGTAATCGTGTTTTCCTTACCCGTTGCCTTATCTTTGGCCGAAACGTGCAAGATACCGTTGGCATCGATATCAAACGTCACTTCAATCTGCGGCAAACCACGCGGAGACGGCGGAATTCCTTCCAAGTTAAATTCACCGAGAAGCTTGTTGGATGCGGCCATCTGGTGCTCGCCCTGGTAGACCTTAATGGTCACGGCAGGCTGGTTATCCTCGGCTGTCGAGAAAACCTGCGAATGCTTGGTCGGAATCGTCGTGTTGCGTTTAATCATCGATGTCATGACGCCGCCCAAGGTTTCGATACCGAGCGTAAGCGGTGTGACATCAAGAAGCAACACGTCGTGGCGTTCACCGGTCAAAACCGAGCCCTGAATGGCCGCACCGATAGCAACGGCTTCATCGGGGTTCACGTCCTTTCTCGGCTCTTTCCCGAAGAACTCGCGAACCACTTCCTGCACACGCGGCATACGTGACATACCGCCCACGAGAATCACATCGGAAATGTCCGACGTGGAGGCTCCGGCATCGGCCAGGGCCTTACGGCACGGCTCAATCGTACGCTGCACCAAATCTTCAACCATGCTTTCGAACTTAGCACGCGTAATCGTGATATTTAAGTGCTTGGGACCTGTGGCATCGGCCGTAATGTACGGAAGGTTAATTTCCGTTTCCTGACGGCTCGAAAGTTCGATCTTGGCCTTTTCCGCCGCATCCTTCAAGCGCTGAAGCGCCAGAACGTCGGTCGAAAGGTCAATGCCTGTATCCTTCTTAAATTCGGAAATAAGATACTCAACGAGGCGCTGATCGAAGTCTTCACCGCCTAAGAACGTATCGCCGTTTGTCGACAAGACTTCAAACTGCTTGTCGCCGTCAACATTGGCAATATCAATCACCGAGATATCGAAGGTGCCGCCGCCCAAGTCGTACACGGCAATCTTGCGATCGGTGTTACCCATCTTATCCATACCGAAAGCCAGGGCTGCAGCCGTCGGTTCGTTAATAATACGCTTGACTTCAAGACCGGCAATACGACCGGCATCCTTTGTGGCCTGACGTTGGCTGTCGTTAAAGTAAGCGGGAACCGTAATAACGGCTTCAGTCACAGGTTCACCGAGATAGTCCTCAGCCGTCTTTTTCATCTTGCGGAGCACTTCGGCAGAAACCTGCTGAGCCGCCAGCTTCTTGTCCCCTAAAACCTGAACCCAAGCGTCGCCGTTTTCTGCGCGTACAATCTTAAAGGGCACGCGACCGACGTCCTTCTGAACTTCGGCATCTTCATAACGACGTCCGATTAAACGTTTGACAGCAAAAAGTGTGTTCTTAGGATTCGTGATGGCCTGACGTTTGGCTGTTGCGCCGACCAAAATCTCGCCGTTGTCCATATAGGCGACAATCGAGGGAGTCGTCCGAGCGCCCTCGGAATTTTCAATCACGCGGACCTTGTCGCCTTCCATGACAGCGACCGCGGAGTTCGTTGTTCCAAGGTCAATACCGATAATCTTAGACATAGCGTTTGTTCCTTCTGAGAAATTCGTAAATTCGTCGGGAGAACTCGCTTTCGAGCTCTCCTTGGCTGTTACACCTTATATGGGGACGGGGTCTTAAAAATTCAACGCAAGAACGCGAAAAGGGAACCCGTAGGCTCCCTTTTTGTATGAATTTTCATTAAAAATCAACGGGCTGTTGTGCTTTAGCCGGCAACACTGACCATGGCCGCCCGCAAAACTCTGTCGTTTAGGGTCCAGCCGCGCTGGAAAACGGCCACCACGGTACCGGCCGGATGATTGCTATCGGCAGGGACCGTCGCAATGGCTTGACTTGTGGTCGGATCGAACTTTTCTTTTTCAGGACAAATCGCCTTCATTCCGGAAACTTCCAGGGCGTGCTCGAGTTGGCGCATCGTCACTTCAAGACCTTTGCGGGTGGCTTCATCGGCACTTACGGAAGCCTCGAGAGCTTTTTCCAGACTGTCGATGACCGGAATCAGGTTCTTCGCAAAACTTTCTATGCCGAAAAGTTGTGCCTTCATCACGTCCTGCGCGCAACGACGTCGTGTGTTTTCCATTTCAGCCGCCGCCCGAATGTAAAGTTCGAAACTTTCCGCCGCCTTGTCCTTTGCGGCCTGCAGTTCGGCTTCAAGCGAGGAAACATCTGCCGTCGGAGATTCATCCTTCTTCTCTTCCGTTTGCGCTCCCTCGGTTGTCGCCTTCGGGCTACTTTCAGGAGCATCCGGACTTTCCAGCTCTCCTTCGCGGACCTCTTCGCTGGCTTTTTTCAGTTCTTCTGCCGGATTGACTGTCTTTTCTTCTGCCATAACTGGCCTCCAAATCCAATAGGTACTTTTTATTTGGGGTCGGAAACGGTTTTTTTCAACTGTTCGAGCGCCTCACGCACCACTTTGGCATAAAGCGCCAGTGCATCCTGTCCGCTACCCAAGGCGGGAATGTATGCAAAATGCCTTCCACCTTCGGAAGAAAACGTCTCCTTCATGGTCACGACCACTTCTTCCAGTGTCTCGAGACAATCGGCGGCAAATCCCGGGCACAGGACGGCAACCGAGCGATTGCCTTGTCCGGCCTCTTGCTTTAAGACATCTTTTAATGCCGGAATCAGCCAATTTCCGAATCCGAATTTGGATTGAAACGCTAACTTGACGGATCCGGGTTTCAAATCGAGCGCCTTTTCCAAAAGGCGCACGGTCGTCTCGCATTGGTGAAAGTACGTGTCGCTTCTTTTGAGAGGAATGGCGTGAAAACTGACAATCAGGCGCGTTTTTGCAAGGTCGATTTTCTTTTCGCGCACGGAAGCGGCCAGCGCGTCGATGTATTCGGGCCTATCAAACCAAGGGGCAATCACCGTCAAGGGAACAGAAGAGCCGGCCTCTTTGAGAGTTTTTTTAACTAAATCGACAACGGCCCCGCGTGTTTGTGTGGCTTCTTGGGCAAAAAGCGGCATGACAAGAAGGCGCTCGGGTTTGACAGCAAGAATCGCCCTAAGAACTTGAGAAACGAAAGGACTTCCGTAACACATCGCCCAAGCAACGGAACAATCCTCCCCGAGGATGTTTTGCAGCCCCACGGCAGTCTTTTTCGTGGTCGCAAGTAGAGGCGAACCCTCACTCGTCCAAATCGCAGCATAGCGCTTAGCAGAGATCTCTTTACGACGCGGGATGATGATTTGGGAAAGAATCGGTCTCCAAAGCCAAGACGGCAGGTCGACGATGTGCCTGTCGCTTAAAAACTCGTTTAAGTAACGGGCAAGCGCTTCCGGGGTCGGCGCCTCGGGCGACCCGGTATTGACCAATAAAAGGGCGGTTTTTCCCGTCATCGCTGTCCTGCAAGGGCCTCCCGGAAAAACCGGAAGATACGGTTCGGAAGATACGTGAGCGACCCACGTCCGTGCACAAAAATCGGAAAGCCGATGTGCCCGCCTGCGTCGGGAAAATCCAGATACACCGAGCGACTCACTTCATCGACAGAAGGAAGCGCCCAGGCCGGCAGGAACGGATCGTTTTTGGCATTTAAAAGAAGAAGCGGAACTTGGACATTGCCTAAAACGGGCTTGGCAGAACACCGTGTCCAATAGTCCATTCCGCTTCGAAAGCCGTGAATCGGTGCCGTGTAGACATTATCAAAATCGTATAAATCCTTACAAGCCCGTATGGCACGCGCATCGATGATGTCGGGAAAAAGGCGCGCTTTTTCTTCAGCCTTCTTTTTTAAAGTCGACAAAAACATCTTGCCGTAAAAAATATTGGCGCCGCGCGTCATGATTTCGGTACCGGCAACAAGATCGAGAGGGGCACCGATTGAGGCTGCTCCCGTGACAAAAGAAGCGGCTTTCCCTAAATCCCCGAGACATTTAGCCAGTTGGTTGCCGCCTAAGCTTACACCGACGGCAAAAAAAGGCGCTTTCGGAAAGCGTGCGTGAACGTTTTTTAAAACCCAAGAGTTATCGGCCGTATCGCCTGCAAAATACGCGCGTGGCAGGCGATTGAGTCTCCCTCCGCAACTACGAAAATGCGCCACAATACCCCGCACTCCGTTTTTGACGCAATGGTCCATTAAGGCTTCGGCATAGTGGCTACGAGAGTCTCCTTCCAATCCGTGAAAATGCACGAGAACGGGCGCCTCCGGCGAGCGTGGCGCAGGCTCTGCCCAATCGAAAATCATGAAGTCGCCGTCGGGCATATCAACGATTTCTCGTCGATAGGTTACAACGGGGCGTTTAAAAAAGCGCGCAGGTAGAATCGTTTGTAAATGGCGCCCCGGGATGCATCGGGGCGCACGGTAATCCGGA
Organism: uncultured Sutterella sp.; assembly: GCA_900542805.1. GTDB lineage: Bacteria > Pseudomonadota > Gammaproteobacteria > Burkholderiales > Burkholderiaceae_F > Duodenibacillus. The sequence goes on from UQOW01000018.1 coordinate 33,252, forward strand.
GTAAATTGCGGCATACGAGAGCTCTTTTATTTAGCGGTTATTGTACTCGGCTCCGTGTAGCTCTAAAACCGAATCTTCTTTTGCGGACCAAGCTAGTGGGACTAAGAACCTTACCTCTCCTTGTCATAAGATGATTTCTCAGAAACATGAGCATTTCCCCGTTTGCTTTTACTTTTCGCCAATCCACACATAAGCGGCATAGCGCCCGTTTCCAAGTTTTTTTATCTCCCTGCTTTTCATGAGATTCGCCAAAGTCCGTTGTACGGTAATTTGACTGATATCCGGGCACCGAGCGACGATTTCACTTTTAGTAATTTTCCCGAGTTGGTTCCGAATCGCCTCCCGCACTCGATCTGACTTAGAACACCCTTTTTTTTTCACGAGAGCGAGTCGATTTTCAAACTCTCGGTACGCCGCGAGAATAGTCCCCAACATATAAGTGACAAACGGCGCATAGTCGTTTTTTCCTTCGTGCCAATTGAAAGAGCTCAAGCGCAATGCCTCATAGTAACTGTCCATGGTATCGCAAATGGTTTTCTCAATGCTGACATACTTTCCGACAAGGAATCCTGCGCGATACAAGAGCAGTAATGTCAAAAGTCGGCTCATGCGCCCATTGCCGTCGGAAAAAGGATGGATGCAAAGAAAGTCCAATATAAACATCGGAATCAGGAGCAAGGAATCCAGAGATGAGGTCTTCACCGCATCTCGGTATTCTTGACAAAGTTCCTCAACAGCCCGAGGCGTTTCCCAAGCAGCAAGAGGCTCAAATCGGACAATTCTCTTTCCATTCGGCAACACTTGCGCAATGACGTTGTCCGCATTTTTAAAGCGGCCACCGACAGACGTGCTAGTAAAGCGACACAAGTCCTGGTGAAGTTGCAAAATGACGGGGACCTTCGGCTCGATGTAAGCATAACTTTCGTGAATCGTCGCAAGGACGTCACGGTAACCGGCAATCTCTTGTTCATTGCGATTCTTTGGGCTCGTCTTTTCACAAACAAGTTTGCGCAATCGCTCATCCGTGGTGACAATACCCTCAATGCGGTTGGAAGAGTCCGTACTTTGAATTTTCGCGACGGTCACAAGTCCTGACAGAGCCTCTAATCGGCCTTCCATAAACAACTCTTGTCGCTCACGGAATTCGTGAATGCTTACAAGGTACGATACGACCTCCGGGGTTAGAAGTTTTCGGTATGCCGTTTCAAAGTGAAAATGCCGCATTCAAGTTTCTCTTGATTATCTAACTACATCATTATGACGAAAGTGATGTAGTTAAATTATATTCATATGAACTGCAAAGTGCGCGCCTGGCCCCTTCGTCTTCTCGACAAATAACCCGCCCACGGCGCAACAATCCGTTTGGTAATAGCCTTCGCATCTTCAACTTTTCTCACCTTTTCTAAGGCAATCGCTCTATTGCGAAGTGATTTTTTTTGCGTTAGAGTTCTTTCTGCTTCATGAAAGGATTCTTAAATGCTTTGTGCGCGTTTTTATTTTTACTACTTTATTTCGCCTCGGCGAAAGGGGTAGTTGCGCGCAAAACACACCACCGAAACCGCCGAGAGGAAACGCTCGGCGGTTTTCTTTTCCGGGGTTTCCGAACGAGCACAGACAATACAAGGATGAAACCATGACACAAAAACGATCCACAGATGACATTCGCGTCAAGTCAACACAGGAACTTGCGCCTCCGATGCACTTAATTCACGAGTACCCGTGCTCGGACGCGGCAGGTGCCACGGTGCACGCCGCACGCGAGGCTGCCAACCGCATCATGCGCCTGGAAGACGACCGCCTCCTCGTTGTCGTCGGTCCCTGCTCGATTCATGATCCTGAGGCCGCCGTTGACTACGCCCACCGGTTAAAGAGTCTGAAGGATCAGCTGAGCGCCGACCTTGAAATCATCATGCGCGTTTATTTTGAAAAACCCCGCACGACCGTCGGCTGGAAGGGCCTGATAAATGACCCCGATATGGACGGAAGCTTTCAGATTAACAAGGGGCTTCGCATTGCACGCAAACTCCTTTTGGACATCAACGAGATGGGGCTTGCAACGGCAACGGAATTTTTGGATACGATTTCCCCGCAGTACACCGCTGATTTAATCAGTTGGGGCGCCGTCGGCGCCCGTACGACCGAAAGCCAAGGCCACCGGGAGCTTGCAAGCGGTCTTTCGTGCCCGATCGGATTTAAAAACGGAACCTCAGGCGACATCAAAATCGCTGTCGATGCCGTGGGAGCTGCACGCTATCCGCACTTTTTCTTAGGCGTCACAAAGGCCGGTATCAGCGCCATTATTTCCACGACGGGGAATGATGATTGCCACATCATTCTTCGCGGCGGAAAAGAAACGAATTACGATCCTCAAAGTATCGCCAAAGCCTGCGAGATGCTCAAGGCAGCAGGGCGCCCCGAGGCCGTCATGATTGATGTCTCACACTCTAACTCGCATAAGGTTTACAGCAACCAAGTTTTGGTGACCGATAACCTTTGTGGTCAAATTGCCAGCGGTAGCAAGGCCATTGCCGGTATCATGATTGAATCGAACCTTGTGGAAGGACGTCAGGATATCGGCACGGACAAACCCTTAACGTACGGCCAGTCCGTAACCGATGCTTGTGTCGGTTGGAAAGATACCGTTGCCATGCTCGAGAACCTTGCAAAAGCTGTGCGCAAACGTCGCGGTTTTTAATTCTTAATAGACGCAATCCGAACCCCGAGAGACCCAAACCTCGGGGTTTTGCAGTTTTGTTTCTCTCCGAAAAAATAGTGTTTTCCCGTCGCTTATCGCGACATTTCAACCTAGGAGAGAGCAATGCCTCAGAACACCTTTACCGATGCCGTTGTTGCCATGTTAAGTTGCCTAAAAGGCGACTACACGGATGCTGCAATGCCGGGACTTACCCTGAGCGTACATGAACGAGAAAGCGGCTACACCGCCTCGTGGATCTTTCGGGCTCAAGTGCGAAACAATCGCTTTAAGCGTACCCTCGGAACGTATCCGAAAATTCCCCTTGCAGAGGCCCGCGAGCGTGCGCTCCTCTGTAGAGACATTTTGACCGCATGCTTTGATTTGACAGGGCCCTTAGCCGACGCCGTCGCCTTCCGCGAGACCCCGAAAACAATTCGGTCTCTTTGGCCACTTTGGGTCGAAAGCGAAAAGAGTCGCTGCGGCGGCGGAGCTCAAAAGACTGGGCAAGATTTGCTGGCGCGTGGGGAAAACCACGTCTTTTCCTCCGTCGGAGACAAAGCTCCAGCCGAAGTTCTTACCGGCGACGTTGCACGAATTTTAAACAATGCCTACATAACACTGCATGAATCGACGGTACGCAAAATACATCGGGACATCGCCAAGTTCTTTGCCTGGTGCCGAGCAAGCGGTCTTTACCCGGTTGGACTGCCGCCCCCTACTAAGGCCTCGCTTCTTTTGCCGCTTCTTGTACGGTCGGCCGGCCGACTTAAAGGTACACCGCACCCGGCACTTGCCGAAAAAGACGTGCGGCGTTTTGTGGCACTTATTCTTTCCGAGACTTTTCGCACGAGCACGGCTGCCATGGCGCTTTTATTTACGCTTCTTACGGCCTCACGCATCGGAAACGTCGTCGGATCGCTAAATCGAGAAGGAACAAATCCTGCGCAGTGGAAAGACTTTAATAAATCTCTGACACTTTGGACAATTCCGGCCCGAAACATGAAATGCGGCAATCGAAACGGCGCACACATAGTCCCGATTAGCGCCCAAGCACGAGACATTTTGCGCCTTATGAAAAGGCGCCAAGAGGAAAGAGGACTTACCTCTTGCCCTTATGTCTTTGCAACACGCAACGGCAAACGATTTGATTACCGTCTTATTCCGGAAACTATTCGACGGCTTTGCGAGGCGGATTTAAAAACCGACGGGAACGGTTTTGTGGACGAAGAAACCGGAAGTCGCATGCACACGCACGGCTTTCGGGCGACGTTTAAAACGTGGGGCACTAATCACGGCGTCGATTGGACTTTAACAGAGCTTTCGCTACACCACGCCATCGACAATCTTCACTACGACAGAGCCAAAGCAGTTTCTCGGCGAAAGCGCCTCATGGAGCAGTGGGCCGACTTCTGTTTCACGGAAAAGACGCGTGATCTTTTGCGTTCTTTTGTGAAACCTCAAAACGAAACCAAGCTCTCAGTCCTTCTACTTCCCCCGCCTGAGAAAAAAGAACCGTAATTCCCTACCTCATCGCTAACGATGAGACCTTTCAGTAAAGAGGGGCGCTTGCCGGCGCCCTATTTCTCCGTCATCCATTCGGGTACGAGGCGGCGGGACGGGAACAGGCGGTTGTTAACA
>UQOW01000019.1 GCA_900542805.1 uncultured Sutterella sp.
TATGTTCAGTCCTTTCAATGTAATGCCTGATGGTTTGCGCACTGACAGTGCCTGCTGTGCCTACGTAATAGGACGGAGACCACAAATGCCCGCCGTAAAGCTGATTCTTCAATGCCGGGAACGCTGCAAACAACTTCCTGGCTGTCGAGCCCTTCAAAATCTTTACGGCATCGGCAACAGGCAGAGACGGAGGGATGGTTACGAACAAATGGATATGGTCGGGTTGGATTTCCAAGGTCAGAATCGGCCACTCGCGCTCAATGCAGATCGCGTTGATGGCAAGACGCAACGTCTCGGCTATTTCACCTGTAAGTATCCGCTTGCAATACTTCGGGCACCATATCATATGGTATGCCGTCTGGTACACACAATTGCGGTTGTATACAACTTCTACCATGTCTCTAATTTTATCGCATGGTAATGTGAAATGCATGGGACGCAATTCCTCACCTGACTGAAGTCAGATGTTTCCTTGCGGCGTTTCTATGAATAAGAGCGGCGGGAAAAGCACTTTAAAGACAAGACGCTCGGCGGCATCCCAAAACGCATCGTCGTAGCGCAGGCGGGCACGAAGGATAAGACCCAAAAAGATAATCAAAAAGTCCGGAAGAATAACGGCAAACGGGTTCATGACAAGTCACTGTCTCGAGTAACACTCAGCATTTTCATCCTCCAAAACGGCAAATGCGAGCCGCTTCACAAAAGAAGATCTCTTGCGTTAAGCGCTGTTGCAAAACACAGTCTTGCCGGACAGGCTTTTCCTGCTACGATACGATATCTTTTGTTTTTCAGGGAGTTCTTGTATGACGAACGTTTTGATTATCAACGGACAACCGAATCCGCACGGACCTTCGTCAACGGCGCGCATTCTCGCCGAACTCGCCAAAAGACTTCCCGAGGCCCAGATTCGCGCCGTTGCCGATACCGTGACCGAGGATAAAACGTACGCGGCTGCCGAGCAGGAGGCCCTTAAAAAAGCCGACGTCATTGTCTGGCAGTTTCCGATTTATTGGTATTCGGCTCCCGCAAAAATGAAGCAGTGGATTGACGACGTTCTCGCGTACGGCTTTGCCTATGGAAGCGGGGGCAATGCCTTAAAAGGGAAAAAGCTCCTCGTTTCCGTGACCACAGGCGGCAGCAAAGACGAATACACCCCGAAAGGCACCAAACACTTTTATCTGAAAGACTTTCTCGTGCAGTTTGAGCAAACCGCTCTTTTTTGCTCCATGACCTGGCTTGAACCCGTGGCCTCCTATGCGATGATGTTCATCCCAGGTGTTACATCCGAAACCGACAAAGCCCGTATCGACAGCAGGATTTGTGAACACGCCGATGAAGTGGTTTCTCGCATTCGGGATGCGGCATGAAGCCGGTGCTGCCCAACATTGATCCGGCGTCCGCCGTGACGTTTCATTGCGCCGCAGAACGGCGTTTCCCATGCTGCTACGACGATGAATCTACCGCGCTCGGCGGTAACACAAACCATCGAACGCTTGGAAAAAAATTGGGGCGTGACGCTTTTTGATCGCTCCTCGCGCCCGATGCACTTACCGCCTCAGGGGCAAACCGCCGTTGCGATTGCAAGGCGGTATCTCGCGGAGGCGAAAGTCTTTCGGCTCTTAGGGCGCAAAAAGTCCGGGCTCTGCACTTGTCATCTCCGAAATGACCCGCGCCGTTGCCGGAGCCGAAATCGAAGTCACATTAATCCCGCAAGTTACAATCTTTACGGCCGAAACCACTCTGATTCCTGCAGTTCAAAAACGCTTTGCAGAAGGAAAAGCCGACCTTGCCGTGGCTCCTGATTTGCCGGAAAAAGAACGCCTTTGTCGGCGATTTTGCCGAATCTGACGCTTCTCTTTGTGTCCTACCAGCGCGACTCCCTGAACCGACAAAAATCGCAGTGCTAAATACGGCTTTTAAAGCTTCCTATCGGCCGGTCTCTGGCGCCGGAAAACACGCATGCCGTGGCCCAAGCAGTCGCCTCGGGGCTGGGATGGTCCATCTTTCCCCCGATGAATCTTTTGTGCGTTCGAAATCGCCTAAAGAGGCTGACGATTCCCGTCCTGGGCGTGGCCACAGCGGAAAAACGCTTTGGGTTGTTGCAAGGGAGGCGCACTTTGCCCCGTATCTGACGCTTGTTTCTGAGATGCTCTCGCAGTACCTGGCAACCAAATGGCCACGCGAGATGGTTCTTATTAAATCTGGCGTCTCTCATTTTCCTAGCTTTGCGTCGGAAAAGTACCGCCCTGACCTACTCGGCGGGCATAGCTCGACCGGCCGTCAGGCGAATCCATCCGCGCACAATGCGGTAACCGACCCAGATACCCATCACCATAAAACCAATCCCCCAAACTGCAAATCCGACAAGTGCCCATGCCAAAAGTGTTCCGAGAATCGCAACAAGCAACGCCCAAAGCGCCGCCGCCCAAAACGTATAAATCTGCCAGGCAAAGTGGCTTTCGATATACGTTCCCTTAGCCTCGCTACGTAATGCGTAGTTGAGAACAACGGCGGCAATCGAGGGCCATCCGAAAAGAAACGAACCCAAGATGCTCGCCCCCGTTACGATGCCTAAAAGAATCGAAAGTCCATGCAAAAGGTACACAACCTTCGCCACTAAAACGATGCTTCGTTCCGGCGTTTTAAGGGACGGCTCTTGAGAAGTCGGTTCTGTCGCAACCGGCACTCTTACGTTGTGTCCCGTTGAGTTTTCCATTTTTCTTTCCTCGTTTTCCGAGAGCCACAATAGCAACCTTCACCCCGAAAAGGAGACTCTTTTGTGAAAATTCCCTATGGCTTTGTTACAAATGTAACGGCTTGGGCACAGATTAGGCAATTGACACACAGTTTCCGTGATATTTTTCGTCTATCGTATGATTGTTGTGACAGATGCGTTTCATTTGTCTTTTTCGGAGTTCCAGAACACTATGAAAGCTCACAAAACATCGTTTGTCGTTGCCGCTTTGGCGGCTGTCTTTGCTTCCGGCTTAAGCACGTATGCCCCGGCTTCCTCGGCCGCACTTTTTGAGTCCGAGAAGTCTCAAGCACAACTACCGGACTTTGTCAGCCTCGTGGAAAAATACGGCAAGGGCGTGGTGAATATTTCCACCGTACGCGAAGCCCGCAAGATTGAAGACGCCAACCCCTTCGGGGAAATGGACGAACGTCAGGCAGAAATTTTCAAGCGTTTCGGCTTCCCGATTTTCCCGTTTGTCGGACCCCAGGAAGAACCCGAGCGCCGCGGCACAGGTTCGGGCTTTATCATCAGCTCGGACGGTCTGATTCTAACGAACCACCACGTCATTGACGGGGCCGATGAAATCACCGTGCGATTAACGGATAAGCGTGAATTTAAGGGCAAAGTCCTCGGGAGCGATAAAAAAACCGATATCGCCGTTGTCAAAATCGAGGCTAAAGACCTGCCCGCTCTTAAGATGGGAGACTCCTCTAAACTGAAGGTCGGTGAATGGGTTGCAGCCATCGGCAGTCCCTTCGGCTTAGATAACACCGTCACGGCCGGTATCGTCTCTGCCAAGAGCCGACAACTCCCGTCCGATCAGTACGTGCCGTTCATTCAAACGGACGTTGCCGTCAATCCGGGCAACTCCGGCGGTCCGCTCTTTAACATGGCAGGCGAAGTCGTCGGTATTAATTCTCAGATTTTCTCCACCTCGGGCGGCTTTATGGGTCTATCGTTTGCCATCCCGATTGATTTGGCGTTACAGATTAAAGATCAACTCGTCAAAACCGGTACCGTCACCCGCGGTCGTATCGGTGTTGTCGTCCAGAGTATGACGCAGGAACTTGCGGAAAGCTTCGGGATGAAGACGCCCAAAGGCGCCCTTGTCAGTCAAATCGACAAGAAGGGACCGGCAGCTAAGAGCGATCTTCGCGAAGGCGACATCATCGTTGAAGCCAACGGTCAATCTATCGTCTCAAGTAGCGATCTTCCGGTTCTTGTTAGTTCCATGGCACCCGGCTCGGAGTTAACGCTCAAGGTTCTGCGTGACGGCAAAGAAACTGCCGTCACGATTAAAGTCGGCAAAGACGGTCAGGATGCCGCTGGCAATTCAACCAAGAAAGCGACGACCGATGCGGCGCGCTTAGGAGTCTCCGTTCGCTCCCTGACTGATGAAGAGGCCAATCGCGTCGGCACCAAGGGTTTACTTGTCACCTCAAGCGAAGGGGTTGCGCGTAAGGCCGGTATCCAGCGCGGCGACATTATCGTCAGCGTCAACGGTCAGGCTGTGAAAAAGCCCTCGGACTTAGGCTCTGTCATTTCGAAGTCTAAGACCCTTCGCCTGCTGATTCAACGCGGACAGACGCGCATTTTCGTGCCGGTTAAATTAAAGTAATCCGGCTTTCGGATGAAAAGGGCTGCCGGTCGGCAGCCCTTTTTCGTACGCATTCGGGAAGCGATGTCCTAATGTCGAACGATACGTTCGGCCACGGCCCGGGCCAATTTCTTCGCATCAAGCGCAGGATTCGCGATGATGCGAATAATTAACCCGTCTAAAAGGCACATGTCACATTCGAGTCTCAGCTCCGGATTCTCGAGATTTTTTTCCTTGTAGATAGCCAAAAGTGCTTCGCGACAGGCTCTGTCGTAGTAATGCAGAATGTGCGCCAACGTCCTATTGCTTGCGGCGGCATTCATCACATCCAAAGCAAACACGGCGCTTCGCAAGTTCAGGCGTGAAAGCGCGATTTCCGTCAAATCCCGAATGTTTTGTTCCCGGTCTTCATAATCGGTTTCACGGATTTTTTCCACGAGGTTATCGATTTGCCGCTGCGCAAGCGTTCGGACAATCTCATCCTTACTTTTAAAGTAGTTATAAAGATTACCCACGCTCATCTGCAGATGCGCGGCAATATCCTTCATCTTCGTTGCGCTAAAGCCTTTTTCACCGAAACAGGCTCGAGCCGCCCTCAGAATATCTTCCCGACGGCGCGTTGCCAAGGCTTCGTTTTCTAAAGAAGACATGGCTTCTCCTTATGGCGCGATTAGTTCGCTTCCTTCGGCAGTTGCGACCCACCGCCCATCACTTTGTAAAGCGTCACAAGGCTCGTCACCCGCGCCAAGCGCATATTGACGAGAGATTGCTGCGCGGAAAAGTCCGATCGTTGGCTATCGAGAACCTGTAGGAAACTATCCATACCGCTCTTGTAGCGCTCCATAGCAAGCTCGTAGGTCTTGTGTGTGGACGCAGCAAGGCTTTCCGTGGCTTTCAGTTGCTCCTGAACGGTACCTTCCGTTACCAAGGCATCGGCCACTTCCTTAAACGCACTTTGAATCGCCGACTCGTAATCGGCCACGGCACCGCGCTTGGCGGCATCGGCAGCCTTTAAGTTCTGGATATTCTGTCCGCCCTGAAAGATCGGAAGAGAAACCGACGGCGTAAAGGACCAAATTGAACTGGAGGCCTTAAATAAATCCGTCAAGTGCGAAGAAGCGTACCCGGCCGATCCCGTCAGAGAAATCGACGGGAAGAACGCAGCGCGTGCAACACCGATGTTAGCGTTGGCACTACGAAGACGGGCCTCGGCCGCTGCGATGTCCGGGCGATTTAAAAGCACTTCGCTCGGCACGTCGGACGTAGCCGAAACCGGCGCTGTCACGTCAGCAGGAAGCGAATCGGTCTCGAGCGCCGAGTCATATGTTCCGCCCACAAGAACCGTAAGGGCATTGCGGTACTGACTGACCTGTTGTTGAGCCTGTGCCTTAGAAATCCGCGCATTGGCTACCGTCGTTTTGACCTGCTCCAAATCCATCAGGCTTGAGGCGCCGACGTCATAACTTCTCTGAATTAACTCACAGGTTTTCGTCTGGCTTTCCAGCGTTTGCTCGGCTAACCGGAGTTTGTCTTTGGCCGCTCCGAGCGCAAGCCACGTGTTGGCGATTTCGGCAATGATTGTCATCTGCGCCGAACGCTGCGCCGCCTGAGTTTGGAAATACTCCTGCAAAGCCATCTCGTTGGTGTTACGCACGCGACCGAAAAGGTCCAGTTCGTAAGAGGCCATCGCATTGGCCGTGTAGCCGTTTGTCAACAAAGCGGACTTGGATTCGTTATCAAACGCCCCGCGTGCCGTTCTTTGCGCAACTGCCGATACACTCGGCAAAAGGTTACTGCGGCTTACGTTGTACTTGGCTCGTGCCTGCTCAACGCTTAAGACCGCCGACCTGAGGCTCCGGTTGTCCGAAAGACCTTTGGCAATCAAGGTCTTAAGCCGCTCATCTCGGAAGAACTCACCCCACTGCTGCAAGCCTTCCGTGAGCAACTTGACGTTTTTCGTAGCTTCCGAGACCGGCCAGGCTGCCTCAATCGGCGCCTCCGGTCTTTCGTAGGTCGGTGCAAAAGAGCATCCCGCAACACAAATGGCTGCAGCCAAGGGCAATAACACAAAGGATTTACGCATCATTTTCTCTCTCGCTTCCTTAACCCTTCTTCAGTCTCTTGCGACCGAAAATCTTATTAATCAACACGAAAAACACCGGCACGAAGAAGATGCACAGGAACGTACCCGTGAGCATACCGCCCAAAACGGCGATACCGATGGCAGACTGAGCGCCGGCACCCGCACCGGTTGCCACGGCCAAGGGGAACACACCAAGACCGAAAGCAATCGAGGTCATCAGAATCGGACGCAGTCTTAACCGTACGGCCTCGACGACGGCTTCGAGCAAATCTCTGCCGCTATCGTACAAGTCACGTGCAAATTCCACAATCAAAATCGCGTTCTTAGCCACCAAGCCGACCGTTGTTAACAAACCGACCTGGAAGTACACGTCGTTTTCGCGTCCCGTAAGGGCCGTAAGACCCAAAGCACCCAACACACCGAGCGGAACAACGAGAATGACGGCAATCGGAATCGTCCAAGACTCATAAAGGGCCGCCAGAGCGAGGAACACCACCAGAAGCGAAATCGCATACAGGGGGGCCGCATTGTTGCCGGCTGCGCGTTCCTGATACGAAAGCGCATTCCACTCAATTGAGTATCCCTTGGGCATTTGAGCCAAGATTTCTTCCACAGCCTTCATGGCTTCGCCCGAGGAGTATCCCGGTCTCGGTTGACCCTGAATATTCACGGCATCGACGGCATTAAAGCGTTCCAGACGTCCGGCGCCGACACCCCACTTGATTGAGGCAAATGCATCAAAGGCCACCAGTTCGCCCTTGTTGTTGCGGACGTGCCACTTAGCAATGTCGGCCTGCTCTCCGCGGGAATCCGCATCGCCTTGGACATAGACCTTTTTAATACGACCGCGATCCATAAAGTCATTGACATAACTGGAACCGAAAGCAATGCTCAGGGTGTTGTTAATGTCCGTATTGGAGACGCCCATCGCACGGGCTTTGTCGTAATCGATCTCCAATTCTAAAAGCGGAACATCATCCATACCGTTATGGCGAACCATGGTAAGCCGCGGGTCACTGTTGGCCTTTCTTAAGAAGTCCCCCATCACTTCCATGAGGCGATTGTGCCCGAGTCCGGTACGGTCTTCTAAGAAAAAGTCAAAACCTTCGGCTACGCCAAGCTCCGGAACGGCCGGCAGCGGGAACACATACCCGACAAGGTCATTTAAGTCCGGACCGAACAGGCGTCGCTGAACACGTCCTTGAATGGCGGAAATCGCCTGGCTCGCCTTCTTGCGCACGCTCCAGTCTTTCAATTCCATAAAGCCCAAGGCCATGTTTTCACCCGTTCCGCCGAACGAGAACCCGCGCACGAAATAGGTCGACTCGATATTGTCGCTTTCCTGCTTGAGAACCACATCGGCAGCGTGCCGAAGAACGTCATCGGTACGGCCGGCCGTGGCACTCGGCGGTGTCGAGCCCGTAAAGAGCAACACGCCTTGATCTTCCTGCGGCATAAACGAGCTCGGCAGATGGGCAAATCCCCACACAACGAGAGCCAGCAGCAAGCCGTAAATCACCACGAGCATCTTGATGCGACGCGAGAATCCGTGCGCAACACGGCACACAAAACGACTGAATAGGTGGAAGCCGTGATTAAACGCCATAAAAAAGCGCAGTCTCGTCGGCTCTTCCCCTTCGGCTTTTTGCCGAAGAATCGAAGCGCACAAAGCCGGTGTGAGCGTTACAGCCACGACAACCGACAGGAGCATCGCCGAGACAATCGTCACCGAGAACTGACGATAAATCACACCGGTCGAGCCTCCGAAAAAAGCCATCGGAATGAACACGGCCGAAAGCACCATCGCAATACCGACAAGCGCTCCGGTAATTTGTTGCATGGACTTGACTGTTGCCTCATGGGGATCGGATCGATCCTCGTCCATCACGCGTTCGACGTTTTCAACCACGACAATCGCATCGTCGACCAATAGTCCGATGGCCAGCACCAAGCCGAACATCGTGAGCATGTTGATGGAAAACCCGAGTAGCCCCATCACTGCGAGTGTCCCGAGCAAGACCACGGGCACCGCAATGGTCGGAATAATCGTCGCCCGAGCATTTTGCAGGAACAAATACATCACGAAGACAACAAGAAAGACTGCTTCAATCAGAGTTTTGATGACTTCATGCATGGCCGCGTCGACAAAACGCGTCGTATCCATGACGATTTTCAGTTCCACGCCTTCGGGGAAAAACGGTTTTAACTCTTCAAGTTTGGCCTGAACATCGGCGGCAACTCGTTTGGCATTGGCTCCGCCGGCCAGGCTAATAGCCATACCTGAAGCGCTTTGTCCTTTGTAAATACCATCGAATTGGTACGATTGACTTCCGAGCTCCACTCGTGCGACGTCTTTAATGCGGACAACTGTCCCGTCTTGTTTCGTAACAAGCGCAATCTGTTCGAACTGCTCGGGGCGCTCCATCAGGGAACTGGCGCGAATCTTAGCCGTAATCAAGCGCTCTTTATTGACCGGCGCACCGCCGACGTCTCCGGCAGCAACCTGAACGTTCTGAGCAGCTACGGCATTGACAACGTCTGACGGCTGCAAGTTGTATTTAAAGAGCTTGTCGGGGTCGACCCAAATGCGCATGGCATAAGAAGCCCCGAAGCATTGAACATCGCCGACACCCTGCACACGGGAAATCGGCTCTTTGATGTTGTTAATGAGAAAGTCTCCGAGATCGTGCCCGGTTAACTTTCCTGTCTTGTCATAAAACGCGAACGCCATCAAGAAGGACGGCGCACTCTTTTCGACCGTAATCCCGATACGACGTACCGATTCAGGAAGCTTAGCCTCCACAATCGAGAGCTTGTTTTGGACCTGAACCTGGGCAATATCCGGATTGGTTCCCGCTTCGAAGGTAATACGAATAGAGGCCATACCGACCGAGTCGGACTGCGAACTCATATAGAGCATGCCGTCAAGACCGGTCATATTCTCTTCGATAATCTGCGTGACGGTTCGCGCCACCGTCTCGGCATTAGCTCCGGGATACTGCGCCCAAATACGAATCTGCGGCGGAGCAATATTCGGATACTGCGATACCGGAAGCGTGATACTGGCTAAGGCGCCTGCCAACATAATGACAATGGCAATGACCCAAGCAAAAATCGGTCGGTTAACAAAAAAACGACTCAACATAGACCAAACCTCTGAAAGCCTTACTTGGCAGCAGGCGTTTTATCCGACTTAAAACTCACCAAATCATTGACTCGCACGCGTAGTGTTCCGTCGACAATCACAACGTCTCCGGCACTTAAGCCTTTTTCCAAAATCCAATCGGTGCCGTCAGCATAGTGAAGAACCACATCACGCGATTCGACGCGATTACTCTTATTGACGACAAAGACGTAAGGATTGCCGTTTTGGGCACGCATCACGGCCTTTTGACTGATGCGAATCACTTTTTCGCGCACGCCGTCAACAGCCTTAGCACGGGCAAACATCCCGGGCAAAAGCGTGCCGTCCGGGTTGGGGAAAACCGCACGCAGGCGCACCGATCCGGTGGTTTCATCGACTAAGGCGTCTTTAAACATGAGCTTGCCCTTGTACGGATAGACCTGGCCGTCTGCGAGCGTAATCGTGACATCAGCCTCGCCGTTCGTGCCTTTTTTCAGATACCCGGTGGCTAACTGGCTCTTTAGTTTGGCCAGTGCTTCGTATGACTGCTGCACGTCCATGTAAATCGGATCAAGTTGCTGCACGACCGTCAGGCGTGCTGCTTGATTGGCTGTCACGAGGGCTCCGGGCGTTACTTCCGAAAGGGAAACGCGTCCGGGAATCGGGCTTTTGACTTCGGTGTACCGAAGGTTTTCCTGAGCCGTTGCCAGGGTAGCCTTAGCCGCCAAGAGATTAGCTTGAGCCACTTTGTACTTGGCCTGAGCCGACTCATCGGCCTGCTCGCTCACAGCCTTGGATGCTAAAAGCGACTTGGAGCGCTTGGCATCGGCCTGAGCCAACCGCAAGTTCGCTTCAGCCTGAGCCACGGAAGCCGTTGCCTGAGCCACGGCCGCCTTATAGAGCGTCGGATCAATCTGATAAAGCGACTGCCCCTCCTGAACCTGAGAGCCTTCCTCAAAAAGGCGCTTAAGAATAATGCCGGTCACCTGGGGGCGCACTTCTGCCGTACGATAAGCCGTCAGGCGTCCGGGAAGCTCGGATTTGACGATTTCATCAGATAACTCTGCCACTTGCACTCCGACAGGCGTTGCGTGCGGTCCCTGGACGGCCGTCTGCTTATGGCAACCGGCCAATCCCGCTGCGAGTGCCGCAGCAAAAGCCAGCATCAGAATCTTCGAACGGGTAGAAAACAACATCACATCCTTCTCCTAGAAAGGAACTCTTTCATTAAATCAATTGTCCGTTCGGTCATTTTATGCCGGACTGAACGATGATTCAGCATTTTACCTATTTGGGGGAAATTTTCACGCGCTATCGGAAATATTTACACTTCAATGCCTTTTGCGCATCTTGCTCTAGGTGTTAGTGCCTAGAACTGCAGCGTCCTAAGCGAGCGCTTGAGAAAGAAAAACGGGGTCGATACCCCGCTTCTCTTACGATGCAACAGTTCGGCTACTCAACCGTCACGCTTTTTGCTAAGTTGCGAGGTCTGTCAACATCGGTTCCGCGTACAAGGGCCGTGTGGTAAGCCAGGAGTTGCAGCGGCACCACGTGCAAAATCGGGCTGAGGTCGCCGTCATTTTCCGGCATGCGAATCACGTGCATTCCTTCGGCCGAGACAATTTGCGTGTCACTATCGGCAAAGACATACAGTTCTCCGCCGCGCGCCCGCACTTCCTGCATATTGCTCTTGAGTTTTTCAAGCAACTCATCGTTCGGTGCAATGGTCACAACGGGCATCTTGGCATCGACAAGCGCCAAGGGGCCGTGTTTCAGCTCTCCGGCCGGATACGCTTCGGCGTGAATGTAGCTAATTTCTTTAAGTTTCAGTGCCCCTTCGAGTGCAATCGGATAGTGAATACCGCGTCCGAGGAAAAGCGCATGGTCTTTTGTCGCAAACCGTTCGGCCCACGCGATAATCTGGGGCTCTAAAGCCAAAACACCGGTCAGAGCCGTCGGAATATGCCTTAAGCGCGTCAAACGAGACTGCTCGGACGCCTCACTTAAACGCCCGTTTAGCTTGGCTAAAACCAGTGTTAAAAGATAGAGCGCCACCAATTGCGTCGTAAATGCCTTGGTACTTGCCACACCGATTTCCACCCCGGCTCGTGTAAAGAACCGAAGGGTGCTTTCGCGCACCAAAGCGCTGTGCTCGACATTACAAATAGCCAGAGTTTTATCCATTCCCAAGCTTTGGGCGTACTTTAAAGCAGCAATCGTGTCAGCCGTTTCTCCGGACTGAGAAATCGTAACCACGAGCGTGTCCTCAGATGCTACGGGCACTCGATAACGGTATTCGCTGGCAATTTCCGCTGAGGCAGGAATTCCCGCAATCCCCTCAATCCAATAACGCGCAACCGATGCAGCATAAAAACTCGTGCCGCACGCCAAAAGGAGGACGCGCTTGACCTTCGGAAAAATCTCTCCCGCATCGTTTCCGAAGATATCCGGGCAGATCGTTTGCACGGAATCGATTGTGTCGGCAACGGCCTTGGGCTGCTCGAAAATCTCTTTTTGCATGTAGTGCCGATACGGTCCAAGCTCGGCCGCTCCTGCATAGCCGTCTAGAGGCATAACTTTTCGTACGGTTTCGGTGTAGATTTGCCCGTGATGTTCGTAGACGGAATAACGCTCGCGCGTCATGTCGATGACATCACCGTCGGCTAGGTACACGATTTTTTCAACGACATTGGCAATGGCCATTGCGTCACTGGCTAAGAAGTTTTCTCCCTCGCCCAAACCGAGCACAAGAGGCGACCCCTGACGAGCACCGACAAGGCGCCCGGACTCATCCTTACAAAACACGGCAATTGCATAGGCACCGCGTACGCGATTGAGCGCAGACTTCACGGCCTCGAGCAAATCGCCGTTGTAGTAAAAATTCACAAGCTGGGCTAAAACTTCCGTATCCGTTTGGCTTTCAAAGACAACCCCGGTCTTTTTAAGCTCCTCGCGCAACTCAGCATAGTTTTCGATAATTCCGTTATGCACGAGCGCAATACGACCCCCGGCAATATGCGGGTGCGCATTAGCGACAACCGGCCCCCCGTGCGTCGCCCACCGGGTGTGAGCAATGCCCAGCGTGCCATGCAAACCGGTTTCTTGAACCTGTCGGCACAAATCATTGACACGCGAGACCGTTCGTACACGATGAATCTTTCCGTCCTCACAGACGGCAATCCCGCAACTATCGTACCCGCGATACTCCAAACGGCGCAATCCTTCCAAAAGCACCGGCACGACATCTCTTGGGCTGACTCCGGCAACAATTCCGCACATCGTTTTTCTCCCGGGTTTGTTACTTTTCGGTCTTTTTCGGACGTGTCCAGTTGTCCACTGTCATCTGGCGCACGCGACTGATGGTGAGTTTTCCGGCCGGCGCATCTTTGGCAAGCGTCGTTCCGGCTCCAAGCGTCGCGCCGTCTCCGACTGTCACCGGTGCAATCAGTTGCGTGTCCGACCCGATAAAGGCATCGTCCCCGATAACAGTCTGCAACTTATGAACGCCGTCGTAGTTGCACGTAATGGTACCGGCGCCGATGTTGACGCGCTCGCCCATCTGCGTATCTCCGATATACGACAAGTGATTGATCTTGGAGGATTTTCCGATAAAAGACTTTTTGATTTCAACAAAGTTACCGACGTGCACATCATCGGAAAGAGTCGCTTCGGGACGCAATCGCGCAAAGGGCCCGATTTTGACGTTTTCGCCGATCCTTGCCCCGACAATGTGCGTAAACGCTTCAATGCGTGTTCCGGCCGCAATCTTCGCATTTTCGATTACGCAGTACGGCCCGACCTGCACGCCGTCGCCTAATGAAACATTTCCCTGGAAAACACAACCGACGTCGATACTGACGTCCGTTCCGCACGTTAATTTCCCGCGAATATCCAGACGCGACGGATCGATAACCGTCACGCCGGCTTCGGTAATCTCTTCGGCCAAATGGTCCTGCCAGATGCCTTCTAGACGTGCCAGTTGTGTTTTTGAATTGACCCCTTCGACTTCAAAACTGCGACGCGGTCGGGCCGAGTTAATGCGAACGCCGTCTCGGACCGCAAGTCCGATGACATCCGTTAAGTAATACTCTCCCTGTGCGTTGCTGGCTTTGAGTTCGGAAAGCCACCCGGCAAGGCGCGATGTCGGTAGCAGCATGATTCCCGTATTGACTTCGCGAATCTGTTTTTGGCCTTCCGTAGCATCTTTTTGTTCGACAATTGCCACGATGCGCCCTTTTTGCCGAAGAATCCGTCCGTATCCGGTCGGATTACGTAGCACTGTTGTCAAAAGCGCCATTCCGTCGCCGGCAACCATTCTCAGGCGTGCCACAGTTTCGGTCTGAATGAGCGGAACATCCCCTAACAAAACAAGCGTTTGCTCGGCCGCCGAATCTAAACTCGGCAATGCCTGTTGCAGCGCATGCCCGGTTCCGAGTTGCGGCTCTTGAAGAACGAACTGCACGTCGGGGTGGTTTTTAAGGCTTTCTTGAACTAAGGGAGCTAAGTGCCCGACGACCACAATAGTCTTTGCCACATCACCTAAGGTTGCGACCGTATCTAGGACGTGTTCAATCATGGGTTTCCCGGCAAGGGGCTGGAGCACTTTCGGCAAGCGCGAATGCATGCGCTTACCCTGGCCGGCGGCCAGGATAACGACATTGATCATAGATTTTCCTCTTTTGTTTTACGCCCTTTTCAAACGGTAACTTTCGGGCGGGTTTGCACTAAACAGAAGGCATTTTACGCAGGAGTGCGCCCTGAAGGGGATTGCAAACGAAAAAACGGGGCCGGTACAAAACCGAACCCCGATTCTTTAACCGATTTCCGTCTTAAGCCTGAGTCGACAGTTCTGCAGCCAGGTACATTTGACGGCTTTTTTCGTTGTACCGCGACGGAACAAGGCTCCCGACAACCATACCGAAGCACGCCACAACAAAACCACCTAAAACGCTCGGAAACACCTCGCCGAGCGGCGTGACTGTCAAAATCGTCCAAGCCGTAGCACCGAGAATAATCGATGTCCATGCGCCCTGCGTCGTTGCCTTTTTCCAGTAGATTCCGGCCACAAGCGGCCAGAAGGCACCGACAACCGGGAACTGGTAGGCCATCGCCACCATGTCGTAAATCGCCGTTCCTTCAAACCACAGGCTGTAGGCCAAAACAGAGGCGGCAAAAATCACAAGGGCTCCGCGGAAATACAGCAATTCGTCTTTCGGTTTGATTGTGATGTAGTTACGCAGCACGTTGTGCACGAATGTCGTTGTTGGCGCAAGCATCGTGGCCGAAGCCGTCGACATCACGGCAGACAAAACAGCACCGAAAAACAGAACTCGCAACCAAACGGGCATGTAGTCGCGCACGAGCGTCGGCAGGAGCAGTTGCGGATCGGTCGTCAAAAGCATCTGACCGACACCGGGCATCGCCAAAACCGCTGCGCAAACGATAAACATCGGCACGAAAGCAAACAGGATGTAAAAGCACCCGCCCAAAATGGGACCGCGCGTGGCCGTTTTTTCATCCTCGGCGCTCATCACGCGCTGGAAAACGTCCTGCTGCGGAATCGACCCGATCATCATGGTCATGGCAGCAGAAATCCAGAAAAGCCAACCGTGGAACGTCATTTCCGGGAACACATGGAACAGATCGCGGCTCTGAGCAAAAGAAACGACATGTCCGACACCGCCGGCCATGTTACTGGCCACAACGGCTACGGCAATTAAACCGGCGATAATGATGCCCATTTGCAAAAAATCGGTAAATGCCACAGACCACATGCCGCCGTAGACGGTGTAAAAGAGCACCACAAATGTTCCGATCATCATGCCGAGCGAAACGCTGATAGCCCCTTCGGTCAAGAGGTTAAGCACCAGCCCTAAAGCCGCAACCTGCGCTCCGACCCATCCTAAGTACGAAAGGATGATGAAAACCGAGCACGCGAGCTCAATCTTCTTACCGTAGCGCCGACGATAAAAATCGCCGATGGTCAGAAGATTCATGCGGTAGAGCTTACGGGCGAAGAAAACGCCCACGAGAATCAGTGCCGCACCGGAACCGAACGGTTCCTCGACGACACCGGCAATGCCTCCCTCGATAAAACGACCGGGAAGGCCGAGCACTGTCTCACTGCCAAACCATGTGGCGAATGTCGTTGCGATGACCATCATCAAAGGCAACGAGCGCCCGGCTAAAGCATAATCGGCGGTATTGTTTACGCGGCGAGCCGCCCACAATCCTATTCCGATCGAAACCAGCATATACAGGCAAACCAGTACGATCAGGCTAGTCATTAGCAAATCTCCAAAAAAGCGTAACGACCTAGGTTCTTGTAGGAGTCTTTCTTTGTGCTTTTTCACAAGGGAAGACGGAAATTTTTTTGCGGAGGCGCAGTATAGGGAGATATCTCGGGAAAATTCTCTGTAAAGAAAACTTTTTTTGAGAAATCCTCGAAAGTTTCATCGAGGTCAAACTTTGTCCGATTTCTCGGCGCAAACACGGCCTTGTTTTCCCTTTTTTAAAAAAATGAGATCGCTTGAAATACCCAATGTTTATAGGGTGTTTTGAGGGAGTCTCGCGAAATCGATACTTATAGTTCCCGTTTCGGGCGTCGCATTCGGGCAACAGGAAAACTTCGACGAAAGGGTAAAAAAACCGGGACGTGCCCGGCTTTTTGTTGTCCAAAAGATGAAATCTCCCGCTTATCTTTCGTGAGACAAGGCTGACAGGCTCCGCCTCAGTCGATGTACTCGATTTGCGGCGTCAGTCGCGTCATCACATCCGTGAGACGTAGCTTCGCTTGAGCATGTTCCATCAAGAGACCTCTTTCTTGCACAAAGAGTAAGAATCGGTGTACTACGAACGTTATTTTAACGAGGACTACATCCCGTCCGCTGTCGAGAACTACTTACTAATACCCGACAGGAAAGGTCCGTTTATTGCCTTCCGGCGCCCGCGAACGGCTTCTTAAACCTGCTCGATACCGGCTAAAAGCCACCCAGTGGAACCATCCGCGGCACGGACCAGGAGCCAACGTTCGCTGACCTGTTCGAATGCACCGTTAATCTTTATTGCGCCTTCAAACGACACAACAGCCGCGTACTCGTTTTGTTCGTGAACAATTCCGAGTAATCGCACCGTGAGATTCACGACTTCGCTTGTTTGAACAGCCGTTCCGTGGTTACGAAGTTCATGCGTCAGCGCAATAAAGAAGTCGTTTGTCATGAAATCGGCAACGGAAACGATGTCGGCTTTATCCCAAGCCTTTTGAAGTCGAATGAAATTCTTACGCGCCTCGGACTCAAAACCCTTGGCATCAAAATCCGCGGGAACCGAAAGTGCCTCAATGCCGGTCGAAGAAAAACTATCCATCGCGCTTCCCGGTCGCGTTTGTCCCTGCTCGGCCGTTTCCTGCCAAGTCCGAGTCTGTTGCCCTTGCGTTCGTGCAACGCGCGACGCGAAGAGGAAACCGACGATAAAACGCAAGGCAAAATAAATGAGGGCTCCGATTGCCAAAGCCGTGAGCACCTGAGCAAAGCCTGCCGAAAGACCCAAAGCACTCACAAGCGCCGCAATTCCGAACATGGTTGCAATGCCCATGAGCATGCCGCCCATGGGGCGAGCGGCGGCCGCCGGAGCGGCCGTTTTGGTAGCCGAAGTCTGAGCGGCGCTTTGCTTTGATGCAGCACCCGGCGCTGCCTTGCCTGCCTCGGGAGCCGTCTTGCCGGCAAGCCCGGGTTTGGGAGCCGGTGCCTTTTGAAACAGGCTGCTCGTAGAACGCCCGAAACTGCGTCCGCCGCCGAAACGCATGGCGGCATCGGCATCAGTGACACAGGAGGCAAGAAGGAACGTGACGGCTAGGAGTGCGAGAAATTTCTTCATGTGTAGTGAAAATGTAGTTAAAGGTCCGATGAGCGCGGACATCGGAAAAAAACAAGGCTTTAGGATTTGATTCCGATGTGAAGAGCACAAACCCCGAATGTCAGGTTTTTCCATCGCACCGGATTAAAGCCTGCCTTGCGCATCATATCAGCCAGAGTCTTTTGATTTGGGTGGACTCGAATCGATTCGGCTAAATATCTGTAACTATTTGCATCCCCGACGACAAGAGCCCCGAGTCTAGGCATCACGACAAAGGAGTAAAAATCGTAAAGCGGTCGGAGAATCTTCCAGCAGTGGCTGAATTCCAGAACCAAAACGCGGCCGCCCGGTTTTGCCACACGCTGCATTTCGCAAAGGGCCTTTTCTTTGTGCGTCATGTTGCGCAATCCGAACGAAACCGTAACAACGTCAAACGTGTTGTCGGAAAACGGAAGACTCTCGCAATCGCACTGAACGACACGCGCGTCCGAGGCAGTTCGAGCAATGCGTTTGGCGCCCTCCGAGAGCATGGCGTAGTTAATGTCCGTTGCCCAAACTTGCCCTGTCTTTCCTACAAGCGGAGAAAACGCCAACGCCAAATCGCAGGTCCCCGATGCAATATCCAGGACGCGACTTCCCTCTTTGAGCTCCGCCGCTCGGATGGTTTTGCGCTTCCAGAGCCGGTGCAACCCGAAACTCAGCAAGTCGTTCATCAAGTCGTATTTTTTGGCAACGGAATCGAAAACCTGTTTGACGTCACGTACCTTTTCCGACTCGGGAACTTCTCGAAACCCGAAAGAAACTTTCTTTTCTTTTTTTTCTTGCTGCGGTTGCACGGGAAAAGCCTATAAAAACAAAGCCGGGCAAAGACTCCCCGGCCTAAAAGGAATTTTGGTGCCTCCGGCGGGACTCGAACCCACATCACAGCCTTCGGAGGGCCGCATTCTATCCAGTTGAACTACGGAGACAACGCACGGCATTATACCTATGCAAAAAAACCCGGACTACAGGTCCGTGGGGTCAACTTCCACGGTCCAAAAGACGCCGTGCTCTGCCTTAAGGACCGACACCCATTCGGATAAAAACGCATTGAGTTGCGCTCTCGTCGGCGCTTCCACAAGTAGTTGCGCACGTTCCTCATCCATCAGGCGCATAAGCGACATCGGCACCGGATCATAAAGAACAACACGACCGCGATTGATGCTATCTCCCGTTTGTCGGGCTCGCTCTAAAAAGCCCAATGCGCGCTCTAAGGTTTCCGAGCGAGACAGAAGCAGTGCCTGCCGAACAAAAGGCGGCATCTGCGCCTCGTATCTTTCAGAAAGGGATCGTTCGGCAAACGCCTCATAGTCCTGAGCAATGACTTCTTTATAAAGCGGATGCTCGGGAAAACGGCTTTGAATCAAAACACGACCGATTGCGCCCGAGCGACCGGCGCGCCCGGCCACCTGCAAAAGAAGCGAAAAAAGACGCTCCTCGGCCTTAATGTTCGGACTGACAAGAAGGGCGTCGGCGTTTAAAACGACCACGAGTCCGACACGTTTAAAGTCGTGTCCTTTGGAAATCATTTGCGTGCCGACAACGATATCGGCCCGGCCGGCATGGACGTCCGAAAACGCCTTTTGCGCTTGATTTTTCGTGCGCACACTGTCGCGGTCAATCCGTAGCACCCGAGCCTTAGGCCAAAGCGTTTCGATGGCTTCTTCGATTTTTTGGGTTCCCGTTCCGATGGCCTCCAAACCGGGATTTCCGCACGTTGGACAGCGCTCCGGAACCGGGTAACTTGCCGAGCAGTGATGGCAAACAAGACGCCGTTCTTTTTTATGGAAAACCGTAAAGCCCGAACAATGAAGACAACGACTAACCCATCCGCAGGCCGGACACATTACCGTCGGAGCATATCCGCGTCGGTTGATAAAAACGAGGACTTGCCGACCTTGCTTAAGTGTCTCGTCAACGGCCTGTCGGACTTCGGAAACAAATACCTGGCCGCGTTCGGCGCGTCTGTCGACAACAGCAATATTCGGGAGCTCAGCATCCTTAACAGCCCGATGCGAAAGTCGCAAAAGCCGATACTCGCCTTTTCGGACCTTCTCCCAGGATTCAAGCGACGGCGTGGCCGAGCCTAAGACACAGGCAACGGCATTCATTTGTGCCCGTTTTATCGCTAAATCCCGTGCGGAAAACCGAGCACCGTCGTCAGCCTTGTAACTTTCGTCGTGCTCCTCGTCGACAAGGATCAATGCCAAGCGACGAAAACTTGCAAAAATCGACAGTCGCGTTCCGACCAGTATCCGAGCCCGCCCTTCATGAACGGCAAGCCAATTGCGTGCACGATCTCCGTCGCTTAAGGACGAATGAAGCGTGACGACTGTCTCCTCGGGGAAGCGCTCCCGAACTCGTGCTTCCAGTTGCGGCGTCAGATTAATCTCCGGAACTAGCAAAAGCACTTGATTTTCCGGGTTCTTTTCGAGAACCTCGTGCATGATGTGCAAATACACTTCCGTTTTCCCCGATCCTGTAACGCCGAAGAGAACAAACGGAGAAAAGCCCGAAGAGTCGCTGACGGCACGCGATGCAGCATACTGCTCGGCATTTAGCCTCAGAGTCGGGCGTCCCTCGGTCTTTATCGGGGGAGTTTCCCGAATCCGATTTAATGAGGCTTGTCGTCGTGCGCGCGGGGGAAGTCTAAAAAAGCGAGGCAAGGAAGAAAGCGCCGCTTCTCCCCACGTGCGGATGTAATAATTGGCCGTAAAGCGCATTAACTCCAACCACTCACGGCGAAACGGCTCTGTTTCCCCGAGTACGCGGAGAACTCTTTTCAGTTTTCGGCTCTCAACGGCAGAAACAGCCGTCACGTCAACGACAATTCCGACGACCTGGCGTGTGCCGAGCGTCACGAGCACGCGATCGCCGACTGCAACCTCAGTGGCCTCATCGACACGATAGTCCAGAGGTCCCAAAGGCGCTTGTACGATAACACGTACAAATTGATCGGTTAGTGCGTGTTGCATCAGTGACTTATCCACAGCATTGATTTCGGTCTTTCCACAGGCGACGAATTATCCACAGTCGTTAACAAATTGAAAAACATCAGCTTTTCCCATCCTGTCCACAGCCTGTGGAAAACTTTGTGAAAAACTTCTTGCCTTTTTGGGAAAAGTCCGCCTTTTTACACATTTTTTACAAGGACTGATTATCTGACGATTTATTCAAAATCAATGACTTACAGGGCTATTTTCTCAATCTTTTCCGCCTTTTCCCTGTCTGTTGATTCTCTCAAAGACGGAGCGTGCGCTGTGGAAAACCCTAATGCGCCCCCGCGTCCGAAACGTGGTAGCGCCCCGAGTAGTCATGCACCAACTGCACCAATGTCGCTACAGCCTCCGGTGGCGTTGACTGCAAAACGCCGTGCCCTAAATTAAACACGTGACCGGCGCTTTTACCGACAGTCCCGAAGTCGTCCAATACTCGGCACACCTCTTTTTCAATCGCTCGATCGCCGGCAAGCAAAACCGTCGGGTCCATATTTCCCTGAAGACTGACGGCATCGTTTGTGCGGCTACGCGATGCTCTCAAAGAAACCGTCCAGTCCAGACCGAGGCAATCGGCCCCGGACTCCGATAACGCTTCTAACCACTGACCTCCGCCTTTTGTGAACACAATAATCGGTACGTCGCATCCGAGCCTGTTATGCCGAACTCTTTCGATGACGTCCCGAATCGGCCTAAGCGAAAAGGCCTCAAAGGCAGGTCCCGCTAAGATTCCCCCCCACGTGTCGAAAATCTGAAGCGCCTGAGCACCGGCTTCAACCTGGGCAAGTAGGTACTCGGAAACAGCCTGAGAATTGACCGCGAGAACCTGCGTCAAGAGGTCCGGCCTTTGATAAAGCATCGCTTTTGTACGCAGAAAATCGCGCGATGCGCTCCCCTCGACCATGTAGCAGGCCAAAGTAAACGGGGAGCCAGAAAAGCCGATGAGCGGAACCCGACCGCCCAGAGCCCGACGGATACTTGCGACCGCATCTGTCACATAGCGAAGTTCTTGAGTCGGATCGGGAACAAATAATGCCTTAACGGCCGCCTCGTCTTGAACCGGATGGGCAAAACGAGGCCCCTCTCCCGGGACAAACTCAAGATTCAAACCCATCGCATCGGGCACAGTCAAAATATCGGAAAACAAAATGGCCGCATCGAGCCCGAATCGCTCAACCGGTTGCAGTGTTACTTCCGTTGCTGCCCGGGGGTTGCGCGCCAAAGCCATGAAACTGCCGCAAGACTCCCGCACACGTCGATACTCCGGCAAGAAGCGTCCTGCCTGTCGCATCAGCCAGATTGGGGTATATTCTGTGCTCTCGCGTCTAAGAGCCCGTAAAAAAGTATCGTTTTTGTGTTCCATGGATTCCTGCGCCTTACCTAAATCCGTTTCGCTACCGTCTTGGGTCAAAGAAACCGAAGACGGGGTTCTTCTTTCCGTACACGTTCAGCCGAGCGCCAAGCGCGAAGGCGTAGTCGGGGAATTCAACGGTCGTCTGAAAATCGCCCTCTCGGCTCCCCCCGTAAACGGAAAAGCCAACGAACGACTTGCCCGTTGGCTTTCGAAAACACTCGCACTGCCCCGCGCGTCAATCACTTTCGTTGCCGGCCAGACAAGCCGGGACAAACGACTGTGTCTGCGCGGAGCAAACGCCGCGATGCTGCTGAAGCGATTATTTTAGCGGACGACGAGCACCGGGCGATCGGCGCTGGCTAAAACCTTTTGTGTTTCCGATCCGAGGAAAACCGACTCAATCGAACCGAGTCCGCGGCTTGCCATCACAATCAGGCGCGCATGCTTTCTACGAGCCACGGCAATGATTCCCACGTAGGGAGCCCGAGCCTGCTCGGCCACAAGTTCACAGGGAACTCCGGCCTCTTTGGCTTTCTGAGCAATGGCCATCAAACGCGCACGAACCGCATCCTGCTCCGAGGCTTTTCCGGACACAACCGTCACGGCCACCAGAGGCAACTGCATTTCTTGCGCCATGGAAATAGCCTCTTGGACCGCCTTATCCGACAAGGGACTGCCGTCCGTACAAACTTGAATAACTTCGGAAACTGTCATCTTCTAGCCTCCTTGAAGGAATGAATCCCGACACACCTTCAATCCTAAAGCAAAAAAACGGATTCGTCCGACTTTTTTCGAACGCCTCCGTTTTTTTTCGATTAAGCCGGATTATTTTTCTTGGCGTAACTTCTTGATAAATTGCAACTCCGCACTCAAAGCCGACAATTTCGCTTGGACACGAGCAATATCAATCTCGCCCTTAATCTTTTCTTTGTCCTGCTCGACCTGAGCAATCGCCTGTTTGGCCTTGGCTTCATCCAAATCCTTGCTACGGACGGCTAAATCGGCCAATACCGTTACGCGATCCGGTTGCACTTCGAGTAGGCCCCCGGCCACGAAAATCCCTTCCTCCGTGCCCTCGGCCGTCTGAATGCGGACCATGCCCGGTCGAATTCGTGTCAGGAGCGGAACGTGTCCGGGCAAAATGCCCAAATCGCCTTCCTGTCCGGGCAAGGCCACGAAGTGCGCCTGTCCGGAATACACGGAAGATTCCGCGCTGACGACATCAACCTCAATCGTTGCTGCCATGTTTCGCTCCGTTTACCTGATTGACTTGGCCTTTTCGAACGCCTCGTCAATCGTACCGACCATATAGAAGGCCTGTTCGGGTAGCTCGTCGCACTCACCGTCGACAATCATCTTAAAGCCGCGAATCGTTTCCTTTAAGGGAACGTATTTGCCCGGCGTTCCGGTAAAGACTTCTGCCACGTGGAACGGCTGAGACAAAAAGCGCTGAATCTTACGAGCACGCGTGACGGCAAGCTTGTCTTCCGGAGACAACTCGTCCATACCGAGAATGGCGATGATGTCACGCAGTTCCTTGTACTTTTGCAGCATTTCCTGAACGCGACGGCAGACGGTGTAGTGCTCTTCGCCGATCACATTCGGGTCAACCTGACGACTTGTCGAATCCAAAGGATCGACGGCCGGGTAAATACCTAAACTCGCAATATCACGACTTAACACGACCGTTGCATCCAAGTGGCTGAACGTTGTCGCCGGCGACGGGTCCGTCAAGTCATCGGCCGGCACGTACACAGCCTGAATAGACGTAATCGATCCGACCTTCGTCGATGTAATACGTTCCTGCAACCTACCCATTTCTTCGGCCAGCGTCGGCTGATAGCCCACGGCCGAAGGCATACGACCGAGCAAGGCGGACACTTCGGTTCCTGCCAAGGTGTAGCGGTAAATATTGTCAATAAAGAGCAAGATATCGCGCCCTTCGTCACGGAAGGCTTCGGCCATCGTCAGCCCCGTTAACGCCACACGCAAACGGTTTCCAGGAGGCTCGTTCATCTGACCGAAGACCATGGCCACCTTATCCAAAACCTTGGAGGCTTCCATTTCATGGTAAAAGTCGTTGCCTTCACGGGTACGTTCGCCGACACCGGCAAACACCGAGTAGCCGCCGTAGGCCTTAGCGATGTTGTTAATGAACTCCATCATGTTGACAGTCTTGCCGACACCGGCACCGCCGAACAAACCCACCTTGCCTCCTTTGGCAAACGGGCAAATCAAGTCAATCACCTTAATGCCCGTCTCAAGCAAGTCCACCGAGGGGCTCAGTTCGTCGAATTTAGGCGCCGCTCTGTGAATCGGACGGCGTTCTTTTTCGCCGATCGGACCGCAATCATCCACCGGGCGGCCGAGCACGTCCATGATACGACCGAGGGTCTTAGGTCCGACGGGAACGGAAATTTCCGAACCTGTCGATTTGACCCTCATCCCGCGACGCAAGCCGTCGGAAGAGCCCATCGCAATGGTACGAACAATGCCGTCGCCTAACTGCTGTTGCACCTCAAAGGTCAGTCCGGCTTCCGCCAGTGTGTTTTCCTTGTCCTGTTCTAAAACAAGCGCTTCATAAATTCTCGGCATTTCATCGCGTGCGAACTCGATGTCGACCACGGCGCCGATAACTTGAACGATTTGTCCGATACTCATAGGTTATTCCTCGGTCTCCAAATCCCTTATGACACGGCGGCGGCACCACCGACGATTTCGGTGATTTCCTTGGTAATGCCTGCCTGACGAGTCTTGTTATAGACGAGTTGCAGTTCGTCAATGAGCTTCTTGGCGTTGTCCGAAGCAGCCTTCATGGCCACCATACGGGCAGACTGTTCCGAAGCCATATTTTCTGCAACCGCTTGATAAATCAAAGTCTCCACATATCGCTTGAGCAGTTCGTCAAGCACCGTTTGAGCATCCGGCTCATACAGATAATCCCACGAGAATTCACGCGGTTTCTCGCCGAGAGACTTGAGCTTCTCGCTCGGAAGCGGAAGCAATTGTTCAATAACGGGCTCTTGCTTCATCGCGTTGACAAAACGCGTGTAAGCCAGATAGACCACGTCGACCTTTCCCTCGCTGTACGCATCCAACTGGGCACGAATTGCTCCGAGAAGACGCTCTAGATGAGGACGATCTCCGAGCTGAGCCACCTGACTGGTGACCTCTAATCGCATGTGCGAGCAAAACGCAATCGCCTTATTGCCGACTGCCGTCACACTCAGCTTCTTGCCGTCCTTATAGAGCGACTGCATTTTCTGGAGCACATGCCGCTGAATGTTCGTGTTCAGCGCCCCGGCCAAGCCCTTGTCGGTTGTCACCAAAATCAAAGCGACCTGTCCGGTCTCCTGATCGCGTTTGGCAAGGAAAGGATGCTGGTAGCTGGCATTCGACGAAGCTAAGTGCGCGATGATATTGCGCAACTTATCTGCGTAGGGACGGGCCTGAAACATCCGGTCCTGAGCCTTGCGCATCTTCGAGGCGGCCACCATTTGCATCGCCTTCGTGATCTTCCGCGTGTTTTGTACGCTTCGAATCTTTCCGCGAATTTCCTTTGTGCTGGGCATAAGGATTCCTCAGATCGTTAAAATGCTGCCGTTTTCTTAAATTCCGAAACGGCCTGATCTAAGGCTGCACGAATCTCCGGCGTCAGTTCCTTTTTCTGCTCAATTTGCTCTAAGAGCTCAGGTGAATGCTGCTGGAGGAAGGCACACATTTCTCGCTCCATGGCAAGTGCATTCTTAACGGGAACGTCGTCGTACGCTCCCTTCTCAATAGCAAAGAGCGTTACAGCTTCCTGCCAGACCTGTAGCGGCCGATACTGAGGCTGCTTCATCAACTCGGTCACAACACGACCGCGCTCAAGTTGCTTACGCGTTGTCTCATCCAAGTCACTGGCAAACTGCGCAAATGCAGCAAGTTCTCGGTACTGCGCCAAAGCCAAACGGACGCCGCCGCCAAGCTTTTTAATAATCTTAGTCTGGGCCGCGCCACCCACGCGACTGACGGAAATACCCGGATTAATAGCCGGACGAACACCGGCATTAAACAAGTCTGTTTCCAAGAAAATCTGTCCGTCGGTAATGGAAATGACATTTGTCGGCACGAACGCCGTCACGTCCCCGGCCTGCGTTTCGATAATCGGCAAGGCCGTCATCGAACCGGTCTTTCCTTTCACGGCACCCTTGGTAAAGCGCTCGACATACGCGGAATTGACGCGTGCGGCACGTTCCAAAAGACGACTGTGCAAGTAGAAAACGTCGCCGGGATACGCTTCGCGTCCGGGCGGACGACGCAGCAACAAGGAAATCTGTCGATACGCCCAAGCTTGCTTAGTCAAGTCATCATAAACAATCAGGCTGTCTTCGCCGCGATCGCGGAAGTACTCACCCATCGTCGCACCGGCATACGGCGCAATGTACTGCAAAGCCGCTGATTCGGAAGCCGAGGCTGCCACAATGATTGTGTATTCCATGGCGCCGTGTGCTTCAAGCTGACGCACAACGTTGGCAATGGTACTGGCCTTCTGACCGATTGCCACGTAAATACATGTCAGGTTCTTGCCCTTTTGATTGATGATTGTATCAATCGCGATAGCGGTCTTTCCGGTCTGACGGTCACCGATGATCAGTTCACGTTGGCCGCGACCAATCGGAATCATGGCGTCGACGGATTTCAAACCCGTCTGCACGGGCTGGCTGACGGACTGACGATCGATCACGCCGGGCGCGACCTTTTCGACAACGTCGTATTCGTCGGTCTTAATCGGACCCTTGCCGTCGATAGGCTGCCCCAAAGCGTTGACAACGCGGCCGATCAGAGCACGGCCGACGGGCACGGAAAGAATGCGTCCGGTCGTCTTGACCGTATCACCTTCACGGATGTGCTCGTAGCTACCGAGAATCACGGCGCCCACTGAGTCTCTTTCAAGGTTAAGCGCCAGACCATAAGTGTTCTGGGGGAATTCCAGCATTTCGCCCTGCATCACGTCCTGAAGGCCGTGAACTCGGCAAATGCCGTCGGTCACCGTCACAACGGTGCCTTGTGTACGAAGATCAGTTGAAACGCCGAGATCTTCAATGCGTTTCTTAAGTAGTTCACTGATTTCGCTAGGATTGAGTTGCATTTTTTCGAACTCCGGAATTTACGCTGTAAGAGCCGCGCGCATCTGACTGAGACGCGCACGCACGGACTCATCGAGGATCTGATCGCCGACGCGAATACACACGCCGCCGATTAAATCCGGATTGACCGTCACCGTCGGATTCAGTTTCACGCCGGGAAACTTCTTACCTAAACTTTTAACGAGTTGGTCGACCTGCGTCTTGGTCATTTTGAACGCGCTTTCAATCTGGACCTCGGCAATGCCCGAAGAGGCATTGACAAGATCTTTGAATTGACGGGAAATTTCCCCGAGCACAGGGATTCTCCCGTTTTCGATAACAGCCAGCAAAAGGCCTTCAAGCTCCTTGGGAACTCCGCGACCGAGGGACTTTTTCAGAGCTTCGAAAAGCTCTTCTTGGGTCAATTTCGGATCGCTGATAAGAGCCGAAACCTCCGGGCTGAGAACCGCTTGCGCAACCGCCTCTAAGCCCTCGCAAACCGTCTGAACTGCCGAGGCATCGGGGTTGTCCCCGAGAGCCTTCCAAAGCCCTTGGGCATACGGACGAGCAATCGTTGAAAGTTCCGCCATAATTAAAGTTTCGCCTTCAGTTGATCTAACAACTTCGCATGTGCTTTCGCATCAATCTCGCGCTCGAGAATCTTCTCGGCACCGGCAACGGCTAAAGTTGCCACGTCGGCACGCAACTGCTCGCGAACGCGATCCATTTCCTGGGCTGCTTCAACCTTGGCATCGGCAATGATGCGATCTGCTTCGTCCTTAGCTTGTGCCTTGGCGTCTTCGACAATCTTCGCTCCTCGCTTTTCGCCGTCGGACACGATGACCGATGCACGAGCACGCGCCTGAGCTTCGATTTCTTTACCCTTGGCTTGTGCTTCATTTAAAGCATTGTTGCCCTTTTCAGCCGCAGCCAATCCGGCCGCGATTTTCTGCTGGCGCCCTTCGATGGCTTTGAGTAACGGCGGCCAGATGTACTTCATCGTGATGTAACAGCCGATGAAGAACACCACCATCTGTACAAACAAAGTGGCATTAATGTTCATTATCAGAACCCCGCTGCATTTGCGTTGCTCTTTTCAAATCCGAGCAACATCAAATATCGTCATGGATGAATTTTTTGGGATCAGCCGACGAACGGGTTCGCGAACGCAAACATCATGGCCACGCCAACGCCAATTAAGAAGGCCGCATCGATCAGACCGGCTAAAAGGAACATCTTCGTCTGAAGCACATTCATCAGTTCCGGCTGACGAGCCGCACTCTCAAGATAGCGAGCGCCCATGATGCCGATACCCAAACAGGCACCGAAAGCGCCGAAACCGATAATCAGGCCACAGGCCAAAGCAACCATTGCAACGTTGGTCATTGCATACTCCTTAAAGTTTCCGTGTAGGAAGTAAAAAATCAGTGATCTTCATGCGCCTGCCCGATGTAAACCAAGGTCAGCATCATCATGATGAACGCCTGCAGTAAAACAATCAAAATGTGAAAAATCCACCAGCAAAGCCCGGCAACCACTTGTCCAATAATGGAAAACGAGCCACCGAGAAAGCCGAAAGAAAAGGCAAATCCCCCGAGCAGAGCAATCAGGAAAAAGAGTAGCTCGCCTGCGTACATATTACCGAACAGTCGCATGCCCAATGAAACCGTTTTTGCGATATATTCAATGATATTTAAGGCAAAATTGAACGGCCAGAGGAGGAAATGATTTCCGAAAGGTGCAACAAAAAGACTCCGGGTAAATCCGCCGAAGCCTTTGACTTTGAGGCCGTAGTAAATGCACAGCAACAAAACGCTGATGGAAATGCCCATCGTCGCATTAAGGTCTGCTGTCGGCAAAGGACGCAAGTAGTGAATGCCGAAGAACCCGGCAATCCACGGCAACAAATCGACCGGAATCAGGTCAACGGCATTCATGAGCGTGACCCAAACGAAAACCGTCAGCGCAACAGGTGCAATAAATGTCCTGTCTCCGTGCACAATCGCTTTACTTTGCTCTTCGACCATGTCAACGAGCATCTCGACGGCGCACTGAAACTTTCCCGGAACACCGCTTGTCGCATGTGAGGCCGCTTTCCTTAGTAACCAAAGGCTCCCGATGAGAATCAGGATCGAGAAGAAAATCGTATCGTAATTGAGGACGGAAAAGTCCACAATCGACTGTTTCATTACGGATGCATTATGTTGCAGGTGATGCAACATGTACCCGGTCGAAGTCAAAGCATCGCTCGCCATACAAGCTAATTCCTCAGTCTCGCTGTTTTCCAATCAGTAAAGCCAAGTTGCTCAATGCACCCACAACAATTCCGAAAAGCATTGCGGGCCAGTTCAAAGCCGGATAAAACTTGGCAACGAGAAAAAACAGCAAACACACAATTGCCAACTTTATAAATTCAAAAATAAGAAGGACGGACGGATTAGCACTCGCCCCCCCTGTCTGCAACGCAATCCAGCACAGGGCAAAAAAGGCATTCGGGACGAAGACACACAGCCCGCCTGCCACGCAGGAAAGGGTCGCATTCATTCCGAAAAACACACCAGCACCGATTGCCCCTAAAGAAATAAAGGCAAGGTGCCAGAGAATCACGCGAATCAGTAGCGGCCGATTCACTTCATCCTCTTCTTATAAAATTGAACCACATTGTAAGAATTGAAACCGACTTTAACAACCTGCTAGCTATCTAGAAAAGTTTGACCAAAAGAACTATCTGAGTATGCCGAACGAACTAGTCGTCCGGGCAAATCTTCGCCACGATTGCATCCAGATCGTCTAAATCGGCAAAGTCCACGACAATCTGGCCTTTTCCGCGTCTTCCGACAACCAGTCGCACGGGAGCTCCGAGAGCCTCAGATAACTTTTCTTCCAAGATTTGGTCGTCCCGCGTCTTATTCGGAAACCGCTTCGCTGGTCGCGTTGTCTTTTCCTCTTTGCGTTTTTCCGAAAGGCGCTCGGCTTCACGCACACTCAGCGATTTGGCCACGATTAGATTAGCTAACTGAATCTGCTCGGCTCCCGTAAGAGACAAAAGCGCCCTGGCATGTCCCATTTCCAGTTTTGCATCCGCCAACATGCGTTGCACGGGTTTGGCTAGAGCCAATAACCGCAAAAGATTACTTGTGGCCGGGCGACTTCTTCCGATTGCCTGTGCTGCTTGCTCATGGGTATAGCCGAATTCATCGATGAGCCGCTTAATTCCGAGTGCCTCTTCCATGGCATTTAAGTCCTCGCGCTGCATATTCTCGATGAGCGCCATCGCCAAAGCATCCTTATCCTGCACGCGACGCACAATGGCAGGAACGGTCTTTCTATCGGCTAGTTTCGAAGCACGAAAGCGCCGTTCACCGGCAATGATTTCGTATTTTCCGCCCTTAATCGGACGCACGACAATCGGGTTAATAACGCCCTGTTCGCGGATGGAGTCGGCAAGCTCTTTTAAGCGCTCCATTTCCATGCGACTACGGGGCTGATATGTACCGGCCACAAGCTTGTTGATATCAATATCGGTAATGACGTCTTTAGCGGTTGCAACGGCAGGAACATCATCTCCTAAAAGAGACTTGAGTCCGCGTCCGAGACCTCTTTTTTGTTTTTTGGCGACCATTTACTTCTCCTTTTTCCTGCGTGTACTGCGAATCCCTGCTCTGAAAAGGACTTCCTTTCCGAACTCCATATATGCCTTAGCCCCACGGCTCGAAGGCTCGAAAATAATCCCGGGAAGACCGAAGGACGGCGCTTCGGCCAGGCGAACATTGCGCGGTATCACGGTATCGAACACGCGATCACCGAAGTTTTCCTTCAGTTGCTCACTGACTTGTTGTTGCAAGGTCAATCTCGGGTCATACATCACGCGGAGCAGGCCGATTAGCCGCA
The DNA here is from genome assembly GCA_900542805.1 of uncultured Sutterella sp. GTDB lineage: Bacteria > Pseudomonadota > Gammaproteobacteria > Burkholderiales > Burkholderiaceae_F > Duodenibacillus. The sequence continues at coordinate 30,784 of UQOW01000019.1, forward strand.
AGTCATCGTTTTTGTTGTACCGTACCCGCTTGATTGTATTGACTAAATCGCTCAATCCTTCCAGCGCGAAATACTCACACTGCATCGGAATAACAACGCCGATTGCCGCACAAAAGGCATTAACTGTAACAATCGAAAGCGACGGCGGACAGTCAATCAAAATGAAGTCGTAATCTTTTTGGACCGGGTCGATTGCCTTTTTAAGCTGCTCGTCAGGGTTATCAAACTCCATGAGTTCGATTTCCGCCGCTGAAAGCTCACGATTCGAAGGCAGAACATCGTAACCGCTTTGTTCAGCCCGGATGATGGCCTTTCTGGCTCCGGCCTTACCGATCAATACTTCGTAAACGGATGTCTCGCACTCGCTTTTTTCAATTCCGGAGCCCATGGTAGCGTTGCCCTGGGGATCTAAGTCCACAAGAAGCACCTTCTGACCAAACTTGGCCAGTGCTGCTGCAAGATTGACTGTGGTCGTTGTCTTACCGACACCTCCCTTTTGATTGGCAATACAAAAAATCTTCGCCATCTCTTCCTCTCTATCTAGTGCGGCATGCTTGACCACAAACCGCTGAAACCCGTCCAAAATACCGAAACGCCGATGCAAATCAAAATGAACGCAAAAATCCGCGTCAAGGCATTCGCGCCGACAGCCCCGAGCATGCGAGTCACCCGATCGCTATTGCTATAGCAAAACCAAATGACCAAGCAATTTAAGACGATGCCTGTAAGACTCCCGGAAATACCGGCCACGCCATGCATCGGAGTCGCTCCTAGGGCGACCGCAACGGAAATCGATCCCGGCCCGGTCGTAATCGGAAGCGTAAACGGATAAAAAGCCATTTCCGAATACACGTGACGTACCGTCATTTCCTTGGAAACTGTCGTACCGTCGGCATCCCCATCGTGTAAAACTTTCCATCCGGTACTAAATAAAACGATTCCACCTGCCACGCGCAAAACGTCAATCGAGATACCGAAAAAATTCAATATGAGGTTTCCGGCGTAAAGGCTCACCAAAAGAACGGCCAGGGAATAAATCGAAATCCGTCGGGCCAGTTTTGCACGCTCCTCGTGACTGATGCCGTTTGTCATTGACAAAAACAGCATCGATCCGCCGAACGGATTGATAGCCGGCATGAAAGAAGAGAACACCATAAGAAGCGTCGTATAAAAACTTACCGTTTCAGGTCCCAACATGTTTCTTCCTTATTTTTCGTTGATTTTTTGCTCCGTAACGCATTAATTTTTAACGGTTTTTCTCTGGTTTTAGCCAAAACAGGCGTATTTGTTTCACCTCAAACAAGATTTTCCCGAGCCTGATTCACTCGAAGAACAATTAAACAGCGGTTCAAATTGCTCCCAGGAATGACTAATTTGCGATTTTCCTCAACCCGAATGTCCGAATCAAGCGCATCGAATTCCTCGACAGGATCTTTTCCCTTCATTAACAACCAGACCCCGTCATCAGCAAGAAATCGGCGCGTCAATGCAACAGTCTTTGAAAGAGTCGCAAACGCACGGCAAGTAACAGCATGAACCCGTTTGCTCGATAAATCTTCGATACGACTATGCACCACGTGCGCATTGGTAAGACCCAACTTCATAATAACCTGCTGCAAAAAAACCGTCTTTTTCTGTACCGAGTCTACCATCGTGATCTGCATGTCTGGACGGACAACAGCAAGAGGAATAGCGGGTAAGCCTCCGCCGCTTCCGACATCAAGAGCGGTTGTCGGGTGTCTATGTGCGATCGCAGCAACAAAGGCAAGCGAGTCCAAAATGTGCAAGTTCAAAACCGCCTCTTCTGACTCAATGCGCGTTAAGTTGTAAACCCTGTTCCATTGCATCAGAAGTTTGCCGAAAGCCACGAGCTGCTCACCTTGCTGCTCGGAGATCGACAAACCGAGGGCTCGAGCGCCGGCAAGAACAGATTGAACGTCGAATGTCATTGTTCTTTTCCCCAACGCATTCGTTTTAAGTGAATCATCAAAAGCGAGATTGCCGCCGGTGTAATGCCGGAAATGCGCCCCGCCTGTCCAAGAGTCTCAGGACGAATTTCCTTTAGCCTCTGACGCACTTCAAAAGAAAGACCGGCGACGGCGTCGTAATCCATATCATTGGGAATTGGCGTCTTTTCGTGCAAGATGGCCTTTTGAACCTCTTCTTTTTGCCGATTAATGTAGCCCTGATACTTAAGTGAGATTTCGATCTGTTCAATCTCATCATTGCGAGTCAATGTTTCACGTGAAACATTTTCTCCCGAAATTCTTTTAAGTGATGCAACAGCCTTGTAGGTTACTTTAGGACGAGCTAGAAGAGCCGCCAGCGAATATTCTCGATCGATTGATGTCCCGAGAACACGCTCGGCTTCACCGGGCATAAGTCCCGATGGCGTAACCCATGTTGAGCGCAGTCTTTCAAGTTCACTTTCGATGGCCTCATGCTTTCTTTGGTAGCGCTCCCACTTTTCTTCGTTTAAAAGCCCCATTTCGTACGCTTTTGGACACAAACGTTCATCAGCGTTGTCTTCACGAAGGCATAGACGATACTCGGCACGACTCGTGAACATACGATATGGTTCCGTCACACCGCGTGTTGTAAGATCGTCGACAAGAACTCCAACGTAGCATTCGCTGCGAAGCGGCTCCCATGGCTCACGATCTAAGGCTTTGGCTGCAGCATTTGCTCCGGCAAGGAGACCTTGAGCCGCGGCCTCTTCATAACCTGTGGTGCCGTTAATTTGCCCTGCGAAAAAGAGGTTTTCAATACTCTTTGTCTCAAAGGTACGCTTAAGACCTCTCGGATCGTAGTAATCGTATTCAATTGCATAGCCCGGGCGCACAAGATGTGCATGTTCCAGACCCGGAACACAATGCACCATTTCGATTTGCACATCGTAAGGAAGTGAGGTCGAAATTCCGTTCGGGTAGAACAAGCACGTCGACAGACCTTCGGGCTCCAAGAAGATTTGATGCGAATCCTTATCTTTAAAACGGTGTATTTTGTCTTCAATAGACGGACAATATCGGGGGCCGATTCCTTCGATAACTCCGGCATACAAAGGCGAACGATCTAAATTCGCCATGATGATTTCATGCATGCGCTTATTGGTATGCGTAATCCAGCATGGCAGTTGATCAGGATGGCGAATTCCAGGTTCCATGAGAGAAAACGAGGGAATAGGATTTAAATCACCCGGCTGTTTTTCACATTTCGAAAAATCAATCGTTCGGGCATCGATTCGGGCAGGTGTTCCCGTCTTTAGTCGCCCGCGAGGCATGCCCAAGTCCGCGAGACGTTCGGCAAGACGAAGGCTAGGCACCTCGGAGACACGGCCGGCAGGGTAGTGTGACAACCCGACATGCACCAACCCGTTTAGGAATGTCCCGGCACATAACACAACAGCTTTCGACTTAAATTCCAACCCGATTTTAGTCCGAATCCCAACAGCACGGTTTTTCTCAACTAAAACATCATCAACGGCTTGCTGAATAATCCGGAGGTTTTCTTGATTTTCAATGCGTTTTCGCATCGTGATCTTGTACAGAATCCGATCAATCTGGGCACGTGTAGCGCGAACCGCCGGTCCTTTAGATGCATTCAAAATACGAAATTGAATTCCGGCAGCATCGGTTACCGCTCCCATTGCTCCGCCCATAGCATCAAGTTCTTTTACCAGATGCCCCTTCCCAATACCACCAATAGACGGATTGCAGGACAATTCACCGATAGTTTCAATATTGTGTGTCACCAAAAGTGTCTTGGCGCCCATTCGAGCAGCTGCCAGGCACGCCTCGGCACCAGCATGACCGCAGCCGATGACAATAACATCGTAAAAGTTGGAATTCTGCATTGTATGTTTCACGTGAAACAACGATTATTAATCGCGATACCTGCATTGTAATGACCGTACGGGTTTGTTGCCTTGTTCTGCGTTGATTACTTACCGATGCAAAAGCTCGAGAAAATCTTCCCTAAGAGGTCATCGGGCAGAGTCTGTCCGACAATTTCGCCCAGTGCAATACCGGCAAGACGCATCTCTTCGGCAACAATCTCCAAATTCATATTACGAAGCCCCTCGGAAACTCTCTCAAGACTTTGCTTGGCGCGCGCAAGGCACTCAAGGTGTCGTGTTCTAGCCAAGAAATCGCCTTCGGCACTTTCTGCTCCGGCAAGGGACTTGAGTTTTGCGACAAGTTTGTCGAGTCCTTGCCCGGTCTTGGCTGAGATATAAAAGTCCTCATCTTCGTGTTCTCGTTGATTCGGATTTAGGTCGATTTTATTAAAAACGCTAATAAAATCAACGCCTTTCCTTAAATGCCCTTTTAAAAACCCCATCGGGTCTTGCTCGGATTCGGTTGCTCTCGCGTCTTTAAGAATCAAAACAACATCCGCATTTTCGACAGCCTTCTTGGCCCGATCAACACCGATTGCCTCAACAACGTCATGCGTGTCGCGTAGTCCGGCTGTATCGGTAATCTTGACAAGTAGCCCGTCTAAGGTCACTTCGCATTCAATCTTGTCCCGAGTCGTTCCGGCCACATCCGTCACAATGGATACGTCCTGTCCGGCTAATGCATTCATCAGCGAGCTCTTTCCGACATTCGGCTCTCCAACAAGAACAACACTTAAGCCATCACGTAATGTCTTTCCGCGCATGGCGCGTTGGTGGACTTGCTCTAATCCATCCAAAAGCGTTGCCACGCGTTCCCGAATGTGGCCTTGTTCGATGAAATCGATTTCTTCCTCGGGAAAGTCAAGCGTCGCTTCAACATATGTTCTTAAGGACAATAACTCTTCGTTGAGCTTTTTTATCTTTTGAGAAAACGCACCTTGTAAGGAACGAGCAGCAGCACGAGCCGATGCAGCGCTTCCGGCATCGATTAAATCTGCAACGGCCTCTGCCTGAGATAAATCCATTCTTCCGTTTAAAAAGGCACGCTCAGTAAATTCTCCGGGTCGCGCAAGGCGTACACCGTACGGCTCCCCGGCCTCAAGAATCCGGTGAATAATGCGCTCATTCACAACTTGTCCGCCGTGGGACTGAAACTCAAGAACCGACTCTCCCGTATACGAATACGGAGCAGGGAAGTAAAGGATGATGGCCTGATCGATGAATTCGCCGGAAGATTCCGTTAAACTCGACAAGTGTGCGTGCCGAGGGAGCAACGTCAGGGTCGGAAGCATTGTTTTGGCAATGCCAAGAACATCGCTTGTTTGACCGGAAAGACGAACAATCCCTATGCCTCCGCGACCGGCGGCACTGGCTCTGGCTGTAATCGGTTCCGTTTTCTGTAACATGTGAGCTTCCTTGTTGATTTATTGCGATTTTACCCGCCAAAAAGCCGTCCCTAACTGAGAAGTTGCAATTATGTCTCTAAACCAAAAACACTCTTTTCTCGGAGCGCCTTTAGCCGGTGTCTGTCTTGCCGTCGTCGTCTCCGTGCCGCTTAGTGCATTCCTCGCAAGTTTTTGCGGAGATACCTACAACGCGCGTGTTGCCGTGTATGGCGGGCTACTCTTATGGATTGTGGTCGGCGCCGTCAGTGTTTTCTTTCTCAGTCAAAACAGCAATCGTTGCACGTTAAATCTTCGCTGGTTTTTCCTTTGGTTTATCAGCACGTGGCTTTGGCCCATTCCTGTGTTGATGGCACGACGCAATCGTCATCGTTCCGAGGAGTGACTGAAGCGAAACAAAAAACCCTGTCGCTCCATGAACACACCCCCGTTTAGTAGACCAGTATCTACTAG
>UQOW01000020.1 GCA_900542805.1 uncultured Sutterella sp.
CGTGACCAATCGTGCCCACGTTTACGTGGGGCTTCTTGCGTTCGTATTTTTCCTTTGCCATGGTAGTTCACTCCTGAACAAAAGTCGGGACGCTCCCGAAAACGTAATAAAAAAGAAAATTCTGGTGCCCGTGATGCGGATCGAACGCATGACCTCCCCCTTACCAAGGGGGTGCTCTACCACTGAGCCACACGGGCACGCTTGTGAGTTTGTGGAGCGGGTGAAGGGAATCGAACCCTCGTCATAAGCTTGGAAGGCTTCTGCTCTACCATTGAGCTACACCCGCTTACAACCGCAATTCGGAACCGATTTCCGGAGCCGCACTGCAATCCTCAACAACGTAATGATCTGTTCGATCAAGTCGCTGGTGGAGGGGGATGGATTCGAACCATCGTAGGCGTAAGCCAACAGATTTACAGTCTGCCCCCTTTAGCCACTCGGGCACCCCTCCAATCTGCGAGGGTGAGATTATGCGTGCAACCTTCCGTTTTTGTCAAGTGCCGATGCACAAGAAATCGCACTGTTTCCGCCACGAATCGAAACGCCATGGATCAGAATAGAAAAAATTCTTGAAACAAAAGCACTCGACGAATAGTTCGGGACTAGGGAGAGAGCCCTCCCCAACCCTTCAAAATGCGCCTCAATGCGACTTAATCCTTCTTTTTGCGGTTTGCAAAGAAATGGGGCTTCTGAATATCCGTCGTACGAATCGTAAAGAAGTCATTCGTCAGGCTTTCCGCCAAGGCTTCGGCCTCTTTGAACACTTTAATGTTAAAGTCCTTTAGGAGTTTGTCGGCAGTCGTCGGATTCCTCTTGACGGTCTTCAAATTCTTTTCTTCCGTCGTTTTTTGAGCCTGAGCGGTCTTAGCTTCGAAATCGCTATAGGCACTCTTAACAATTCGGAGCAAGTTTCTGATCGTCCGTCATAACGAGCCTCTGCAACTTACACTACTTCCGGTACGCAGCTGTCCGTCGGCCTTGTCTGTCCCCATACCGGAATTCTTCGGAACGGCTTTCAGAACGGCACGTAGCAGGAAAGGTCTGCTATCTCGAAGCCTAGCCTGAATTTCGTAACTTTTCATTGACGTTTCAAGGCGTCTTGGCAGAGCGCCGATGCCTCGAAATACCCTTCTTGCAGCAGTTACTTTTGTTCCGGAGAAAAAAGGAAACTCCCCCGCTAGGAAGGGGCGACAGTCGGCGGCGCTATCAGCACTCTGAGAATAAGGGAGCCTTCCGGTCGTTGAAAAAACTCTTGAAGGCCTTGCTCACGCAGATTTGCTACAGAGCATCGATGTCGCAAGGAAATCTCTCTCTTGCAGACGGGAACCACCTACCGAGCGATTGGTCGGCACGAAAGAAGCCCTTAGTCCGCCCCGGCAACCGCCATCAACTGGAGCGTGACGGAAACCATCAGGCACACCCACCCGAACTTACCGATGATGTCGTACCACGGAAAGTTTTTCAAAAGATACTCATTCTCGGCCTGAATCCAACGGGGCGAGCCGCCGCGCGTGACGGCAAGTGTTTTGGGCGCCACAAGGTAGATGCGTTCGAGCACGCAAAAAAGCCCGAAGTTACCAGCGGCACTTGTCAGGTTGTGATCGACCAAGTCGCTTATCGTAACAGCCATACAGGCCGCCGTTGCGACAAAAAGTGTCCCTAGGACGACACGCAACTCCTTGGCAAAAGGCGCACGATACTTTTCAAGTTGTTCGAGTGTAATCATGCCTCGTATTTTGCACAATTTTTAAGTTCCGTGAACCTTTCGACAGGGTCTGAAAAAATTTTTTTCAGTTTGTTTCCGAATCGTTTCTTTGCAAAATGGGGCGTTATAGTTGTTAAAACAGCGTTCCTACAGACCATTTGAACGGCAAGGAGGTGCCCATGACAATCAAAAGGATACTGTGCGCGACTCTTTGCGCCGGTTTCGGGCTTTTTTCGGCTACAACTGCTATGAGTGCTCCGCCGCCCAGCAGACCGGCGTTCGGTTGGCATCATCCGGGGCCCCGAATGCACCATCCTCACGGCTTTTACCGCCCTGCGCCGAGACACCACCGCTATTACCACCATAGTTCGGACTGGGTCGGTCCGCTTCTTTTCGGTGCCATTCTCGCCGGAACGACCGTTGCCGCCGTAAACGCCGCTAATAGAACCGACTATAACTGTCTCACAACAACGCGGACAACAGAAACGATTCGTCCGGGAACGACTTTCTGGTGTGAAGCCGAAAAAGGGTATTACCCCGATGTGCGTGCCTGCCCGACCGGGTGGACCCCGATTTCGGCAAAATAAAAATGTGTGCTTTAGCTCTTTTCTAGTTGTAATTCCTTATCTCAAGCGCGAATCTATACACTATTTTTCGCGCTTTTTTCTTGCCTTTTTCCTAGGGTTTATACGTAATTTTTTCGGCGTTTTTCCTCTTGATTTTTCTCCAAACTTGCGCTCTTGCGTTCGGACGGAATCGCTCAAGCGTTCGAATTTTGTGGTCTTTTCAAAGAGGATTTAGTATGTTTTTGAAAAAAGTTGCTACGACCGGAGTGGTTTTAAGTGCTGTCGCGCTGGCAACAACGGAGGCATTCGCCGCGGGCTTTCAGCTCACTGAACAATCCGTGGTGACACTCGGTCGTGCGTATGCGGGTTCCGGCATCACGGGCGATGACGTCTCCGCTCCCTTTTACAACCCGGCTGCCATGGTCTTTTTGCCCGGCACACAGATTCAGCTCGGTGTAACCGGTGTTTCCATGAATCAGGTTGTCAAAATTGAACGCGGTGCTGATGCCGGCACAACCAACGACGGGCAACATAAAACCGAATTTTTGCCGAACTTTTACGTCACGCACCAGATTAATCCCGAATGGTGGGTCGGTCTAGGCATTACCATGCCGTTCGGTCTTTCGACGGACTACGGTCAATATCCCAATTGGAAGTACGGCAACCGAGGAACCGAAGCCGAACTCATGGATATCGATATCAACCCGAACTTTGCATGGAAGCCCAATGATTTCTTTAGCCTGGGCGGCGGTATCTCGCTACAGTATGCCAAAGCAAAGTTGGGGCTTGATGCGCTTGTGCCTGTAAGCTTAGACAATCCCCTCCACGACGCCAATGGAAATGCGTACCTTGGACACGGCGAAGAAACCGGAGACAGTTGGGGATGGGGCTGGAACTTGGGCTTCGTCTTACGTCCGACGGAAAACTTCCGCTTCGGCGTTTCTTATCGATCTTCCATTAAGCATAAGGCGTCCGGTCACTTTGAGTTGTCAAACGGACCGGCCGCGGCCTTGCTTACTCAATATGGGCCGACAAAATACCCCTCTAAGGTCACGATTAAAACTCCTGATACAGTCTATGCATCGGCTCTCTGGGAAGCATCTAAAGACTTGACACTGACTGGAACCGTGCGCTGGGCCAAGTGGAGCAATTCGCAAGTCTGGACCTTGCGTCAATCCGGCCTACCTCAGACAGACAACCTGGCAGCCAATGCTCTGATTGCAAAGTTCAAGGATATCGAAATTCGTCACCACTACCGCGATACCTGGCTCTTTGCTTTGGGTGCCGATTACAAGATTAACGAGCAGTGGACCGTGCGCGGCGGTATTGCCTACGAAGAAAACGCGGCCGGTAAAGATCAGACCTACCGCGTAGCGACCATTCCGGACGGCGATCGCCTCTTCCTTTCTTTGGGGTGCTCGTATAACTTTGATAAGCACTGGTCGGTGGACTCGGCTGTCCTCTGGGTACAAGGTCTCGGCACAACCGAGTTCTATGCACATGACCGCTCTGAATTAAACAATCCTCAGCGAATCGGCAAATGGACGACACAACACTCGCTCATTTACGGCTTGCAGCTGCGGTACAAGTTCTAACTTGTACTTCTCTTAGCAAAAACGCGATCCGATTGGGTCGCGTTTTTTTTATTTCAAGAAGTTCTTTAAGCGGGTTGAAGTCCTGTCTCGGCAAACCACGTCCGAATCGTCCCTTCCACTTCATCGGGGCATTCGGTCAGCGGCCAGTGCACACAATGCACAGTGCGAATCTCTCCGCAGGGCATGGCATCAACCCAGCGTTTGACAATCGTTGCGTCCGTATACGTACCCGTTTGTGCCGCGATAATCAAAGTCGGCATAGTAAAGATTTCTGAATCAGGCGTCCTGCGTCCCGTTTCAATAACATCACGCGCGTACTGCGCCATGTGAATGAGCTTAATGTCGAACTTGGGCGACGAATAGCGCTTGATAAAATCCTCAAAGTCTTTTCCTCCCTTGGCAATCATCACGCGCGCTTCCTTGTCTTTCTCGCGCAGGTTTTGCGGATAAATCTTCCGATGAAATCCCAAAGCGTTTAAAAAACGTGCTGTGTAATCGACCGCCACAATCAAGGGCTTCTTTTTCTGTAGATTCAGGGCTTTTTGCGTAAATGCCTGAGAAAGAAGCGGGTCTAAAAGCACGAGTCCGCGCAGGTATTCGGGAAAAAGTTTCGTAAATTTCAGAGCGACCTGAGCGCCGAGACTATGTCCGATTAGAACGATTTTTGTCAGCCCGGCATCTTTCAAAATGGTCCGAATATCTTCGCTCCAGATTTCAAGCGTCCCAACAACGTCACTCACACTGCCGCCGTGCCCGCGAAGGTCCATACGCAGAATGTTCCAGTGCGTATGCAGAAAACTTTTTTCAGAAAACTCTTCCCAACGACTCCCGTTACTGGCAATGCCGTGCAAAAAGACGACGGTCCCGAGCGCATTTTCCTTAGCCGGGTAAAACGACCAGGACAGTTTCGAGCCGAGACGCTCCGTGTAGTACCGCGCTTCCCCGGGCAAAAGCCGGTAAGAGAGTCGCTCTCTTTCGTCCTGCTCGCGTTGTGATTTATTCATTTTTTCGTATAGGTTTCTCTGAAAAAGTCCCGTGATTCTAAAGCATAATCCCTATCTCACCGATTTTCGTCGATAAACGCGAACTTTTCTGCATCAAACAGTCCCCAATCCGTAATCCGAATTTGCGGGATAGCCGTAAGCGCCATAAAAGAAAGCGTCATTGCAGGATTAACTCCCTCAGCAATTGAAAGCTCTCGGACTGCCGTCTCTCGGAAAAGACGCTTCTTTTGGGCAACGGACAGGGCCGGCTGGTCGCTCATGAGCCCGGCAATCGGAAGTGCGAGCGACGCAATCACGCTTCCCTTTTTAACAACACACATACCGCCGCCCATGTCTCTGACCGTATTGACGGCAAGCGCCATGTCTGCATTCGAATCCCCTGCTACGATAATGTTGTGCGCATCGTGCGCAACACTCGTGGCAAGAGCGCCGTCCATGAAAGATCCCGGTGCCGTATAGCCCTCAATCAGACCTAAGCCGACACGACCCGTTGCGTGATGCCGCTCTAAAACAGCGATTTCGACAATGCCCGGGTTAAGCTGAGCATCGAAAACGCCGTCTACATCGGTTCGAATCGTTTTCTCTCGGCGTTCCGTAATGATTTGCCCCGAAATCACGCTAATGACCGAACTTGTCGCCTTCGGCTTGAAGGTAAAGACTTTCGGAGACACCTTCTCTAAATGCATCGTTGACAAAAGCGCCTCGGGAACAGCCTCGGCATGAGCCTTTTGCAACAGCATTCCGTCTTGCGCTACAACCTTGCCGGCTCTCCAGACTTCCAGAACTCGGAAGTCCTTTAAGTCCTGCACACAAACCATATCGGCGACAAATCCCGGAGCAAGCAATCCTTTATCTTTGATTCCGTAATGGCGTGCGGCGTTGATTCCTGACATCGCTAAAGCCCGTAGCGGATGAATGCCGCAAGAAACCGCTTTTTTCAGGGCTCGATTGACGTGCCCGTTGACCGAAACATCATCGGCCCCGGCATCGTCCGAACAAAGCACGACACCTACCCAGTTGGTATCGTTCACACCCGGCGCAAGACCTGCGATATTTTGTGCAGCCGACCCTTCGCGCATGTTGACAAAGATGCCTTTGGCAAGGCGTTCCTGCAATTCTTTCGACGTCGACCCTTCGTGATCGCTTCGAACGCCGGCGGCAGCATAAGCCGCCAATTCCGGCCCGAACAAAAGCGGAGCGTGTCCGTCGATGACTTTGCCGGCTAGGCGAGCCAGAGCCAACTTTTTGAGCATATCTTCGTTTCCGGATAAAACCGCCGGGACATCCATCACTTCAGCCAAACCCAGGACTCTGTCGTTTTGAAAGTACGGCTCCAAATCTTCGGCCGCAAGTGTCGCTCCGGAACTCTCAAAAGGCGATGCCGGCACGCAGGAAGAAAGCATAAAGCGCACATCAAGCGGAACAGAGGCACTTGCCTCGAGCATGTAATCAAGGCCAGCCTTCCCGGCTACGTTGGCAATCTCATGCGGGTCGACAACGGCTGTCGTCGTTCCGAAGGGAAGCACCAAGTCCGAAAAACCGGAGGGCGAGAGAAACGACGATTCAATGTGAACGTGCGAATCGATAAATCCAGGAACATAGATTCCTTCCCGAGCCTCACGCACGTGCAAAGCACGGGCTTTGAGATGCCGGCCGATATCGACAATACATCCGGCATCGACGGCGATATCCACATCGTGAATAATCATCCCGTTAGCGACATCGGCAATCGTGGCTTTCTTAATTAAAACTTCGCATAACGCACGCCCCATAGCGCAGTCGATACGTCGCCTTAAAAGCTTGACTTCCTTTTGAAGTTTTTCCTGCATCGAATTACCCCCTTTTCCGCCAGACCCACTGCGCAGTTACCCAAGAAGCAAGCACAAAAATCGAACATGTTTGGAGTAAAAATACCGGCGTTGCAGCACTGTACTCCGGTGCCCCGAAGGCCGATCCCGAGACTAAATAAACGATAAAATGCGTTGAGACCAGAGTCACGAGACCGTAAAGGCTAAGAGCATACACAAGAATTCGCCCCGGCAAACGAAGCCACTTCGGGAGAGAAGTTGCAGAACTCGACCCCTGTAACCCGACGTGCACGCCGCCCAAAACCAGACACCAACAGGCACTTGACAAATGAACGCTTCCGATTAGATCGGCATGCGGGATATTCGGAAAAAAAGGCAAGTCGTAACGCGAGAGCAAAACGCCGCTCACAAGGCACAGGGAAACGGCTAAAACGAGTGCGTTTTTGACAATCTCGGAAGCTCGTCCCGAGACCTGCTGCCTACGACTTAAGATAAGGTGCAAAAACAAAAGCGCCATGAATCCGATGGAAAGGTGCTCGTGCTCGGGACCTCCGAAATATCCGTACCCGATTAAAAGAATCAGCGCCGAACCCATCGTCGCGGCAAGACAAATCCTCTCGCGCAACCCGAGCTCGTAAAAGATGCGCTTTTTTTTCACGCTTCCGACCTCGCCCAATTGATCCTCTTACAACGCATTTTCCGTTGATTAATCGCCGTTTTTATCTCGTTTTATCCGGGTTTTTGATCCAAAGCCCTCATTGCGGACATCCCTAAAGACTTCACGCAATTTTATTGATTTCTCGTCCTTTTTTCTTTTCAAACAACGTACAATGATTCTGACCGGTTTGCTCCGACACAGCGGGCTTTTCCTGCCCTGTGCGCCTCCGGCAATTTCCTGTACTCGTACGAAAAGGATCTTTCCGATTATGAACGAAACAATGCTTGCGAAGGTTAAAGAACTTATTCCTGGTCTGGCTGCGTGCCGCCGCGACCTGCATAAATACCCGGAATCCGGCTGGACGGAATTTCGCACTGCATCTAAGGCCATCATCAAGATGCAAAGCCTCGGATACAAAATCACCATGGGTAAAGACGCCGTTAAGCTTGACTCTATGATGGGTGTTCCGGCACCGGACGTCCTTAAAAAGCATCAGGAACGCGCTATTGCACAGGGAGCCGACCCGGAGCTCGTTGCCCAGATGACAGGCGGTCTCACGGGCTTTTGGGCCGATATGGACTTCGGCGGTGACGGTCCGTTCTTAGCCGTGCGTTTTGACATGGACAGCAACGACTGCACCGAATGCGATGAACCGACACACCGTCCGACGGCCGAAGGCTTTGCCTCCGTCAATAAGGGCGCCATGCACGCCTGCGGTCATGACGGACACGTCACAATCGGTTTGGCGCTTGCCGAGGTTGTCGCAAGCTGCAAAGACCAACTCAAAGGAAAGATTCGCTTTATCTTCCAGCCGGCAGAAGAAGGTGTTCGCGGCGCGACCCCGATGGTCGATGCCGGCGCCGTCAAGGGCGTTGATACCATCTTCGGTATGCATATCGGCTTCCAGGCAGCGGATTTAGGAACCGTCATCTGCGGCACGACAAACTTCTTGGCGACCACCAAGGCCGATATCACCTACACGGGTGTTCCCGCCCACGCAGGCAATGCTCCGGAAGAAGGCAAGAATGCTCTCCTGTCGGCTGCTACGGCAACGCTCAATATGCATGCCATCCCGCGTTCCGGGAAGGGTGATACACGTATTACAGTCGGCAAACTAATCGGCGGCGAGGGACGCAACGTCATTCCGCCTAAGGCCCTTCTGGTTCTTGAGACTCGAGGCATCACCAGCGATTTGAACGACTACATGTTCGGCGAAGTCCAGCGTATCGGCAAGGCCGCTGGCGACATGTGGGGTTGCGGCTACTCAATTAAACTCATGGGCGGCACCAAGAGCGGAGCCTCCGATCCGGAATGCGCCAAGGTTGTTGCTGAAGAAGCCAAGGAAATGGGCGTCTTTAACAACATTATCGAACGTAAGAGCTTCGGGGCCTCTGAGGACTACTCGCACTTTATGAGCACGGTCCAAGCTGCCGGCGGTAAGGGCACCTATGTTCAGGTCGGCACAAACCGCAAGGCCGGTCACCACAACAATCACTTCGACTTTGACGAGAAGACCCTCGGCAATGCCTTGGAACTGATGAGCCGTTGTGTCTGGCGCACGCTTGCTAAGTAATCGGATGAGCCATTTCGGGAAGAGTCACCCTCTTCCCGAGTACAAAACGAAACTACGCCAAGATTCCGGCAGCACTCTTAAGAGCCTGGACTTTATCGCACAACTCCCAGGTAAATTCCGGTTCTTCGCGACCGAAGTGGCCGTAGGCGGCCGTCTTTTCGTAGATGGGACGGCGCAAATCGAGAGTTTTAATGATTCCGCCCGGACGCAGGTCAAAGATTTCGGAAACAAGTTTCGTCAGTTTTTCGTCAGAAATAACGCCGGTGCCTGCCGTACGAACCGTAATATTCATCGGGTCAGCCAAGCCGATGGCGTAAGCCACCTGAACTTGGCAACGACGCGCCAGACCGGCGGCGACGATGTTCTTAGCGATATACCGGCAAGCGTAAGCCGCCGAGCGGTCGACCTTCGTAGGGTCCTTGCCGGAGAATGCGCCGCCTCCGTGCGGGCAAGAGCCGCCGTATGTATCGACGATAATCTTGCGCCCCGTAAGGCCGCAATCGCCTTGGGGACCACCCGTCACAAAGCGCCCGGTCGGATTGACGAGGAACTTCGTGTCTTTGAGCCACTCTTGCGGCATCATCGGACGAATGATGTTTTCGATAACAGCTTCAACAAATTCCGGCTTCATGGTGTTCCCGTCACTCCACTCCGGATTGTGCTGCGTCGAAAGCACAATCTTGTCAGCGGCAACAGGCTTGCCGTCCACGTAGCGTAGTGTCACCTGGCTCTTGGCATCGGGGCGCAGATACGGCATCGTGCCGTCACGGCGCACACGCGACTGTTGCTGCACGAGCTGATGCGCGTAGTAAATGGCGGCAGGCATCAGGGTCGGCGTCTCATCGCAGGCAAATCCGAACATCAAGCCCTGGTCGCCCGCGCCCTGTGTTAACGAGTCCCCGTTTTTTTCATCCACGCCCTGCTTGATATCGGGTGACTGCTTGTCATAGCAAACGCGAACCTGACAGGTTTTCGCATCAATGCCGTAGGCTTCATCAACGTACCCGATGCGCTTTAAGACACGACGAACAACACTCTCGTAATCAACATCGGCTTTCGTGGTAATCTCCCCTGCAAGGACCACTAACCCTGTCGTGCAAAGTGTTTCAGCAGCAACACGACTTAACGGATCCTGCTCGATGCAGGCGTCCAAAATTGCATCGGAAATTTGATCGGAGACTTTGTCCGGATGTCCTTCACTGACGGACTCGGACGTAAAAAGAAAATCGCTGGCCATTTTTAACTCCTGTGTGTCAAGCGTTTTTAGGACAGCGCCTTACGCATGACTGTGTGCGGAGTAACTCCAGCGACTGCTGATGCGGAGACGCTTTAGCGGTATTTTCTGAATCGCCCCGCAAGTTGTCGGAATTAACTCGGCGATTTGCCCGGTATCATACCCTTTTTATGGCACTCGGCAAGTTCGTTTTTCAAATCCTGCCGACTTTTTATGTGCGAAGGATTGGGCTTTTATGGCCGCAACAGATGACTTTTCAGGTTTCTCTCAAGCTCTGATTCAATGGCAAAAAGCCTTCGGTCGGCACAGTTTGCCCTGGCAGGTAACCGATCCGTACCGAAGGTGGCTTTCCGAAATCATGCTGCAACAAACGCAAGTGAACGTTGTTTCGGACTACTTTGCCCGTTTTGTCAGGGCCTACCCGACTCTAAAAGATCTTGCACAAGCCGACGAAGATGACGTGATGCGGCTTTGGGCCGGACTCGGGTACTACTCACGGGCGAGGAATCTTCTTGCCTGTGCCAAAGTGCTGGTACGGGATTGGGACGGGGTTTTTCCGCGACACGTTAAAGATCTCATAACACTGCCCGGAATCGGACGAAGTACGGCAGGCGCCGTGGCAAGTTTTTCCTTTGATGCACAAGCGCCGATTTTGGACGGCAACGTCAAGCGCGTCTTTGCTCGCGTCCTGGCGCTTGCTACCCCTCTTGAAGCAGCTGCGGCACAAAAAAAGCTTTGGGACTTTGCTCAAAACCGAGTGCCGAAAACGGCGCCCGGCATCTATAACCAAGCTCTCATGGATATCGGCTCCCTTGTCTGCACGAGAACGAAACCTAAGTGCGACACCTGTCCGATTCGTGCCTGGTGCAAGGCGTTTGCTCTCGGTCAAACGCTTTTATTTCCCGTACACAAGGAAAAGCGCGCCAAGCCGGAAAAAGAAACCTGCATGCTCCTTTACACACACGACAATCGGCTTTGGCTCACAAAGCGGGAAGGAAGCGGCGTCTGGCGAGGTCTTTGGAGCTTACCGGAGAAGCCCTCGTTTTCCGGAGAACCGGTCACAACGTTCTTGCACACGTTCTCGCACTACCGATTGTATGCACGGATCTACGAAATTGCCTGGCCCGATGGCAAAGAAAATCCCGGAAAAGGCAAGTGGATCTCTTGGGTCGACATTGAAAACGAAGCGCTTGCCGCCCCCGTCAAACGAGCCCTTCTTTCCTTGCGTTCTCAATCAGTCGATTTCATCTTTCCCGTGTAGAGTCAAAACGCCGTCCCGCACCACATAGACGACGTTTTGATTGCCGGTTAATGTCTCGAAATTAAGGTCCGTGTGAATGCCCTGCGTCTGACACAGGGCAATTAACGTTCTTAATAACCCGAAATGCCCGACAAGGAGCGTCGTTTGCGTACAGGCATTGATCACGGCACCGATTCGTGCTTGAAAAAGACTTCCGGGCTCCCCTTCGGGCGGTGTGTACGAAAGCGGGTCGTGAAGCCGCATGTACCAACAATGCGGATACTTTTCTCGAATTTCATCGTGCGTCATGCCCTCTAAGAGGCCGTAACTTTGTTCCTTAAGACCGTCTACGGGAAGAATCTTTCCCGAAAGATGCGCCTCATGACAGACAATTTGTGCCGTTTGCATGGCGCGGACAAGTGGGCTTGCTTTGATTGCGACAGACTCAGGAGAAATGGCTTCCCGAGCCAGGAGATTCCGCAAAATTGCTCCGTTCACGTTTGCCTGCTTTCTGCCGGTTTCGTTTAAAGGGATGTCTTTTCGTCCTTGCAGTCTTTTTTGAAGATTCCAATCGGTCTGTCCGTGCCGAATCACAAACAAAACGGCCGGAAAATGAATCGCAGTACTTGCCATGCTAAGCCTCCGAGGGAACCTATTGTAGCGGTATCATCCGTTCTTCTTGTGTGCGCTCTTGCGGATTTCCATGAAACCTTTGATTTGTATCCCTATGGGGGATCCGGCCGGAATCGGACCGGAAATTCTTGCTTCTACAGCCTGCAATCCGGCCGTTTACAAAACGGCTCGCCTTGTCGGCATCGGCGACAGGCGCGTTTTACTGCGTGCGGCACAAGCCGTGCACGTTGCACCCCGACTTCATGATGTCAATCAGGCGCTTGACGACCCCCGAGACAATGTGCTCAATTTCATGGACTTAGCCAATGCCGATCCGAATGCCTTTGAAGTCGGAAAACCTGGCCCGGTGAACGGACGCGCCGCCTACGAATATGTCTGTTATGCTACAAAGCTTGCTCTTGCCGGCAAAGTCGACGCCTTGGCCACAACGTGCCTTAATAAGGAGGCACTGCACATGGCACACATTCCTTACATCGGTCACACGGAAATTTTGGCCGGAATTGCCGGTGTTAAGAACCCGCTTACGATGTTTCAGGTGCGCTCGCTCAGGGTCTTTTTCTTAACACGACACCTCTCGTTAAAGAAAGCCTGCAAAGCCGTCACAAAAGAGGCTCTTTTTTCCTTTATTTTTGCGTGTCGTGACGCATTAAAGAAACTTGGAGTTGCCGAGCCGAATCTTTTTGTTGCCGGACTAAATCCTCACTGTTCGGATAACGGTCTCTTCGGCACCGAAGAACACGATGCCATAACTCCCGCTGTTCTTGCCGCACGGCAAGCCGGCTGTGACGTTCACGGACCCTTTCCGGCCGATTCTGTCTTTCACATGGCGCTTGTGAAAAAGACGTGCGATGCCGTCATCTCGCTTTACCACGACCAAGGACACATTGCCACCAAGATGGTCGATTTCGAACGCACGATTTCCGTGACACTCGGACTGCCGTTTTTGCGTACCTCGGTCGATCACGGTACGGCCTACGACATCGCCGGGAAAGGATTAGCGAGTCCCGTGAGCCTTCTTGAGGCCGTGCGGCTTGCCGCCTTGTATGCGCCGGCCTTCCAAAGGTCCCGTAGAAATTAAAGGCGAGCCGTCACTTGCTGCGTTTGCAAGCACGACGTTTTAAAATCTGCCGGAGAAAGAATCGTTTTTTGTAATTTGCTCGTGGAGTTGTTATGAATTTTGCCATTATCGGTTGCGGTCGTATCGCGGCCAATCACGTCAACGCCGCCATTCGAAGCGGAATGAATGTCGTTGCTCTGTGTGATTTAAGCCAAAGAGCCATGGATGCCATTCGGTACGAATTTAAGCTTGCCCAAGCCAAGACCTACACCGATTTCAAGCAGATGCTCAAAGAAAACAAGATCGATGTCGTCAGTCTTGCCGTCGATAGCGGCATTCGGGCAAAAATTGCACTTTCCGTCTTGGATTTCGGCGTACACCTGATTGTCGAAAAACCGATGGCGATGAGCCTGCCTGATGCCGACGCCATGCTGGAAAAAGCCGAAGCCAAAGGCGTCAAGATTTGTGTTTGTCAACAGAATCGATACAACGATGCCGTACAAGCCACGCGTCAGGCCTTAGAGCAAGGACGCTTCGGCAAACTTTCGCACGGAACCGTGCAGATTCTCTGGCATAGAAGTCACGACTACTATGCCCAAGCCTCCTGGCGCGGCACATGGGCTCGCGACGGCGGAGCTCTGATGAATCAGTGCATTCACGGCATCGATTTACTCCGCTGGATGATGGGGGACGACATCGACTGCGTTTACGGCGCAACACGTCGACGCTTTCACCCCTATATCGAAGCAGAAGATGTCGGTCTTGCCGTTGTTTCTTTTAAAAACGGCGCCATTGCTACGATAGAAGGGACAACCAACGTCTTTCCGAAGAACTTAGAAGAGTCGCTTTGCCTTTTCGGAGAAAAAGGTACCGTTAAGATTGCCGGGGAAGCGACCAACGAAATTGCCATTTGGCAGTTTGACGAAGAGCGTCCGGAAGACGAAATAATCCGCTCGCTCAAAGAACAAACCGCCAACGTGTACGGCAACGGGCACCTACGCATCTTTGAAGACATGAAAGAGGCCATCGAACAAGACCGCAAACCGTATGTGGACGGCGCCTGTGGACGGCGCGCCTTGGAACTTGTCCTAGCTATCTACAAGAGCCAGAAGACGGGGCTACCGGTTCGATTGCCGCTTACAGCCTTTGCCAGCACAGACATGACCGGGGAATTTGACTGATTTTTCGTCTTTTTACCGTAACTATCATTAATTTGCCGTCAACTTCACGCAACTTCTGTTAACTTTGCCCGAACTTGAACGCCCGGAGTTTCCGGGCGTCTCGTTTGGTCGGACGCCCCTTGCGAATCGACTCAGCCGGCTCCTCAGCATAACGGTTTAGCTGCGACAGACGCTCGCGCCTTTGACTGGACTCAATTGTTTCCTCATAAAGCTTTTGAGCTTCACACGCCGGTCCCCGCGTGCCGCTTGTGCCCGCGACAACAACATCAAAGCGAACGCCTGCGCGTTCAATCTGAAGTTTGTCCCCGCTTCGGACCTCTCGAGACGGTTTCATCCGCTCACCGTCAATGCGCACGCGTCCGAGTTCAACGGCTTCCTTCGCAAGCGTCCGCGTTTTAAAAAATCGTGCCGCCCATAACCATTTGTCAATTCGCTCACTGCTTTGCTCCGAAAGCATCTTTTTCCCCTCAATCGACTGTACTTGCGATATTATGGCTAAACTTACTTTAAGGCTCACTTATGCGAACAGTCAATGTCGGAAACGTCCGTCTCGGTACAAAACCGGTGAAAACACTTGTCAGTCTTGAGGGAGCCACACCGATGGCGCTTTACAAGAAGGCTCGATTACTCGATAAAGAGCCCGTTGACATTCTGGAATGGCGAGTCGATTCGTTTCGCAACCAGTCCATCCCTGCACTCAAAAAAACCTTCTCGGAGTTACGCAAGGCAACGAGTAAGCCTCTGTTACTCACTGTGCGCACGTGCCGCGAAGGCGGCAAAGCCGATTTGTCTCGACAAAACTACAAAAATCTCCTAGTTGAACTCCTGGCAGAAACCACACCCGATGCCGTTGATGTGGAATTCGGGCGAGGCGATATCGCCTCGCTTGTTTCGACAGCACACGAAAAAAAGGTGCCTGTCATCGCGAGTTTTCATAACTTTTCAAAAACCCCTTCCGAAAGCGAGCTTTTTAAAAAACTCGCACGCATGGAGCAAGCACACGCGGACGTTCTGAAAATCGCCGTGATGCCCCGAACACCGTCGGATGTTTTGCGTCTTTTAAAGGTCCTTCTGATGGCGAGCAAAAGCCTTAAGTCTCCGGTTGTAGCGATTGCCATGGGCAAGCTCGGCACATTGACGCGTATTGCAGGCAGTCAGTTCGGGTCATGCGCCACGTTTGCCGGCTTCGGAAAAGTCTCTGCTCCCGGACAGCTTAATCTTCACGAGACAAACCGTTTTCTTTCCTTCTCCGAATGACCGATAGCACAGGTCTTTGGGCACTCCTATAATGGAATACACCTTCTACTGACACTGACGGAGCCTCTTATGTCCTTGAAACAATATGATTTTGCCTACGGACACGGTCGTAAAACTTTCTCTTTGGATGACTCGGATGTCATTGCCACCGTGCGAACCGAAGAGTTCCCTGTCATGGCCGATGTCAAAGCCGGCGTTTTGGACGCCGTCCGCCATCCGATCGGATGCGACTCCTTAGACAATATCGTCAAACCCGGCCAAACCATCGCGTTCATTTGCAATGATCCGACGCGCGTTGCCAATAGTTACGACTTCATGCCGGTTCTCGTTAATGAAATGAATCGACTCGGCATCAAAGACGAGGACATGAAGATTGTCTTTTCTTTAGGCTCACACCGCGACATGACGCACGAGGAAATGGTTGCAGCAGTCGGTGCAGACGTTGCCTCGCGCCTTAAGATGTACAACTCCACGTGCACGGTTCAAGACGACTTCGAATACTTCGGGAAAACGACACGCGGAACTCCCGTCTGGATTAACAAACATCTTTGCGATGTCGATCACGTCATCCTCACAGGCACCATCGTGCACCACTATTTTTCCGGCTACGGAGGCGGACGCAAGGCGATTTTGCCCGGATGTGCGGCAATGGAAACCATTCGCGTCAACCATAGTTTCATGCTCGATGAACATGCAGGCTTAGGCAAAACCGTCGGCAATCCCGTTTACGAAGATCAAATGGAAGGTGTTGCCCTGTTTGCCCGGGGACGCTCTCTGTTTCTCTTTAATGCCATCCTTAACGCCAAGCATCAGTTCCTTAAGATGTTTGCCGGCGACTACATTGCTGCTCACAAGGCGGCCTGCCGCTTTGTCGATGAAGTGTACGGTTGCGTCATCCCCGAGGAAGCCGAACTTGTCGTTGCCAGTTGCGGCGGCTACCCGAAAGACATCAACGTCTATCAGATGCAAAAGACCATGGATAACGCCATGTGTGCTGTCAAGAAGGGCGGTGTTGTCATTCTCTTTGCCGACTGCGAGGAAGGCTCCGGCTCGAAAGTTTTGGAAGAAACCTTCCGTCGTTTAAAGACACCGAAGGCCATTAAGTGCGAACTTGAACACGACTTCCGAATCGGGGCCAACAAAGCCTTTGCCATTACGCGTCCCTTATCAAAAGCCCGCTACATCCTTGTGACGCGACTCGATAAGGCACTTGCTAAAGACATGCTTTTTACCGCAGCCGTCGATTCATTTGAAGAAGCGTACGCCATTGCCAAGACCTATGTCGGAGAACACCCGAAGACCATCCTGATGCCTGAAGGAAGTCTGACGGTCCCGCGTGTAGCTTAACTGATTGGTTTTACTGTAACGAACCGCCGCAGGGACCTCCTGCGGCGTCCGATTTATCCGAAAGCAAAGTCACAACGCATCGCTATTTTTCTGTTCTACCCGTTTTGACGAGGCGTTCGAAGCCGATATAGTTTGCACTTTGCTTCGTTTTTCAATCACCACGATTCTTATCCATGACACAACTTGACTTAGCCGCCCAACATCGCATCGTTTCGTCCATTGCAACAGGCATTCATGCCAAACCGGAACAAGTCCAAGCTGCCGTAAAGCTCTTAGATTCAGGCGATACAGTTCCCTTTATCGCCCGCTATCGGAAAGAAGTCACCGGCGGGCTCGATGATGCGCAACTTCGCGAACTCGAATCGGAACTTGAATACCGTCGCGGTCTTGAAGAGCGGCGCGGCACCATTCTCGAATCGATTCGAACCCAAGGAAAACTCACGGATAAGATTGCTCGGGCGATCAATGAAGCCGACACCAAACAACGTTTGGAAGATTTGTATCTACCGTTTAAACCCAAGCGTCGCTCGCGCGCCCAGACAGCCAAAGAAGCCGGTCTTGAGCCGCTTGCCGATGCTCTCTTGAAAGACCGGTCTTTGAATCCGGAAACGGAAGCCGCGAAATTTATCCATACCGATAAGGGAATTGATTCGGCAAAAGCGGCGCTGGAAGGCGCGCGAGACATCCTTTCCGAGCGCTTTGCGGAAAATGCCGACATGCTCGAGTCCCTACGCGAATTTCTTTGGAATAACGCCGACATGGCAAGTGCCGTGATTCCGGAAAAACAAAAAGCCACGGAAGCGGCTACCTTTAAAGACTACTTTACGTTTTCCGAACCGATTCGTAAAGTGCCCTCGCACCGAGCTCTGGCGATGTTTCGCGGTCGCGATGCCGGTTATTTGAAGCTTTCCGTACGTCTTAATGATGAGGTCGAGGCTCAACCCGTGCATCCGTGCGAGACTATGATCGCCGAGTTCCTCAATCTGGAAAACAAGGGGCAACCGGCCGATGCCTGGCTTGAAAGCGTCGTGCGCTGGACCTGGCGCGTTAAGTGTGCTTGGCAACTGGAAAGCGATCTTTTCTCGCGTCTTCGCGATGCTTCGCAGGAGGCGGCCATCGAGGTATTCGGGACCAACCTCAAAGATCTCTTACTTGCGCCCCCTGCTGGACACAAAGCCGTAATCGGCCTAGATCCCGGCATTCGTACCGGAGTGAAGGTCGCCGTGATTTCCGAGACGGGTGCCGTTCTGGAAACCGGCACGATTTTCCCGCATGAGCCGAGAAACGAATGGCAATCTTCCATTGAAATCCTTGCGAATTTGGCGAAAAAACACACCGCCTCGCTTGTGGCAATCGGAAACGGCACGGCCAGTCGCGAGACCGACAAACTTGTCGGCGAACTGATTGCCGACCATCCGGAACTGAATTTAACCAAAGTTGTCGTGAGCGAAGCCGGCGCTTCCGTGTACTCGGCCTCCAAGAGTGCCGCCTCAGAACTGCCGGACTTAGACGTGAGCCTTCGCGGAGCCGTCTCCATTGCCAGGCGTCTGCAAGACCCGCTTGCAGAACTCGTGAAAATCGAGCCTAAGGCTATCGGTGTCGGTCAGTACCAACACGACGTCAATCAAACGAAACTTTCGACCAAACTTGATGCCGTCGTCGAAGACTGTGTCAATGCCGTCGGCGTGGACCTAAACACCGCATCGTGCGCGTTGCTGTGTCGCGTTTCGGGGTTAAATTCCCTGCAAGCCAAACGTATTGTGGACTATCGTGAAAAAACAGGTGCCTTCAAAGACCGGCAAGCTCTGATGAACGTTCCGCGCTTCGGCGAAAAAACATTCGAGCAGTCGGCCGGATTCTTACGCATCATCGGCGGCACGAATCCGCTCGATGCTTCCTGCGTTCACCCGGAGTCCTACCCGGTTGTCGAAAAGATTGTCGAAAAAACAGGTCTTTCCGTCGACAAGCTTATCGGTAATCACGCGGTTTTATCTCAACTTCAAGCCAGTGACTTTACCGACAATCGTTTCGGGCTTCCGACGGTTAAAGATATTTTCCGCGAACTGGAAAAGCCCGGGCGTGATCCGCGGCCTGAATTTAAAGCCGCACGTTTTGACGATTCCGTTCGCGCCTTAAAGGATCTGACTACCGGCATGATTCTCGAAGGTGTTGTCACCAACGTTACGGCCTTCGGTGCATTCGTCGATATCGGTGTACATCAAGACGGGCTACTGCATATCTCCGAGATGTCCTCGCGTTTTGTGCGCGACCCCCGGCAAATTGTTCACGTCGGTCAAATCATCAAGGTCCGTGTTTTAAGCGTCGACTTAGAAAGACGCCGTGCCGCCTTATCAATGAAACTGGCACCGGAAGTGAAAAAAGGTCCGGCGGCAAAAGCGTCTTCTCCCGAACAGCGAAATCGCTCCGAAGAAAACCCTCGGCACAAAAATCCCGAGAGGATCGCTCGCCGGGAAAGGACCCGTGCCGCAGCTCAGCACGATACGCATCATGCACCGCGTTCGGACTCGGCGATGGCGCAAGCTTTTGCCAATGCTTTTCATAAATCCTAACTATTGGCGCATGAGCCTTTTCTTCTTTTAAAATCAAAGCGGAGACAAAGCTTATGCGACATGTTACTACGGATAAACCCCGTCCGAAGCCGACCGGTCTTACCAAACCGGTCAGCTGGGTGTTGTGTCTGAAGATTCTCGCCATTTTTGTGCTTTGGCTCTGTTTTTTCACTCCCGGCAAGCGTCCTGCTCAAACGCCGGAGAATGTCGCCGCCGGTCTTTTAGGGCAACCCGCGGCATCCGCAGTCTCTCGTGAGGAAAGACCATGATCTCATCAACTCTCGTTGACTTATCACGCTTGCAATTTGCCGTCACAAGCATGTACCACTTTTTGTTTGTGCCGCTCACGCTCGGCCTTTCCTTCATTTTGGTCATCATGGAAAGCTGCTATGTTGTAACCAATCGAGAAATCTATCGGGACATGACCCGCTTCTGGGGCAAGCTCTTCGGCATTAACTTTGCTATGGGTGTTGCCACGGGCATTACCATGGAATTCCAGTTCGGGACTAACTGGGCCTACTACTCGCACTATGTCGGCGATATCTTCGGGGCGCCGCTGGCTATTGAAGGTCTTTTAGCTTTCTTTTTAGAATCAACGTTCGTCGGCCTGTTCTTTTTCGGCTGGAATCGCTTAAGTAAGAAAAAGCACCTGCTTGTGACTTTTCTTATGGCCTTAGGTTCAAATCTTTCGGCTCTGTGGATTCTCATTGCAAATGCCTGGATGCAGTACCCCATCGGAAGTGACTTTAACTTCCTGACCATGCGCATGGAAACCACGGACTTTTGGTCTGTGGTGACAAGCCCTTGGGCTCAAGCCAAATTCATGCACACCATCAATGCGGGCTACATGACAGGCGCCCTTTTCGTTTTAGCGATTTCCGCCTTTTATCTACTTCGCGGACGCGATATTGCCTTTGCCAAGCGCTCGATTAAGATTGCGGCCGTTTTCGGCTTGATGGCAACGTTTTTTACGCTGCATATGGGAGACGAGTCCGGGTACCTCGTTGCTCAAAATCAACCGACGAAAATTGCTGCGATGGAAGCGGCCTGGGAAACCCACGAGGCTCCGGCTCCGCTTTCGGTTTTTGCTATACCGAACGAGGCCGAACGCAAAAACGATTATGAGATTTCCGTCCCGTGGTTGTTCGGTCTGATGGGCACGCGCTCGACAAGCCAAGAAATCCCGGGTATCAATCCCCTAGTGGAAACTGCCCAGGAGCGCATCATCGAAGGCGCTCAGGCTGTTGAACTATTAACGGCACTACGCAAAGCTCCGGGCGACCAAGATTTGCAAAAGCGCTTTAATGAAGTCAAAGAAAG
The DNA here is from genome assembly GCA_900542805.1 of uncultured Sutterella sp. GTDB lineage: Bacteria > Pseudomonadota > Gammaproteobacteria > Burkholderiales > Burkholderiaceae_F > Duodenibacillus. Next base: position 20,749 of record UQOW01000020.1, read on the forward strand.
CCTAGGCTACGGCCTCCTTTTAAAGAAATACACGTCCGACATCTCGCAGGCAACGCCCGAACAAATGCGTCAGGCGGCTTTATCGACTATTCCGGCCGTCACACCCATGTACTGGTCGTTTCGTTTGATGGTTGCCTGCGGCCTCATTTGCCTTGCACTCTTTGTGCTTGCGACCATCACGAGTCTTAAGGACACCATTGCATGCCGTAAGGGGCTTTTACGCGTCATGCTTTTTGCCCTTCCGCTTCCGTGGATTGCCTGTGAACTCGGTTGGTTCGTGGCCGAATACGGTCGTCAACCTTGGAGTATCTACGAAGTGTTGCCGGTTGACCTATCGGTCTCTTCTCTCTCGACAACCGATTTAGTGTTTTCTATCGGCGGATTCGTCCTGTTGTACTCGGCCCTGCTTGTCGTCGACCTGTGGCTGATGACTCGCTTTGCCCGCCTCGGTCCGAGCACACTCGGCACGGGTCGGTACTTTTTCGAACGCAAAGCCTAATTCGAGGAGACAACAATGATTGATTATGAAATCCTCAAAATTATTTGGTGGCTTTTAATCGGAGTCCTGTTAGCCGGCTTTGCTGTCATGGACGGACAGGACATGGGGGTCGGAACCCTTTTGCCGTTCCTCGGGAAAAACGATACGCAGCGCCGCTGCATGATCAACGCTGTCGCTCCCCACTGGGACGGCAATCAAGTCTGGCTTCTGACGGGGGGAGGCGCCATCTTCGCGGCTTGGCCCTTAGTCTATGCCGTTGCCTTCTCGGGCTTTTACTGGGCCATGCTCATCGTTCTGTTGGTGCTGATTTTACGCCCGGTCGGATTTGATTTTCGCAGCAAACTGCCGGAAAAAAAATGGCGTACGACGTGGGACTGGGCTCTTTTTGCCGGTTCGGCTGTCCCGCCGGTGATTTTCGGCGTGGCCTTCGGAAATCTCTTGGTCGGTGTGCCTTTCCATTTTGACGAGACCATGCGTGTGGTGTACACGGGAAGCTTCTGGGGACTTCTTAATCCCTTCGCCCTCCTTTGCGGTCTTGTGAGTCTTTCAATGATTGTGGTACACGGTGCCTGCTGGTTGATTTTGAAAACCGAAGACGTTTTGCAGTCCCGGGCGGCTTTTATTGCCTCGGTCGCCGCGACCGTCACGGCGCTTTTGTTCATCACGGGCGGCCTGTGGGTCTATGTCGGAATCGACGGCTATGTAGCCAGTATCGGTCTGTCACCTTCCGGCCCGGCAACCCCGCTTGCCAAAACCGTTGACGTGTACTCGAGCGGCTGGTTTACGAACTTTTTAAATTACCCGGCGCTTCTTGCCTTGCCGCTTATCGGCATTGTTGCCGAATTTAGCGTCATCGCATTTGCACGACGCCACTGCGGTTTGTCTTCCGTGTGCGCCAGCGGTCTGGGGATCATCTCGATTGTTCTTACGCCTCTGGTGGCCATGTTCCCGTTTGTCCTGCCGAGTTCCTCGCACCCGGCCTCGAGTCTGACGATTTGGGACTGCTGCAGCTCGCAACTGACGCTCGAGATTATGCTGGTCGCCGTCATCGTTCTCCTCCCCTTTGTGTTAAGTTACACGGCTTGGGCTTACCACGTCATGAGCGGGAAAGTTACGGACGAGTACATCGCCCAAAACGACAAACACCTGTACTAGCCGGAGAGTTCCTATGATTTACTTTTACTGGATTACGGGTCTCGGATTTGCTCTGACACTTTCTGTTTTGATTTGTGTTGCCGGCGAGCGCGATGACGAAACGCCGGCTGACACGCCGCATCAAGACAAGTGAACGGACGTTCCAGGTTCGACAATTAGAACCCGGATGTCGCCTTCTTTTTCGACGACTTCCTGAAAGGCCTTCGGGTCCTGAGCAATTACGGGCCACGTGTTATAGTGAACCGGGATGACAACCGGCGCACCGAGCCAGGTTGCCGCAAGAGATGCGTCTTTCGGTCCCATCGTGTAGTTGTCGCCGATCGGTAAAACCGCCACATTAAAGGGCTCGACGGAGCGAAACCACTTCATGTCTCCGAATAGTCCCGTATCTCCGGCGTAGTAAAGACGGATTCCGAAAAAGTTCACGATAAAACCGCAAGCGTGACCGCCGGCAACGCCGCTTCCGTGAAATGCCGGCGCAATCCGCACTTTCCCGAACGGAAATTCGTGCGTTCCGCCGATGTGCATGGCGTGTGACGAACAGCCGGCTTGACTTGCTAAGCCGCAAATCTCAGCCGTTGAAATGATTTGTGCTCCGGTGCCCCGTGCAATTTCAAAGGCGCTTCCCAAGTGGTCTTCGTGCGCATGGGAGACGAAAATCCAATCGGCATTGATATCCCGGACCGTAAGCCCTTCGGGGTTTCCATCTAAAAAGGGATCGAAAAGCGCTCGTTTTCCTTCGACCTCAAGCCAGAATGCAGCATGGTGGATGTAGTGAAAGATTTTCTCACTCATAGTTTTTCCTCCCGTTTTGTTGCGGCGCATTCCGGCCGCCTCACTTTAACTTTACGGACTCATGCCGGGGCTCGCAAGGGAATTCAAAGCAACCTCCTCTTGCCGCAGATGAAAAAAACCGCAGCACTTTGAAAAAGCACTGCGGCGAAACGTCTCTAAAAAATCAACGCAATCGATTAGAAGCTATACATGGCCTGAACACCGAACATGTGCACGTTCGTGCGCTTGTAGTCACCGATGACTTGCGTGCTTTCTGCCGACTCGGTAATCGGAGAGCTTCCGATGGCATGCAAGAACAGATACCCGACATCACACTGCAGTTGCTTACTTGCGTGCCACGTCGCGCCGACAGAAAGCCACAAGCGGCTACTGTCGGGAACAGTTGTCATACGGTACTTGTCTTCACGAATCGTGCTTGTTTCATAAGCCGTACCGGCGCGGAACGTCCATTCATCGCTATAGCGGTAATCGGCACCGACGGAGAATAGGTAGCAATCCTTCCAGTTTTCTTTGGTGGTAGCAAGATTATGTCCTGATCTCGTGTTAACTGGGAGTTCCTTGAAGACAGACCAATCCGACCAACGAATCGTCCCGGCGACCGTCCACTGCGGGTTAATGTCCCACGCACCCGAGAGAATCACAGTTTGCGGTGTCTTAAACGGCACTGTCGAATCCGTTGTCCCTGACGGCGTGTACAGATGCCCGTCCAAATCGTGCTTGACGCTACTACGCCAGGCAAGACCGAACCGCATGTCCTCACGCGGCGTGAACATAACGCCGGCGTTCACGCCCCAGGCAACGTCCGTTCCCTTAACCTTTGTGGAAATCTTTGCCGTTGTAGTGTCTGTAACTTGCACCGTTTTTCCGTTAATCAGCTCCATGCTACCGTACTGTGCGGAAACACCGACACCGACCGAGAACGCGTCATTGATCTTAAAAGCCAAGCTCGGGTTCACGTCGATGGTCTGAACCTTGGCAAAAATACCGCGATCGCGCGCATCGAACGAATCCTTGTACTTGGTTTGCATACCGAAGGGGACTGCAATGCTCACACCGGCCCAAATCGAGTCGGTCAACTGAAGCGTCGTGTGCATGAAAGGAACGGGAACAATGCCGTCAAAGGCATTATCACTAGCGCCTCCTCTCTTGCTTTCATACTTGGCATCGATGACACCGAGAGCCGTGCCTGCTTGGAAATACTTACCTTGCATTAATGTCATGCCGGCCGGGTTAAACCATGCCGCAGAGGCATCGTCACCGAAAACACCGGCACCGGCATTCGCACGACCGATACCGGCTGCAGACTGTTCCATGAGCATAAAACCACCGGCCTGCGCCGCTTGTGTGCCGAGAGCCAGCACTGCTGTCGCGGCAAGAAGAATTCGTTTCATAACTATCCTAAGAAAAAAGCGTCTTAAGAGAATAAAAAAGAGGCAGGAAAGATTCCCTCCTGTTGTCCGAGGGCGAACTTTACTGCCGCAATTTGTCGGGAATGCTGATTTCCATCCGTACGGATGAGGATTTCAGCCTTTCGGATGAGTGCTTTCAATCACTTTAGGCAAGCGACTGAATCAGTGCCGTCCAAACGGGAAGCGTTGCCATTGCAGCCAAAGTCTGCGCCGTTGTTCCAGCGACGACCGAGGCAGCATCACCGCGCATCGTCGCCGTCATTACGTAGCAAGACTGCGCCGTCGGAAGTGCGGCAAAAAGAAGGAGCACCCCGGCTGGAACGGGCGAAAGACCGAACGCCACGCCCATACCCCAGGCAATCGTCGGAACAACAATCAGACGTTCGACCGTCGAGGCAACAAAACGCTCCGTGCCCCCGGAAGGCCTGAAGGCGCAAGCCCGCTCCGATGCAAAGAAGCCCCATGGCCAGCGATGCACTGCCTAAGTGCTTAAGAAAAACCGCCGGAACCGTCGGAATGGTCCAGCCCGTAACGTTCCACGCCAGCCCGAGCACCGTGGCAATGATGAGAGGGTTCGTGACCACGGTTTTGAAAATCGAGGGTTTCTTGCCGACGGCACCTCCTTCGGCTTTTGCCACGACCGAGGCCAAAACACTCACGGCAATGGTGTTGCTGATCGGCACCCAAAAAGCAATGAGTAGCGCAAGAAGCGCAAACCCAGTCCGGTCAAAGAGTTGCAGACAGATGGAAAAACCGATGTACGTATTAAAGCGAAATCCGCACTGGAAAACAGAAGCGTGCGTTACGGGATTGTCTTTGATAAAAAGTCACAATGATGCCGAGGCCCCAACGGCAAGCAACATGGAAGCTACGCCCACCGACAAAAAGAGCGCGGCCGAGGACGGAGTTAACTTGCTTTGCGCGACCGACGTAAACAACTCTCGACTCAAGTCGAAAGCTTTATTGTCACCTGCAAAAGCAGGC
>UQOW01000021.1 GCA_900542805.1 uncultured Sutterella sp.
GTCAAATAACCCAAAATTGAAAACTAAAACGGTCTACTTTTTGGGGTAGAGTTCACTACTAGACGGGGTATGGTTCAGTTCGGGGCGGTTTTTTTAGGGGGTTCGTTTTTTAGCCCTCGGTTAGACTTTTGTAAAGCGTCGTGTATGCGCTAGCGGATTTTTCCCACGAAAAATCTTTAACCATAGCACGCTTGACGGCGCGATTCCACGCTGCTTTATCCGCATAAAGCGATGCCGCATCACGCAGTGCCGCGCACAGCGCATCGGGACTCGGGTCGTCAAATAAGTATCCGTCACCCGTATCGCCGGCAATCGGCGTAATCGTATCGGCCAGTCCCCCGGTTCTTCGAGCCACAGGTAGTGTTCCGTACCGCAAAGCCATGATTTGCGTTAATCCGCAGGGCTCAAATCGCGAGGGAACGAGAAGGGCATCGGAACCGGCGACAAGGCGGTGCGAGAGCACCTCGTCGTACCCGATGTAGCAGGCAACGTGTCCTTTGTGCGTTTGGGCGGCATGTCGGAAACTCGATTCCAAGGTAGGCTCCCCCGAGCCTAAAACAACGAGTTGTCCGTCTAAGGACAGAATCTGTCCGAGGGTGGCCAAGACCAAATCTAAACCCTTTTGGTCGGCTAAGCGACTGACAACGCCGAAAAGCGGTCCCTTGGCATTTTCATCCAGGCCGAAGGTTTTCTGCAAATCCTTTTTGCATTGCGCTTTGCCCGAGATGTCATCGGAATCGTAGCGCGCGACAAGCTGCACATCGGTTTTCGGATTCCAGATGTCGTAATCTAAGCCGTTTAAGATGCCCGAAAAATCCTTGGAGCGATTCTTAAGAACACCTTGCATACCAAAGCCCATCGCATCGGTTAAAACTTCACGTGCATAGGTGGGACTGACGGTCGTAATCTTGTCGGAGAAGACAAGTCCGGCCTTTAAAAACGAGAAGTTTCCGAAAAACTCGAACTGGTGCGGAAAACCCATGCGGCGCGAAAACCCTAAGTCGTCCGATTCGCCGAACGGAAAGAGTCCTCGGAATGCAAGGTTGTGAATCGTAAAGACGGACTTGGCGGTGTGAGCAGGGTTTTCAGCAAGGTACGCTGCCGTCAGTCCCGCGTGCCAGTCGTGCGAATGCACGATATCGGGCTTCCAGGTTCGATCCAAATCGCCGTCGGCGATGTGTGCTCCCGTCCACCCGAGTAGGCCGCAGCGCCTGTGCGTATCGTTCCATTCGCGTCCGTCGGGACCTAGGTACGGATTACCGTTCCGACCGAATAGGCTCGGCGAATCAATCACGTATACATCGGTGCCGACACGCGGGAGTTTTCCCATCAAAAGCCGTACGTTAGCCGCTCCGAAGACCGATCCGATATCGGCAACGCGCTTTAAGTGTGTCAGACCGGCCATGACCGACGGGTAGCCCGGGAGCAAAAGTCTGACACTCATACCGAGCGCGCGCTCGGCTCGCGGCAGTGCGTACGCAACGTCCCCTAAGCCGCCGGTTTTAATCAGTGGAAATGCCTCAGCGGCAACATGTAAAACTTTCACAACGTGTTTCCGTCAACGTTTATCGGTTTTTTTCCAAAGCCATCATCATGTCGCGGGTGACAAGCGTAATTCCTGTCGGGGAGCGTCGGAAGTGCCGAGCATCCTCGTTGGCATCGACGCCGATGACCATGCCGCTCGGAATGACAACGCCCGAGTCGACGATGCACCGATTCAAGTACGCACCCGGTCCGACCACAACGCGCGGGGCCAAAACCGTCCAGTGCACCTTGGCATGCGAATGAATACGACACCCTGAACCGATGATGCTGTGATAAAGCTCGCCACTAATTAAGCACCCGTTCGTGACGATTGATTCGATGGCAATACCGCGTCTGTCGCCTTCGTTATGCACAAATTTAGCCGGCGGTAGCTGTGGCTGGGCGGTCCAAATCGGCCAGGCCGAGTCATACAAGTTCAGTTTCGGGACCGTGTGCGTCAAATCGATATTGGCTTCCCAGAACGAATCGATTGTTCCGACGTCGCGCCAGTAGTCTTCCTGATTGTCCGGCTCGCCGACGCCGTGCACGCAGCTACCGGAGAAGGCATGCGACATCGCAACGCCCTTAGCGACGGCCTCGGGAATGATGTCTTTGCCGAAGTCGTGCGAGGTGTTTTCCTTGTGCATGTCGCGCACGAGGGCATCGAAAAGGTAATCGGCGTTAAACACGTAAATACCCATCGAGCACAGGGACTTGTCGGGATTGCCGGGCATGGGCGGGGGATCGGCCGGTTTTTCGACGAATCGAATGATTTTGCCCGTCTTGTCAACGGCCATCACACCGAATCCCTTGGCATCGTTTCTCGGCACTTCGATGCAGGCAACGGTGCATTCGGCGCCGCTTGCGATGTGCTCGGAGAGCATGACCGAGTAGTTCATCTTGTAGATATGGTCACCGGCGAGGATGATCACATACTTGGGGAAGGGTCGGTAACTTTGCAAAATATCGATGTTTTGATAGACGGCATCGGCCGTTCCCCGATACCAGGAATTCTCATCGACGCGTTGCTGAGCCGGTAGCAAATCAACGAACTCATTGACGGTCGGTTGCAAGAAGCTCCATGCCTGATTGATGTGTCTTAAAAGGCTATGGGACTTGTACTGCGTGGCAACGGCAATGCGACGAATGCCCGAATTGACGCAGTTTGAAAGTGCAAAGTCAATGAGGCGGTAGTTGCCGCCGAAATGGACAGCCGGTTTTGAGCGTCGGTCCGTGAGTTCATAAAGACGCGAACCGCGCCCGCCAGCCAAAATCAGCGCAATGGTGTGCGCCGGGGCTACATAAGTGCTTCGATTGGCCATTGTTGCCTCCTAACTGATGACATCGGGCGCAACTCGTCCGGTGATTTCGCGGATGTGTGCCACTTGGTCTGCCAGTTCGATAAGCGGCTTTAACGTCGTTTGCACGTCCTGCTCGTAGTGCGCAGGATTGTCCGTGTAACGCTCCAAATACACCCGTAGCGTGGCTCCGACCGTTCCCGTGCCGGAAAGTCGGAACACGATACGTGATCCGTCCTTTAAGAATACGCGAATTCCTTGGTGTTCGCTCACTGACCCATCCACCGGATCGTGATAGGTAAAGTCGTCGGCCTTGTCGATGACCATTTCGTGCGAGCCCGTCACGGTAAAGCTCTTGCCGGCAAGTGTCGGCGCAATGTCGCGCAGTCGCGCCATAAGGGTTTGCCCGGCCGTAAGTTCAATGCCTTCGTAATCGTGACGCGAGTAGACGTTACGACCGAACCGAGCCCAGTGCTCGCGCACGAGGGTTTCGGCCGGTTTTCCAGTCTCAGCTAAAATCGAAAGCCAGCAAAGGACCGCCCAAAGACCGTCTTTTTCACGGACGTGATTGCCGCCCGTCCCCGAGCTTTCTTCACCGCAAATGGTCGCTTTTCCGGCATCCAAAAGGTTCCCGAAGAACTTCCAACCCGTCGGTGTTTCGTAGCAGGAAATACCGAGCGAGGCAGCCACACGATCGACGGCTTGAGAAGTCGGCATGGAGCGCGCCACACCGGCCAAGCCCTTTTCATAGGCGGGAATCAGGCGTGCATGGGCAACGATGAGCGCGAGGCTATCGCTCGGGCTGATGAAAAGATTGCGTCCGACAATCATGTTTCGGTCCCCGTCTCCGTCCGAGGCCGCCCCGAAAGTAAGATTGAGCGAGGGTGTGGATAAAGCGCGAATCAAATCGGCTGCGTACACGGGATTGGGATCGGGGTGACGTCCGCCGAAGTCAGGGAGGGGAGTGCCGTCAACGACCGTGCCTTCCGGGGCTCCGAGCATGCCTTCCAAAATCCGCTTGGCATACGGCCCGGTGACGGCATTGAGTGCGTCGTAACGCATCTTAAAGTCAGGCCGCGCAAAGAGTTTTTTGATGCATTCAAAGTCAAAAAGCGACTTTAAAAGCTCAGCGTAATCGGCTACCGGATCAATGACTTCAATGACGGTTTGTCCGAGCGTTTGTTTGCCAAGTTGCGAGATGTCCAGATCCGGAACATCTTCGATGGCGTAGTGCGTAATCTTTTGACTGACCTTAAAGATGGCATCGGTAAACGTTTCGTTCGCCGGTCCCCCGCTGGCCAAGTTGTACTTGATGCCGAAGTCGCCCTTCGGTCCGCCCGGGTTGTGACTTGCCGAGAGAATAATGCCGCCGTCGGCCTTGTGCTTGCGAATGACGGCACTTGCAGCCGGGGTAGATAAGATGCCGTTTTGTCCGACAAGAACACGGGCAAAACCGGCCGCTGCCGCCATCTTGAGAATTACCTGTATGGCTACGTCGTTGTAGTATCGCCCGTCGCCTCCTAAAACAAGGACTTTGCCGCAGCAGTCACCGACAACGGTAAAAACCGACTGCACGTAGTTTTCCAAATAGTTCGGGAGGCTAAAACGCGCCACCTTCTTACGCAATCCGGACGTTCCCGGTTTTTGGTCGTCAAAGGGCTGAGTTTCAAATACGCGAATCGTCATCGTTCGAGCTCCTAAATATATTTTTTCGTAAAAGCTAAAAGCGCTTCGGTGGAGGCATCGAAGGTCATCGACGTATCGGTACCCGAAAGCTTGGGAAGAATCTTCTTGGCTACGGCTTTCCCGAGTTCCACACCCCACTGATCAAAGGAGTTAATACCCCAAAGGACTCCTTGAACAAATGCTTTGTGTTCGTAAAGAACCACAAGTTCGGCAAGTGACTCGGGCGAAAGGTCCTTAAGAAGCAGGGTTGATGTCGGCTGATTGCCGACAAAGCTTCTTTGAGGCGCAAGGGCATCGATATCCTCGCTGCTTCGGCCTTCCTCTTTCATGCTCGCACGGACTTCGTCTTCGGTTTTACCGAAGGCCAAGGCCGAGGTCTGTGCAAAGCAGTTAGAAAGCAAGGCTTCCTGGTGGCCTGCCATCGGGTAGTCGGCTTTGACGGCGGCAATAAAGTCGCAGGGAACAAGGCGCCCGCCTTGATGGAGAAGTTGGAAAAACGCGTGTTGGCCGTTATTGCCGAGCTCGCCCCAAACCACGGGAGCCGTACTCCACGAAAGGGGTTCATTGTCGGTTCCGACGGACTTGCCGTTACTTTCCATCTCGAGTTGCTGCAAGAACGAGGGGAAGAACTTCAAGGAGTCGTTATAGGGAAGAATCGCCAAAGTCGGAGCCTTGAGTAAATTGGCGTTCCAGTAACCGATTAAGGCCATCAGAACCGGAAGGTTTTCGTCAAAGGGCGTCTTTCGGAAGTGATTATCCATTTTTTCAGCCGCCTTGAGCATGCGCAGAAAGAGAGCCTCGCCGATTTGCAGCATGAGCGAGAGCCCGACGGCTGACCAAAGCGAATACCGGCCTCCGACCCAATCCCAAATCGGGAACACGCGCTCGGCGGGAATGCCGAACTGGGCGGCCAAGGCCGGTTTGCTCGAAACAGCGGCCAAGTGGCTCGCCAGGTGCGGACCTTCGCCGAGTTTTTCCACCAACCAGCGGCGTGCCGTATGGGCATTGAGCATGGTTTCTTGGGTTGTGAAGGTCTTACTGACAATCACAACGAGGGTGGTTTCCGGACGCAAGGCTTTAAGAAGCGTTGCCATTTGCGCCGCATCGAGGTTACTGACAAAGTGCGCTTTCGGACCGTTGCAACTGACAGCACGCAAGGCCGTTGCCATCATCTTGGGCCCTAAGTCCGAGCCGCCGATTCCGACGTTAATGACATCGGTGATTTTTTCGCCGGTCGATCCCGTCAGGGTCCCGGAGCGAACGTCCTCGGCAAACTGCCCCATTCGGCGGCGCGTTTCGAGCACTTCGGGCATCACGTCGCACGTGGTCGGGAAGGGCCCGGTACTACGACGCAGCGCCACGTGAAGCACCCGACGGTTTTCACTTTGGTTAATTCTGTCGCCTGCGAACATGTGCTCGATGGCCTCTTTTAGGTGCGCTTCGTGGGCGAGTTTGACTAATAGGTCGATTGTCTCGGCATCTAACCGCTGCTTGGAAAAGTCATAGTGCAAATTGTCAAATTCCCGTGTCAGCTCCGACACGCGATTGGCGTTGCGGGCGAAAAACTCACGTAAGTGTGTCCCGGCGAGCGCTTCTTTTTTCTTTTCCAGTGCTTGGTAAGAAGCGGTTTGAATCAGATGCATAGTCTTTTTTCCTTTTTAGTTTTAAGCGGTTTTTCGGGCCAAAGCCAATGTGCCGAAAAGACCGAGATCGCCTGTCGTATCCAAAAACAATCGGATGCGTTTTAAGTAGTCTAAATGGGGCCCCTTGTAATGCAAAAATTCCGTGAGGAAATTCGGGTGCTTGACAAGACACGGGCTCTTACGCGCAATACCTCCGCCGATGACAAGGCTTTGCGTTAGGAGGGCTAAGGCGGCTGTTCGAGCCGCGCGTCCGTAAAAGCGCGCAAAAGTCGCGCATGTGTCGCTGTCGTCAAACCCGGCGTCGTGCGTAAAAAGAGCCGGCTCGGATTCGCACCCTGTGTAAAAGACATGTAGGAGCGTGAGGCCCTTTCCCGAGAGTACGTGTTCAATGGTGAGCAGCGTATCCGGATAAATGCTTTGGTAAAAGCGCTCGATTTCTCTTTCCTCGGAGGTAAAGGTCATCGGGATGTGGCCGAGTTCGCTTGCAATCACAGTGGACGTATCCCCCGTAAGGAGCCACCCGGTTCCGAATCCCGTGCCGGCGCCGATGACGGTGCGAACAGGAGAAGAAAAGGCCGGACCTTCTTGATAAAGGACATCAAGCGAGTTTTCAATCCCGGGAAAATCAAGCCCCCAAGCCTGCGCCTGAAAGTCATTGACAAGAAGAACGCGAGCGTTTTTAAAAAGATCCTGAACGACTCTTGCGTCAACGCTAAAGGTCGCGTTCGTCATTTGCACACGCCCGTTTTCAACGGGTCCGGCGGCGGCAATGACAACGGCACGGACATCATCGATTCCGTCCCAGGTTCGGATAATTTCACGCAGAGCCGCTTCAAAGGACGCTTTTTGGCTTGAGAACACTCGGCGGTCAAGCCACGCTATGCCGTCAGGCGTCATTTTTGCCATGGCAAACCGTGCGTTTGTTCCTCCGATATCTGCCGACAAAACTTTCATGGCGCCCCCTTGCGGCGAAAATTAAGGACTGTACTAAACCTGTCGAAAGCCCCTCGAAAACGGGGCTTGACTACGACTGATTGATAGATTTCGCAACTTCACCTCCATCCGATCCCAGGTAGTGCGGATGAAGACCTTAATCCGTACCGTATAACGATTCGTCGTATTTTTGAACATGATTTCCCGGTACATCGCCGGGAAGGTACGTCCTGCCTTCGGCAGCCCCGGTTCTTTTCCTCGAGGATTGGCTTCCCACTGTCTCAAACGGGTGAGGTAAGAGGAAACCGGACTGTAAGCCTCGTTAACGGCAGCACGGCGAAGATAGTTCGGAAATTTGTAGAACAATTTGCCGAAGTCATACTCCGTAAGAGGCCGCATGGCCGTCAGCCGACAGAGCAACTCTGTTGCACGTGCGACGAAGGTCGAATTGGTGATGGTCGAAAACGAACCATCCCAATGTTCGAGCATAATGCCAATGCAGTAATCCGCCGCCTGACAATAAAGACCCGCCGTGGCCTTAAAAGCCCCGGAAGTTTCCTTTAGCTTGGCTGAATAGGTGGAGACACTCTTCATGGCATTGGCTGAAAGTTTCTTTAGATTTTAGAGCACTTTGATGCTCTTTAAAACCATCGGCTTGACCCGCGACTGAAGTCGCAGGTTTGCGCCGACATTTTTAATCAAGTTCGCTTAACCGTTTTGTCTTGGAACGCAATTTTTGCTCAAGAACAGGAGTTAAGGGACTCGTTCGAGTAAAATCTCGCAGATTAAAGTGCACTTTTTGTGCCCGGCGGATTAATCGACCGTAAGGTCGCTCAATCCCATTCGGAGTTTTCGTTTAAAAAATGTCAGAAAATCAAAAACGTACAGATAAGTCTCTTGCTTTAGGAAGCGAAATCAAAGAAATCCTGCGTGATGTTTTGTCGCGCCCGGAGAATCGGACCAATGCGACGGAGCGCTATGTGGCGCTTTCGTATGCCGTGAGAAAACGCCTATCGGAGCGGTGGGTTAAAACGCAACTTGAAGACCAGGCTAACCACGCTCGTCGCATCTACTACATGTCGATGGAGTACCTGATCGGCCGGTCTCTTAATAACGCTCTGGCGGCCACGGGTTTAAAACAGGCAGCCCAAGAAGCCGTGCGAGCCGAAGGGTTCGAAGAGCTTTCCGATCTCCTCGAGTGTGAGCACGATGCGGCGCTCGGTAACGGCGGTTTAGGACGCCTTGCCGCGTGCTTTTTGGATTCTATGGCTACCCTTGAGCTTCCGAGCTGGGGCTACGGTATGCGCTACGAGTACGGCATGTTCGCGCAGTCCATCGTTAACGGCTGTCAGGTCGAGCGACCCGATCAGTGGCTCGTTGACGGCGGCACGGTTTGGGAATTTCCGCGTTACAACACCAGTTACACGATCCGTTTCGGCGGCAAAACCGAAGCGCGCGGCGTTGACGCCTGTGCTTGGCTCAATGCAACGGAAGTGACGGCAAGAGCCTATGACTTTGTCATTCCCGGTCACGGGACCGACCGCGTGAGCACCTTGCGTCTATGGAAGGCGTTTGCTCCCGAACAGATTGATTTGAATGCCTTTAATACCGGTGACTATGCCCGTGCGTCGGGTGTGAAAAACCAGTTTGAGAACATCTCTTGGGTTTTGTACCCCAATGACAGTACGCCGCGCGGACGCGAGTTGCGCTTAAAGCAAGAGTACCTTTTTGTCTCGGCGTCCATGCAAGATATCCTCAAGCACCACATCGGTGAGTACGGAACGCTCGAAAATCTTTCGGACAAGATCGCCATTCACCTAAACGATACGCACCCGGCGATTTCGGTTGCCGAACTCATGCGCCTTTTGGTCGATGAGCACTCCATGAGCTGGAAAGACGCCTGGGCGCAGTGCACCAAGATTTTCTCGTACACGAACCACACGCTCATGCCCGAGGCATTGGAAACCTGGTCCGTTCCGTTGATGAAGAGCCTGCTGCCGCGCCATATGGAAATCATCTACCGGATCAACGCGGAATTCTTAGCGATGGTGCGGGAAAAATTCCCGGGCGATATTGATTTGGTGCGTCGCGTCTCGCTTATCGATGACGGCAACTACACCGAAGAAAGTAAGCGCGTGCGCATGTCGCATTTGAGTATTGTGGCAAGCCATAAGGTTAACGGCGTTTCCAAACTTCACAGTAACCTGATGGTCAAGACGATTTTTTCCGGATTTGCCAGAATCTTTCCCGATCGCTTTGACAACAAAACGAACGGCATTACGCAGCGTCGGTGGCTTGCGGAGGCCAATCCCGGCCTTGCAGCTGTTTTGGATAAGTACATCGGCACGAACTGGCGCTACAACTTAGACGAGGTGGCGGCCCTTCGTAAGGTTCTTGCCTCCGATAAGGCCGATACCCTGTGTGATGAATTTATGGCCGTCAAACACGCCAATAAGGAGCACCTTGCCTCCTACGTGCGTCGTACGACCGGTGTGGAAATCAATCCTGCGGCCATAATGGACGTGCAGGTCAAGCGCATTCACGAATACAAGCGGCAGCTTTTAAACGTCCTGCACGTTATTGCGCTTTATAACGACATTAAAGACGGTCGTTCTCACCCGGCGCGTAACGTCATCTTCTCAGGCAAAGCCGCATCCTCCTACTACATGGCCAAGCTCATCATTCGCCTGATTAACGATGTAGCGCGCATTGTCAATGCGGACCCGGCCGTGAACGGAAAACTGAAAGTGGCCTTTGTACCCAACTACAGCGTCTCGGCCGCCGAAGTGATTATCCCGGCAGCCGACCTTTCCGAGCAGATTTCGACGGCGGGCACGGAAGCCTCGGGTACGGGCAACATGAAACTTGCGTTAAACGGCGCCCTGACTATGGGTACCGAAGACGGCGCCACGATTGAAATTCGCGACAGCGTCGGGGCGGAAAACATTTTTATCTTCGGCAACACGGCCTCGCAAATCGACGAAATCCGCCGCCGGGGCTACAACCCGCGCGTGATTTACCAAGGGAATGCTCGCCTTCGCCGCGTTTTAGACATGATTCGGACGGGATATTTCTCCCCCGAGCAGCCCGAGCGCTACGCCGACATCTTCGCAGGTCTTGTGGACTACGGGGACTACTACATGCTGCTTGCAGACTTTGAAAGCTACATAGCGGCTCAAGAGCGGGCCGAGGCGCTTTACGCCGATCCGAAGGCCTGGGCCAAGAAGGCACTTTTGAATGTGGCCGGCATGGGACCGTTTAGTTCCGACCGTACGATTCGCGACTACGCGCGCGATACCTGGAATCTGGAAAAATATCTTAGAAAATAACGCTTATCGGGAGTTTCTCAGCTTATGAAACATGTTATTACGCTCGATCGCGCTCAAATTGATTCACTTCTTCGCGGCGATCACAGCGACCCGTTTTCCGTGCTCGGCCCGCATCGCGTCAAGCGCACGCTCGTCGTTCGCGCCGTGCTTCCCAATGCCGTTTCCGTGACGGCCGTCGATCCGAAAACCGAGAAGCCGATTGCCGTCTTTAAGGAACCCGTTAAAGGGTACTTCGAGGCCCGCTTAGGAGCCAAAAAGGTCATTCGATACAAACTGAGGATTGACTGGGGCGCGGCCGTGCAGGTTACCGATGACCCGTACCGGTTCGGTCCCGTGATTTCCGACTCGGATATGTGGCTTTTGTCCGAAGGCACGCACAAGCGTCCGTGGACTTGTTTCGGGGCGCGGCCTTGTGTGATGGACGGCGTTGCCGGTGTAGCTTTTGCTGTTTGGGCGCCGGGAGTGCGCCGTGTGAGCGTGGTCGGGGACTTTAACTCCTGGGACGGACGCCGTGCTCCGATGCGCTTAAGACGGGACGCTGGGGTTTGGGAAATCTTTCTGCCCGGGGTCCAGGAAGGACAGTGTTACAAGTACGAAATTATTGCGGCTGACGGTCAGAAGTTGCCGCTCAAGGCAGACCCGTATGCGTTCCGTATGGAAATGCGCCCGGGCACGGCTTCGATTGTCTGCGCGTTACCCGAGCGCCCCAAACCGATTGCGGTGAAAAACCTTAACGGCTTTAATCGGCCCATGAGTATCTACGAAGTGCATTTAGGCAGTTGGATGCGTCACCCGAACGAGCGCTTTTACTACAACTGGGAGGAGCTTTCCGAGCGTCTTGTCGCGTACGTCAAAAAGATGGGTTTTACGCACATCGAGCTTTTGCCGGTGAGCGAACATCCCTTTGACGGATCGTGGGGCTATCAGGCACTGGGTCTGTATGCTCCGACGGCGCGCTTCGGGGCCCCCGAAGGGTTCGTGCACTTTGTCAGTACATGCCACGAAGCGGGAATCGGCGTGATTGTCGATTGGGTTCCGGCACACTTTCCGAAGGATGAGTCGGGCCTGGCGCGCTTTACCGGTGTTCCGCTTTACGAATATGCCGATCCGCGCGAGGGCGAACACAAAGATTGGGGTACCTATATCTATAACCTCGGACGTCGGGAAGTGCTCGAATACCTTGTCGGCAATGCACTTTTCTGGGCGGAAGTCTACGGGGTGGACGGACTAAGGGTCGACGCGGTCGCCTCGATGCTCTATCGCGACTACAGTCGCAAAGACGGTGAGTGGATTCCGAACGTGTACGGCGGTCGGGAAAACCTCGAATCGATTGCGTTCCTGAGGCGTGTTAACGAGACACTCGGACAGGAAGAACCGAACGTGGCCACGTTCGCCGAAGAATCGACGGCCTGGCCTATGGTCTCTCGTCCGCCTTCGATGGGCGGCCTCGGTTTCCACTACAAGTGGAACATGGGCTGGATGCACGACGTCTTAAATTACATGCACGAAGATCCGGTATATCGCCGTTGGCATCACAATGAGCTCACATTCGGACTCCTTTATGCGTACTCGGAAAACTTCGTCTTGCCGCTTTCGCACGACGAAGTGGTGCACGGTAAAGGGTCGCTTTTAGAGAAGATGTCGGGCGACGATTGGCAAAAATTTGCTAACTTGCGCGCCTTTTACGGCTTTATGTGGGCATACCCGGGCAAAAAGCTTCTCTTTATGGGCGGCGAATTTGCGCAGCGCCGTGAGTGGAACGACAACGCCGAGCTCGATTGGGGCCTACTGCAGTACGACTCGCACAAGGGTGTTCAGCACTTAGTGACGGATTTAAATAAGGTCCTGAAAGAGACCCCCGCTCTTTATGAAAAAGATTGCGAATTCGGCGGCTTCGAGTGGCTTGATGTCGACGATAAGGATAACTCGGTTGTGGCCTTCGCACGTTGGGGGCAATCGGGCGATGAGTGTGTCGTCTGTATTTCGAACTTTACGCCCGTGGTGCGGCATAACTATCGAATCGGTGTACCTAAGGCCGGAACGTATCGGGAAATTCTCAATACCGACAGTGCCTACTACTGGGGCAGTAACGTCGGAACGTCCGACGTTGCCGCCGTCGATTCCGAGGCAATTCCTTTTCACGGCAAGGATCAGTCCGTTAACGTGACGTTGCCGCCGCTGGCGACGATTTATCTTAAATGGCATTCTTAGATACTTTGACGTTTTGTGCCGGCGCCCGGATTTGTCCGGGCGTTTCGCTCAATAGCGACGGCGCAGACTTTGCGCTTTATTCGGAAAGTGCGCGTGCCGTGAGCGTAGTTTTGTTCGATGCGGACGGCGCTTCGCGCGCTTTTGCGCTCGTCCGGAAAGACAATCTTTGGGTCGGTCGTGTGCGCGGGGCTCTTGCCGGTATCCGTTACGGGTATCGCGTGCAAACAGGGCAGGGGCCGGGAAATAAACCGACCGACAGTCTTCTTCTTGATCCATATGCACCGGATATCACCGGGTGCTATGCGCGAGATGCCGCAGACGGCGCATGCGGGCTCTACGGTGTTTTGCCTGTGCCCGATACGTTCGACTGGGAAGACGACAGGCCGCCGGCAACGCCGATTTCCGAATCCGTTTTCTATGAGGTCCACGTCAAAGGAGCCACCAAGCTCTTGTTTGATATTCCCGAAAAGATTCGGGGGACGTACGAGGCTCTCGCAAGTGTTCCTTTCGTAAAGCACCTAAAAGCGCTCGGCGTGACGGCCGTGGATTTACTCCCTGTGACCCAGGCAATCGATGAAGATCGCCTGAAGGCTCGGGGGTTACGCAATTATTGGGGTTACAACCCGATCTCGTTTTTTGCTTTGCAGCACCGGTATGCAGCCGATCCCGCACACGTGCGCGATGAATTTCGGCGCATGGTCAAGACCTTACATAAGGAAGGTCTGGAAGTGATTCTCGATGTGGTCTACAACCACACGGCAGAAACCGATGAGACGGGACCGACGCTCGGATTCCGCGGAATCGATAACAAAACCTATTACAAAGTACGAGCAGACAATCCCGATCTTTATGTCAACGATACCGGGTGCGGCAACACCGTCAACGCGGCGCATCCGGTCGTCTTGGAGCTTATCTTAGAGTCGCTTCGCACCTGGGTGCGAATAATGCACGTCGATGGGTTTCGCTTTGACTTGGCGGCCACGTTAACACGCGAAAGCCGTTTTCTTGACGCGGTTCGAAGCGACCCGGTTTTACGGAACGTGAAACTCATTGCCGAGCCGTGGGACATAGGACCCGACGGCTACAGGCTCGGGCGCTTCGGCGCTCCATGGAGCGAATGGAATGACCGCTTTAGGGACGACGTGCGTGCGTTTTGGGTCACCAAAAGTGCTCCGATCGGTGCCCTGGCGCAGCGCCTTTGTGCCTCAAGCGAAGTGTTCCGGCGCGACGGACGAGCTCCGCAGGCAAGCGTCAATTTCATTACGGCGCACGATGGGTTTACGCTATCGGACCTTGTGTCCTATAACGGCAAACATAATGAGGCCAACGGGGAGGAAAACCGCGACGGAACCGACCACAACTTAAGTTTTAATTGTGGCGTTGAGGGCGCGACGCGCGATGAAGCGGTACTTGAGCGTCGTCGCCTTTTAAGGCGCGCGCTTTTAGCCACACTTCTTTTGTCGCAGGGCGTCCCGATGCTTCTTGCCGGGGATGAATTTGCGCACTCTCAAGGCGGTAACAACAACGCGTACTGTCAGGATAACCCGACGACGTGGCTCAGTTGGCACGAAAACGAGGCCGATGACGATACGACATTTATCGGAATGCTTTGCCGCATTCGCCGTGCATTCGGACAGTTTGAAAACACGTCTTGGCTCACAGGTTTGGTGAAAGAAGGTGAGCGGGATATCACATGGCTTACTCCCGATGCTCGGCCGATGAAGACGGCCGATTGGAGCGATAGGGCCGATACGCTCGGATTTTTGTTGGCACGAAAGGGACTGACGGGTCGCGTTCTTGTGTATTTGTATCGCCAAGAAGGGGAGCGCACCGTTAAGCTTCCTCTCGGTGATTGGACATGCATTCTGAAAACGGAAGACCCCAAGCCTGATTGTCTTTTCGAGTGCAGCGAGAGTCTTACGGTCACGGGCCCGGGTGTTACCGTTTTGTGTGAGAAAACCGAGCATTTACCGCGCCGAAGCGGCCTTATCATGCATGTGACATCTCTTGCCGGTCCCTTCGGGTCGGGCGATTTCGGCAAAGGAGCGCGCGACTTTATCGACTGGATGAAGCGCGGGAACCAAAAGCTTTGGCAAGTATTGCCGCTTACCGTCACGGGTGAAGGCAATTCCCCGTACATGGGGGAATCGGTTTTTGCAGGCAATGAGTTACTCATTGACCTTGCGACACTTGTGCGCGAACGGTTACTTCTTCCTTCGGAACTTGCGGTAAAAGAGCCCTTTGATGAAGAGAAGGTCGATTTTGCCCGGGTTACGGCATTTCGAATCGACCGACTCAAGCGGGCAGCCTTTCGGTTCTTCTCGCAAAAGACGCTCCCGGAAGAGTTCGGAAAATTCGTTTGGCAGGAGCGCTATTGGCTTGAGGACTATGCGCTTTTTAAAGCAATTAAAACCGAACAAGCGGCTTTCGGACGTCGCAAGTGGCAAGATTGGCCTGAGGCATTACGGCGTCGCAATCCGGAGGCCTTGAAAAAGGCTTCAATGCGCTTGATGCCGTCCGTTCGCTTCTGGCAATTTGCACAGTGGTGCTTTGCGCGACAGTACGAAGCGCTGCGTCAAACCGCACACGCATCAGGAATCGAAATCATCGGGGACCTACCGATTTTCGTTTCTCCGCAAAGTGCCGATGTGTGGTCGCATCCCGAACTTTTCCTTTTGGATGAATTCGGTAATCCCAAGGCCGTTTCCGGTGTTCCGCCCGATTACTTCAGTCCCACGGGGCAGCTTTGGGGCAATCCCCTTTACAACTGGCCTGCGCATGAAAAAGAGGACTATGCGTGGTGGACGGCGCGCCTTTCGCGTGCCGCCGATTTGTATGACATCGTTCGCATCGACCACTTCCGAGGCTTTGATGCCTATTGGTCGGTTCCGGCGCGCGCTCGGACCGCGCTTCACGGGCACTGGGAGAAAGGACCGGGAAGGAAACCCTTCGAACGTGTCATGAAGGCGCGTCCCGCGTTACGCTTTATTGCCGAAGACTTAGGGATTATCACGCCTTCGGTGCGCGCGCTACGCCGCACTTTGGGATTCCCCGGGATGCGGGTTTTGCAGTTTGCCTTTAGCGGCCAGATGGATAATCCGCACCTGCCGGGGAATGTCCCGGAAAACGCTGCGTACTTCCCGGGCACCCACGACAACAACACAATCCTCGGCTGGTACGAGGCGCTTGACGAGAGAGCCCGGCTGTCGGTCGATTCGGTGCTTGTCGGAGATGAACCGATTCACGTCAAGGCTCTTCGCGCCGTTTATGCCTCGCGGGCGTGTTATGCCGTGGCCTTGGTGCAAGATGTCCTGGGACTTGACGCGTCAGCGCGCATGAATCGACCGGGAGATGCAACGGGCTCTTGGGGTTGGCGCCTTAAAGGCGGGATGCTGACCGAGGAGGCCACTCGAAAACTGGCCGAACTTTCTGCACAATACGCAAGAAACCAATAGCTAATCCGGAGGGCCCACGTGCACCAGAAAATCGTCGGAATCGTTTTTTCGGTACTGCTCGGGTGTTGTGCGGCATTGACGGCCGGTGCACAAATGCCGTCACTTACGGATACCGAATCGAGAATCGGTCTTGTGTTATCCGGAGGCGGTGCTCGGGGCCTGGCGCATATCGGCGTCTTAAAAGCCCTAGAAGAGCTTTGCATTCCCGTCGATTGCATTACGGCAACGAGCATGGGGGCTCTTGTGGGGGGTGGCTATGCCGCAGGCTACACCGCTAGCGAAATCGAGCACTTAACGCTCGGAATTGACTGGAAGACGATGTTTGCTTCCCGACCCGACCGTCGCGAGATGAAGTGGCGAGCTAAGGAAGACGACGATGCCTCGCTCGGAAGGAGCTTTGAGATCGGCGTCACGAGGGGAGGCTTGCGTACCCCCGGCGGCCTTATTTCGGGTCAGGAACTCACGCTCTTTTTAAATCGCTCCGTGCAGTTTGCCGATTCGGTGCGAGACCTAAGCGATCTTCCGATCCCGTTTAGTGCGCTTTCAACCGACTTACTAACCGGAAAACGCGTCGTCCTAAATCGTAACATTGCACTTTCGAAGGCCATGCTCGCTTCCATGTCCATTCCCGGGGCCTTTACGCCCGTCAAATACCGCGGAATGCTTCTTTGCGACGGATGTCTCGTCGATAACCTTCCGGTGGACGTAGCTCGCGATATGGGAGCCAAGCGTCTGATTGCCGTGAATGTCGGGACACCCCTTTCGGACGCGGTGCCTCTTGAGAATATTCCTCAAATCATGGCGCAGGTCGTCAATATTCTCACGGAACAAAATGTTAAAAAATCCTTGTCGGAAATCGGACCGGCCGATGTGCTCATCGTTCCGGATTTGGAGGATTACACGGCAGCAGACTTTTCGAAAACCCGCGAACTCATTGCTATCGGTTACAAGGCCGTCATGGACGAAAAAGAGCGCCTGACGTCGTTTCGGGTTTCGCCCGATGCCTATGCGCGTTGGCGTGCCGAGAAAAAGATTCTGACAGGTCAGGCAAGCGAGCGACGCATCAATCGCATCGAAGTGCGAGGCAATCGCACCGTCAGCCGAGAAAGCATCATTAAGGAGGCGGATCTGGATACAAGTAAACCCGTGAGCGTTGAAGATGTGGAAAAAAGCGTACGACGTCTTTGGGGGACCGAACGCTTTGAAAAGGTTTCGTATCGGTTCCGTGCCGGCGAGTACGGCGATACACTCATTTACGAACCCCAAGAATGGGCCTGGGGACAGTCGAGCATTAAATTCGGCGGTATGTTCCAAACCGACTTTATGGATATTTCGCGTTATTCGGTCGTCGGGGCTTATACCTTAGGGGCCGTAAACGCTTGGGATGCCGAATGGCGCACGCATGTTCAGTTTGGTGACAAACGGTACCTATATACGGAATTTTTCCAGCCGCTCGGGGCCGGAAGCCCGTGGTTCGTACGTCCCTTTGTCGGTCTGGACCAACAAAACTACGATGTGTACTTTAAGGAAACGGGCAACCACGTTGTCTCCCAAATGAAATCTATGCACTTTGAATCGGGTTTGGACTTGGGAGTGGAACTGGCTAGGCGGGCGCGCATTGTGGCATCGCTTGGTTGGGAAAGAACCTCGTATAGCACGTTACGCGGAACCTTACAGGCGCCCGATACCGAACGCCGTTGGACGGGGGCCGTGGATTTGGCCTATGACACGCTCGATGATGTGAACTTCCCGAGAACGGGCGCTAAAGCGGAATTTCGGTATAGTCACGCACTTGCAGGGAAAAACGGGTATGCCTACGACTTTCAGGGCGTTCTTCCCGTGGCCCTGAGTCAAAACTGGACGGCCGTTCTCGCAACGCGCCTCGGAAAGTCTTCGCAAAGCGGGTACTACACAATGGGAGGTCTTTTCTCGCTTTCGGGAGCCCCGGAGGATCGTTATGCCGGAGAAAAACTCATTTTCGGAGCCGCGCGTCTTTCGCGTCGCATCGACGGTCCGGTCTCCTCTCCGATGCCGCTTTATGCGGGAATTACAATCGAAGGCGCACGGCTTTCTAATAGCGATCGGCAAACATGGACCCATCAGGACGGTCGTTGGATCGGGGCCGCAAGCCTTTTCCTCGGAGCCGATACGTGGTTAGGCCCGGTCTTTTTAGGACTCGGGCGGACAACGGAAGACTCCATGGCCGTAACGCTTTATTGGGGACGCGTGAGCTGGTGGTAGGATATGCAAAAAAGGGAGATTTCATGAAAAAGATAACGAAAAACGTTTTACTCGGAACCGTGATTCTCGGCGCGTTTTCTGTACTCGTTTCGAGTCCTGTTTTCGCGAAATCGGAAACGGCAGGTGCACTTTCCGAACTCGGTTCGGCCATCAAAAAAGACAGTGCCGACCTGTGGGATTCAGCCAAGGGGACGGCCGGTAAGGCTTGGAAGTCCACCAAGCGCGCCACACGCGATGCGAAAAACAAAGTTTCGGACTCGGCTGAGGACGTCTGGGACGGTGCCAAAGACAAGGCCGAGGAAGCGTGGGATGCCACAAAGGCCGGCGCTAAGAAGGCCGGCAAGGCTGTAAAAGACGCTAAAGATGCGTTTCAGTCCGAAACGTATTAATTGGCAAGAGCAGACGGTACGCGGCGGACTCGTCCTGATTCTTTCGGCGCTTTTGTGTTCGGCAACGCTTGCCGCTACTTTTGACCACCCCGGGCGTCATTATGACGCCTCAGGACGCTATATCGGGAGGACGGACGCAAGCGGGCATCACTACGATGCCGCCGGGCACTACACAGGCAGAATTGATTCAAAGGGGCATTGTTACGATGCTTCCGGACGCTATGTGGGTCGAAAAGCGCCTGACGGACGGCAGTTCGATGCCTCGGGCCGCTACATGGGCCGAACGGACAGACACCCGTAATCGCATCACCTAGCACATTTCTATCCGCTCAGATCTGTAGGAATACGCTAAGTATTTCACGCAGGTCTTTGTTTCTTTCCGAGAGGGGCGGCTTTGCCGAACGCCTAAAATGAGGCGCCCGTGTTTCTTACGGAAACTACAATAAAAATTACAACGCACTAATAGTCTCATGTCTTAGGAGGGGAATGTGTCTGGTTCCATTTCAGGCAAGCAGGCGCTTATGCGCTACGGGTCCTTAGTTGCAGGTCCCTTGCTTTGTCTCATTATTTTTCTAGCGATGCCGTCGAGTTACGTGACGG
>UQOW01000022.1 GCA_900542805.1 uncultured Sutterella sp.
CGGCGTTCAGTTTCTGGCCGTACTTGATCCCTGCGTCGTGCCGTTACAAAAGAGTGCTCCGACATCGACGGAATCAAGTACGTAGTGCGCGCCGCAAAATTCGCAGGTCACGTCAACGGTCCCGCGTTCGGCAATGATTTTTTCAGCTTCGCTTTGGCCGAGATTTCGGACCATGGCTTCAATCCCTTGCTTGGAGCAACGGCAGCGGAAAACCGGCGTCAGTGTGGCAAGAACGTGCGGGTTGTCTTCCCAAAATAGGCGCTTTGCGACCGTATCGGCCTCAAGCTTTGTGAGTTCTTCGGCTCTGACGGTTTGTGCAAGGACGGCTAAAGATTCAAAGGATTCATCCTCGGGTTGTTCTGCGGCGCTCGTAACGAGGCCCCCGGACTCGGGCATTCTTTGGAGCATAACGCCGCCTACGGCTGCCTCATCGGCCGCAAGCCACAGCCGCGTCATCAGTTGCTCCGAGTGCGTCATGTACGACTCGAGCGTCGCGGCAACACCGGCATCTTCTAAAGCGACGACCCCCTGATAGGGTTCTTCCCCGGGCCTTCGGTCGGCAGCATCCAGAATCATGGCACAGCGCCCGTGCCCCGTGGCGTTGACAAGGTCTTTGAAAGCGGCTGTTGCGGGAACATCTTCCGGCGTCACGCGCAGTTGGGCTGTGGCGCGGACAACCAGACCCGTGCGCACTTCCACGAGAGCAAGCCTCACCGGGCCGTCACCTTGTAGTTGCAGCACGAGAGCTCCGTCAAACTTAAGGCTCCCGGCAAGAAGCACGGCCCCGGCACACATCTGGCCTAAAAGGAGTTTTACGGGTTCGGGTAAATGCTGGTTTTTCGTCATGGTCTGCCATGCCTCATCCATGTGGAGCACGGCGGCGCGACAGTTCTTTTCCGGAAAAAGCAGTTTGACGAGTTTGTCGGACATAGGTTCCTCAACGGAGAAAATTTTCGCTATTCTAACGAGATGCATTCGATTATTGATTTACACACGCATTCCAAAGCGAGCGACGGGGACTATTCGCCTGCCGCTTTGATGCAACTTGCGCGGGAAAACCACGTCTCGGTTTTAGCCCTCACCGATCACGATACGGTGGCCGGCGATGAGAAAGCGCGTGAGGCAGCGCGCGAGGGAGGAATAATCTTTATTCCGGGAATCGAACTATCGGCCAATTGGGGTCAGACGTGTATACACGTGGTGGGCCTTAATGTCGATACGGAAAACCCGCCGCTAAAGGACGCGTGCGTCAGGGCGGCGCGCCTGCGTGCCGAGCGCGCCGAAAAAATCGATGCGCGCTTTAAGAGTCTCGGCATTGACCATCTTTTAAAAGATGTCAAGGACATTTTCCCGGACGTCGTGAATGTTTCGCGTGCCCACTTTGCGCGTGCACTCATCCGCCGCGCTGTTGTGAAAAACGAGCAGGAAGCGTTCGACCGGTTTCTCGGCACACAAGGACCGGCCTATGTTCCGACAGGCTGGCCGGACCTTTCCGATGCGATTGCTTTAATTAGTCAAGCCGGAGGCGTTCCCGTCTTGGCGCACCCGCTTCGGTACCGATTTGCTTCGGACTTGGCCGGGGATGCGTTGGTCGAGGCGTTTGTGACAGCCGGCGGACAAGCCATTGAAGTGATAAGCGGCAGTCAAATCCCGCAGTGTTCGAGCCGATGTGCCGCCTGGGCTCGCAAATACGGACTTTTTGCCTCAACGGGGTCGGACTTTCATCGCCTCAGTACCGTAAGACCCATGCTCGGGCATCAGCCTGAGTTGCCCGCGGACCTAAACTGTGTCACAGAGCTTCTTGATCTTCCGAAACCTCAGTGATTGTCCGAGCGAGCTTGCTCACCGATTAAGTGCAGGCTGTCGAACTCGCGTTGGTTGCGACGGTGTTTGAGAATCACGCCGCACATACTGATGGCCACGGCCAGGCCGAACCCGGCCATCGTCGCCTGTACGGACACATCGCATTTAATGAGGATTGAGTATACGGCCAGCATGAGAAGAATCGAGGTGTTCTCATTGAAGTTTTGCACGGCAATCGAGCGCCCCGCACTCATCAAAACGTGTCCGCGATGCTGCAAGAGGGCATTCATCGGAACGACGAAAAAGCCGGCAAACGCACCGACGACAATCATCATGAGGCCGGCAAATAGGGCTGCATACCGAATCGAGTAGCCGAAAAGCGTAAGAGATCCCGGAATGAGCGATTCATGAAATCCGCTCATGGCCGCTACCAGCAATCCCATCGCAATGCCGACCGGCAAAACGCTGACGGATTTTTTAAGCGGCACGAAGGCGGCGGCCGTCACGGCGCCGAGCGCAATGCCGACCGAAACGACCGCTTGCAAGATAGCGCCTTGCGTCAGATTCATCCCGAGAGCGGCTTCTGCCCACTTTAAAACGAGAAACTGTAAGACGGCACCGGCACCCCAAAAGAGCGTTGTGACCGAAAGCGAAATTTGTCCGAGCCGGTCGGTCCAGAGTAGGTAGCACGAGTAGGCAAAATTACGAATGCTCGCGACCGGTTCAAAGGAGTTTTTGCTGTAGCGGGCTCCCGTATCGGGAATGGCAAGATTGACAGCAGCGGCGGCGGCATACACAAACACAATCACCGCAATGGCGGCCTCTGCTACGGTATGCAGACCCACGAGCGGCATATGAAAGAACGCGAGAATCGCAGCTCCGACATCGGGTTCGACAAGGATTCCTCCGAGCACGACGCCGAGAATGATCGAAACAACCGTCAGCCCCTCGATCCATCCGTTGGCAATCACAAGTTTTTCAGGCGGCAGAAGTTCGGTGAGAATTCCGTATTTAGCCGGCGAATACGCTGCCGCCCCGATGCCGACAACGGCGTAAGAAAGAAGGGGATGTGAGCCGAAAAGCATCATCAGGCACCCGACGACCTTGACGGCATTGGTGATAAACATCACGCGTCCCTTGGGCATAAGATCGGCAAAGATGCCGACCCAACTTGCAAGGACCACATAGCTGATGACAAAGAAGAGCTTTAAAAGCGGCGTCATCCACCCGGGCGCTTGGATACTCGTCAAGAGTGCAATGGCTGCAATCAAAAGCGCATTGTCGGCTAAGCTCGACAAAAACTGTGCGCACATGATTGTATAAAAGCCGCGTTTCATTGGAATCCGCTCGCAAGAAGAATTGCGCGAATTTTACCCAATTGCGGCGTAAAGCTCCGCTCTTTAGAGCAAAGATATAAGCCGCAAGGTTCCGACTAGCACGTGAGGATTTTCCGACAGGGCGACGAACGGTACGTCTCCGTTTACCCCGAGTACGAAATGACGCCTCCCGAGCATGCCGCCGATAGTGTCGGCATGGACATGGGGTGCGTTCGTTTCTGCACGCACCCCGACGCTACGTTCTTTGAGCCGTGCATCGAACCCAAGAAGGCGTTTAAAAACTCAGCCGAACCCGGAGCAGGCTCGAAAGAATGCAGAAGTTCGGGAAGAATCGGGACAAACAGAAAGTCGCGATGGCAAAGCTTGATCACCGTATCGCCGATGTCCGTCGTGATTTCGTCGAAAAGATCTCGCCGGAAACCGGCAAGAACCAGGCAACTATTTTCAGAAAAGACCTGAAGATTAAAAACATGACGGCATCGGCGAAAGGGACTGTTAAGGGTCCGGGCAAGCACGTTGCGCAAAAGAGCGCCCTTAACCGTTCCGTTCTCAATCGGGCGCGAGGAGTTTTTTTAGCAAGCTTGATCGGAAAGCGTTGAGACCGGTCGGACACGTGCATACGGTGATGTCGCAGAATACAAGTCGCACTTGCCCGATATGCGACTGTATTTAAAAAGACATCGCAAGAGGCCGGCATTGTTCAAATGCGTCTCCTACGGTCATCGGGCAAACGCGGACGCAGCGGGTGCGATCAACATCAAAAAGCGCGGACGAAACGTGTTAGCTAGCGGGGAGTCTGAGAAGAAGGGTCAAGTGAATTCGGGGCAGTCTCAAAAGCCGGGACCGAGTCAGCCGCAGGAATCGACCGAAGTGATCTGCGGCGCACGCTGCTCGCAGTAGAGAATCTCCCTTGTTACGGTTAACAATGTTCCGGTAAGAACCGGCACAAATTGCGCAGAGGGTTTCGGTTAAAGGGTTTTCTCAAGCGACTCCTCCGGTTTTAAATAAAAACGATGGTAAAGGATGGCGGTCATCGCGGCTGTCAGAAAGAAACCGAACGCGAGCATCGTCGTTTGAACGGAAAGCTGAACTTTCACAAGGAGCGCATAGATTCCGAGCATCGTCAAAATCATCGTGTTTTCCGAAAGGTTTTGGACGGCAACGGCCTGACCCGAACTTAAAAGGAGTTGCCCGCGTCGTTGAAAGACCGCGTTCATCGGCACGAGAAAGAGCCCGGCGAGTGTTCCGACAACAATCATCATAAGGCACGCGACAAGGACACTTGTGCGTACGGTCTCGTGCAAAATTGTCACGGACCCGGGCACAAGGGACGACGAATAAAAACTCATAGCCGCTACGGACAGTCCCATGGCAACCCCTGTCCAGAGCACGTGAAACGCCCGGTGAATCGGGACGAGGCGTGCCGCAAGAACGGCGCCGAAGGCAATACCGACCGAGACAACGGCCTGAAGCATAGAGGCTTGCGAGAGCGGCAGACCCAAACGTTCGTCGGCCCAGCGCAAAACCAAAAATTGCAAGACGGCACCGGTACCCCAAAAAAGCGTTGTCACCAAAAGCGAGGAGACACAAAAAGTATCGGTGAAGATGGTTTTGCAAGTTTTGGCAAACGTAATCACGTTACCGAGAGCGTTAAAGCGTGCGTTCGGATATTTAGCACCCGTGTTGCAGATCTTCAGATTAATTAAGGCGGCGACGCCGTAAACGAGCGTCACGACGACAATGGCGGCATCGGCTAAGGTCGTTTGACCGGTGACGGTCATATGCATGAACCCGATGAGCGTCTTTCCGACCGCCGGGTCGACAAGAATGCCGCCCAAAACAATTCCGAGAATAATGGAAATTACGGTAAGACCTTCCATCCAACCGTTGGCAGCGACAAGTTTTTGGGGCGGAAGCATTTCCGCGAGAATGCCGTATTTGGCGGGTGAATACGCCGCGGCGCCCGCTCCGACTACCCCGTAGGCTAAAAGCGGGTGCGAGCCGAAAAGTAGGAGCAAGCATCCGCCGATCTTAATGAGGTTCGTGACAAACATCACGCGTCCTTTGGGCCACATGTCCGCAAGGACACCGACCCAGGAGGCAAGAAGAATGTAACTTAAAACGAAGACCAGACGTAAAAGCGGCGTCATCCAATCGGGCGCATTTAGGCTCGTTAGGAGGGCAATGGCGGCAATGAGCAGGGCATTATCAGCGAGGCTCGAAAAAAATTGCGCACCGAGTACGGGCGCGAGACGATGCATCATAAAACCTCTAAAGGAAAGCATTCGGAGTGTAGCATTAGGGCTTACAAAGCGCCGTGTGCGGTAACGAATCGTTGACCTTTTTTATTGAGAAGGACTCCTATGGCCAAACCCCGTGTCGAATATGTCTGCGAATCTTGCGGCGGAACCACCGTCAAGTGGCAGGGTCGCTGTCCGCATTGCGGCGAGTGGAATACGATGAAAGAGTTTCGGATTCCCGACAAAACTGCTGCGCGTTTCGGGAGCAATGTTCATAAGGCGCTCCCCCTTAATCAAGTGACTGAGGCCGTGGATTTGTCACACGTTCAGGCGCTTGAGGTCCCGAGAACGCTTGTCGGGATCGAAGAGTTTGACCGCGTCACGGGAGGAGGCCTTGTTTCGGGAGGTGTGACACTGATCGGCGGCGATCCGGGAATCGGAAAGTCAACGCTCCTGTTGCAAGTAACGAGTAAGCTTGTTTCCTACGGGATACGGTGTTTGTATGTCACGGGGGAAGAATCGGCTTCGCAAGTAGCCTTACGCGCCAAGCGCTTGGGGATTGACCCTGCGGGTATCACGCTCATGAGTGAAATCGAAGTTGAGAAAATCGAAGCCGCCCTTTTAAGCCTTAAGCCCGCATTTGTTGTCATCGATTCGATTCAAACGCTTTTCTCGGCGGCCTTGGAAAGTGCTCCGGGAAGCGTGACACAAGTGCGCGAGTGTTCGGCACGATTAACGCGCTTGGCCAAAACAGCCGATATTACTCTCGTTTTCGTCGGACACGTCACGAAAGACGGGTCTTTAGCCGGCCCTCGGATTCTCGAACACATCGTTGATACGGTCCTGTATTTTGAAGGCGATACACATTCGAGTTTCCGGCTTGTTCGCGCCTTTAAGAACCGGTTCGGTGCCGTGAACGAACTCGGGGTCTTTGCCATGACCGATAAGGGCCTACGCGGCATTTCCAATCCGTCGGCAATTTTTTTGGCCGAACACAAGGAGGGCGTCGCCGGGAGCGTTGTCATGGTCACGCAAGAGGGAACGCGACCGCTTCTTGTGGAAGTGCAGGCGCTGGTCGATCCGACGCATTTGCCGACCCCTAAACGCCTTTGCGTGGGACTTGACGGGCAGCGTCTTTCGATGCTCCTTGCGGTCTTACACCGTCACGCCGGCATTTCGTGCTTTGATCAAGATGTCTTTGTTAATGCCGTCGGCGGTGTGAAAATCGCAGAACCTGCCAGCGACCTTGCTGTGATTCTTGCCGTCGTCAGTTCCGTCACCGACAAAGCGCTTTCTCGCGGGACGGTTGTTTTCGGGGAAGTGGGACTGGCCGGTGAAATCCGACCGGCGCCGCGCGGACAAGAGCGATTAAAGGAGGCCGCTAAGCTCGGTTTTTCTCGAGCGATTATTCCGAAGGCCAATGCCCCGAGGACGCCACCGGAGGGTCTTACGGTCATTGCCGTCGATCGCCTCGGCGATGCGATCGACGTCATTTAACGGCGCGGTTTCAAAAAGAGCGCTTCACTTTTTGTTTTTGCCGTCTTAGACCCAAATGGGACACATTCGGGCCGTTAGGGCATTCTTTTGCCTTCTTTTCTGGGAAAACCTGTCTGTTTCTGTAAGATGCCCATTTGCTTCGGATCAGTCGTAGCTCTATGGGGTTTTTCTTTTCACTTTTAGATAGGTTGGTTTTTTCGGAACCATGCAGGGGACACAACGCACAGTAGAACACTCAGTCGGATTGGTTAAAACTCTCACGCTCATGCCGATTGTCATGATCGGTTTGGCGTATATCCAGCCGATGACTCTGTTTGATACCTTCGGGATTGTCTCTCAAATCACAAGCGGCCATGTTCCGAGCGCCTATGCGCTGGCGCTACTCGGGATTCTTTTTACGGCCTTTAGTTACGGAAAGCTTGTCGTCCGGTTTCCTTCTGCCGGATCGGCCTATACCTATGCCCAAAGGACCTTGTCGCCGACAATCGGCTTTATGGTCGGGTGGTCATCGCTTTTAGATTACCTTTTTATGCCGATGATCAACATTCTGCTTGCCAAGATTTACTTCGAGGCGATTGTCCCGTCGATTCCGAGTTGGATTTTCGTTGTCCTGCTGACGCTTTTTATGATTGCATGCAACTTAAGGAGCCTGAAGCTTGTCGCCGGTTTCAACGGAACGATTGTTTGCATTCAAATGGGCGTTGTGGCCGTGATTATCGGTCTGATTTCTTATGCTCTGATCGAGCAGGGCGGAACACCGTCTCTTTGGAGCATGAAACCCTTTTGGGATCAAAATGCCGCCGTGGTTCCGATGATGGCCGGGGCAGCGATTCTGTGCTTTTCGTTTTTGGGCTTTGACGGACTCTCACAACTGACGGAAGAGACCGTCGATGCTCAAAAAACAATGCCCAAGGCAATTTTCCTCACCGCTCTTTTGGGGGGCATTGTCTTTATCGTTGCAAGCTATTTTTTGCAGCGGTATTTTCCCGATATCAGTCGCTTCAAAGACCCGGAAGCCTCGCAACCTGAAATCATGCTCTACGTCGCAGGTCCCGTTTTCCAGTTCGTAATTTTGGTCTTTTCCAGTCTCACGGTTTTAGCTTCCGGCATGGCCGCGCACGCCGGCGTGTCGCGCCTCATGTATGTGATGGGACGCGACGGGGTTCTTCCCAAACGCTTTTTTGCTCGGCTTCATCCGACTTGGCATACGCCCGTCTTTAACATTCTTTTAGCCGGGGCCCTGTGCTTATTTGCCATCAAGATGGATCTGGTTCTTGC
Organism: uncultured Sutterella sp.; assembly: GCA_900542805.1. Lineage (GTDB taxonomy): Bacteria > Pseudomonadota > Gammaproteobacteria > Burkholderiales > Burkholderiaceae_F > Duodenibacillus. The sequence goes on from UQOW01000022.1 coordinate 8,156, forward strand.
AACGGCCCTCATTAATTTCGGAGCTCTTGTGGCTTTTACCTTCGTCAATGTTTGCGTGATTGCCGAGTTTTTCGTGCGTCAGGGCAGACGCCGTAACTACGCGGATGTTTTTCACTACCTCCTGCTTCCGCTATGCGGATGCGCAAGCGTCGGAGTGTTGTGGATTCATCTTGAGACAACGGCGATGGTCTTGGGGCTGACGTGGGCTGCAGTGGGACTGGTCTATTTAGGCTTTTTAACGAAGGGGTTTCACAATCCCGTGCCGGTGCTTCGTTAGGTTGAGCTCGGCAGGGGATTGCAAAAGCGGGAAACTTATTTTTGAGCGGAAAAAACGCTCTTAAAGTCGCTTAGGGCGCCGCGTTCGCGAGCAGCAACGCGAAGAGCGCGTGATAAGGTCGCCATCTGATCGAGAGAGCGCTTTTTGGCATTTTCCTGTGCCTTGTCTTCTTCGATTTCCATTTTACGAACCAAATCTAAAACGTGTTCGGAAGCCTTGTGTTCCCGCAGGGCTTCAATCAGCGCCTTCTTATCAATGCCTTCACTGGCGAAAAAACCAGCAAGTTCTGCGGCGTGACTCTGAAAGAAATCTGCAACACTCTTATCTTCGTTTTCGTTCCATGGCGTAGGAACTAAGTATTCTTCTCTTGTCATAGCGGGTGCTCCTAAAAACAGTGAGGACTTTTCAAGTGTAAACCTTCTTTTGGAAAAGCTCCCTCTGAAGTTTGCGGGTCTGCGAACGTTGCAAAGCGGAAAAACAATTTTGTAGACCGACGTACTTCATTTGCGGTATGAATCCCGAAGGGCATTTATTTCGAAGGTATAAGTTTGCACTTTAAGGTCATTCAATGTCCATAGATTTTTGTTTAATTCCTCGTTTTATTTCCTTTAACGACATGCCGCATCTTGAAAAGTAAGGAAATTATCTCGTCTGATTGACGTACACCGAAAGTGTTGCAATTTGTAAGAGCGTAAAGCAGACGGTCTCTTCTCTGAGTCCGAACATCGGAAAGAGCCTTCCGTTACGGTTTTATTTCGGTAGTCATCAATGGAAACCTCGCCTGACGCGATCGTGCGAGGCTCGCACCGTCGAGAAAAACACGGACTACGTATCTCACTAAAAGGACGGGAGTTAAGTTGTTTTCTTGCCGATGTGAATCAAGTGCTCTAGATTTGACTTGCGACGTGTCTTCCCGGTTCATCCGGGCAAAGGAGTCACAGTGAGTCCCGGTAAGCACCTTGACTTCTTTGTTACTTCGACCGAAGTTAAAGTCCTCGAAAGTGACTCGGGTTGGGAAGCGAGCATTTTTAGGGACAGATACGCGTGGTGTCGTAGCGGGTTTGTTGCCTTTTTTCAGACGACGCCGACAAACGGACATGGATGAGCGACGGACAGTAAGTTTGCAAGCGGTGTTTTCGTCAAATCGGAAGAGAAAAAAGCGAGGGGCTTTGCAAGGACACTCTCCTCACGCAAAGCCCGCTCGCATGCCGTAAATCTGTGAAAACTCAAAGGGGAAGAAAAACGATTTCACAGATTGACCGACTTCAGTTGAGCTGAAATTGGAGGGGTTTCATCTCGGTACACAGTGTGCGCGTCGGGGGCCGGCAAGTCCATGGAATTTTGTTCAATCGTGTGTTAAGCAATATTTAATGTTCCGTTACGCACTGAAAATAAAGATAACTTTCAGTTTTTCTCGGTGTTTCGCGGAATTGTTTCAAGTTGTAAGAACTCAGAGGATTCTCGTTTAAGCGATAGGAGAAAATCGAAGAAGGCGTTGGGAAAGTGCCGAAGATGAGTTTCTGAGAAGAGCGTTTAAAGCTCGTAAGGAGGAAAAGCACCGGAAACTCAGGGAGAGTCGGGCGGATTGATTCCGCCCAAAAACTGAGGCTACTTATCTTGTGCGAAAACGTCTTTAAAGTCGCCTAAGGCGCCGCGTTCGCGAGCAGCCACACGGAGAGCCCGCGACAGGCGCGCCATATGCTCTAAGGTGCGCTTCTCGTCTTTCTTTTCCGTGATTTCCTCTTTGACGTCCAGGGCATCGAGCGCCTGCTTGACGTAATCGGACGCCTTTTTTTCTTCTAAAGCATCGCGAAGGGTCTTTTTATCGATGCCTTGGCTGACAAAAAACTCAGCGAGTTTCTCGGCGTGCGTGCGGAAAAAATCGGCAGCACTGTTGTTTTGCTCTTCGGTCCAGATTGTTTTGTTTTCTTGAGTTGACATGGTTTTCTTTCTGAAAAAGGGAGAGTCGGTAACGAAAATCGCCGGAAGTTTACCATTTTGACGTCGGTCAAAAGGGGTCCGGTCAAGCGTTAAAGGAAATTTAACGCTCGTTTTTCCTTAAGGACACGGAAAGTTTCCGTTTTATGCAAGCTTTGCGGTATATTTGAAAAGGTTTCCGACGAACGCACTCTCTTTTCCTCGTTAAATCTGTTTCAATGATTCAGTACGATTTAAAAGACCTACGACTGTTTGTTTTGGTTGCACGCTTGCGCAGTTTTCGGCTTGCTGCCGAGCGGATGTTCATGACGGTTTCCGCCGCAAGCGTTCGAATTCGTAAACTCGAAGAGTCCTTTAAGACGCAACTTTTAATCCGTCATCCGCGGGATGTGGAACTGACAGAAGCCGGTGAACGGTTTCTCAAAGATGCCCAAACGGTTTTAGACCAAACCGATAACCTGGAAAACCACATGCAACGTTTTTCCGGGCGGCAGGACAACACGGTACGGCTTTTTACATCGTACTCGGCGATTACCGGGCGCCTGAAATCGGATATTGCGCAATTCTTACTGCGCTATCCGGAAGTGAAAATCGACTTTACGATCATGCGTTCCCAGGATATTATCGAAGCGCTTTTAGAGGGGACGGCCGATATCGGTGTCTTCGGACATGCGGGTAAAGACCTCGAGACTCTGCACTTTGTGCCGTACTTTACCTGTAAGTTTGCCGTTCTTTTTCAAAGTAAGACGGTTCGCGAACAGCACATCGGACGGCATATCAGCATTCGTCAATTGGGCGACTTTCCGCTTGTGGCGCTTCCGAAGGACACGTCGTTGCAGCTTTACTTAGAAGAGCATGCCAGGCAAGAAGGTGTGCGGTTAAATGTTCGGGCTCGTTTTCCGAATCTACAGGCCGGATTGGATACCCTCCGGGCTTTAAACGGCGCAATGCTCGTGCCGGCCGATTCGTCGATTACACGTGAAATCGATATGACGACCGTGGAACTTGACGAACCGTGGAATCAGCAAGACATCCGAATTTGTCTTCCGGCCGATCAGCGTCGAATTCGAAACGAAACACGACAGCTTTTAGCGTTTCTCTTGTATGCGTCCCACGAAGATACAGGTTCGTTCGGTGATCTGCCCGACTATTTGTAATAAGCTGGGGGCAAGTTAGTTTTTCTCAGTCGCCCTCGACTTTGAGTTTGATACAATAGCGCCTCTTTTCGTGAGTTCTCTTGTTTCGGACGTAGTTATGAAAATTACCAAACTCTTGGCTTTAAACGCGAAACCGGCTAAGGCGCTTTTATCGCGCGCCAAGACGGTAACATTGACGTATGCCGAGCGAGTCACGCCTCCGAAGGCTTTCTCGTGCGGCGATTCCGAGCTCGAAAATGCGCTCGGACCGGTGCGTCCTCTGGAAATCGGTGACGTGTTAATCGATGAAAAAGGCGGGTTTTATGTGGTTCAGGCGGCTTCCGACCGCTTGATGCGTGTGACAGGCGACGCCCGGATGCTTCAGGAAGCGGCTTACGCGTTTTCCTCGCGCGGCGTGCGGTATGCCAAAACCGAGGACGGCTTTGCCATGATTGAAAATGAGCAATTCCGGACAATGCTCACAAGTGTCGGCTTGAAAACCGAGTCCGTCGTTGCTCCGTTTATTCCCGAAGCCCTTCCTGAGCCTGAAGAAGAGGAATCTTGCTGCTGTTGCGGACACCATCATCATGACGGCGAGTGCGGGTGCCATCATCACGATCACGATAATCAGTGTGATTGCGGATGCGGTCATCACCACGAAGATCATGATGAGGAGTGCGGCTGCGGATGCCATCACCACCATCACGACGACGAGTGCGGGTGCGAGCACCATGAGCACGACAAGGGGTGTTGCGGGCATCACCGTTAAATGAAGACTTGTTCGGGGTTTGCCCGAACAAATTTAGGCGAGAGTGGCGAAATTGGTAGACGCAACAGGTTTAGGTCCTGTCGCCGTAAAAGGCGTGTCGGTTCGAGTCCGATCTCTCGTACCATTGGATTTTTCCCTGTCCCGGCTCCTCCGGGATTTCTTTTTTTGCCTTTTTATATCGGTGCTACGCGTATCGGCGTGCCCTTAATAGCCCGTTTCTATCGCCGGCATGCATTTTTTTGGGGACGTTTTCGTTTTTTTTCCTGTATGCTTGACCTGACGAAATCGAGAGTATTTTTTCCGAACTGACTTCGTTTGAAAACGAATTATCCGAATCCTTTTTGCGAGGTTACCCATGAGTCAACATATGAGTGTGCGTATCCGTGTTCCCATCGAGCCGGACAATCCGAGTATCGAACGCATTGAGTCTTTATGCGTCAAATGCGGGCTGTGTACTAAAGTATGCCGTGACCCGATCGGGGTGCTTGGTAAGTACGAATTACAGGAAACGGGAGATAAGGCCGTTTGCATTCACTGCGGACAGTGCGCCAATGTTTGTCCGACGGCTTCGATTGTCGAAAAAAGCGAGGTCGAGTCGGTTCAAAAAGCGCTTGCCGACACGACGAAGGTGGTTGTCTTTACAGCATCCCCGGCGGTTCGCGTTTCACTCGGAGAGGCGTTCGGAGCGGCTCCGGGATCTTTTGTTCAAGGAAAGATGGTCGCCTTATTGCGCCGTCTCGGGGCCAATTATGTCTTTGATACCGATTTCGGGGCGGACTTGACGATTATGGAAGAGGCTCGAGAGCTTGCCGATCGCATCCGAAACGGCTCGGGGCCCCTGCCGCAGTTCACAAGTTGTTGCCCGGCATGGGTTAAGTTTTGCGAAATCTTCCACCCCGAGATACTCGGCAATCTTTCGCAAGCGAAAAGTCCGATTGCGATGCAGGGCGCGACGATTAAATCGTACTTTGCCAAGATTACGGGAATTGCCCCTGCGGCCATCGTGAACGTGGCCGTGACGCCCTGTACGGCAAAAAAATTTGAAATTCGTCGTCCCGAAATGAATGCAGCAGGCCGGCGTATCGGGAAGCCCGAGATTCGCGATACCGACTACGTGATCACAGCGCGTGAGTTAGCGCGTTGGGCTAAAGAAGAAAAGATTGATTTTTCGGCGTTGCCCGAAAGTGCTTTCGATAGTCCCCTCGGAACGGCCTCGGGAGCCGGTGTGATTTTCGGGAACACGGGAGGGGTGATGGAAGCGGCCCTTCGCACGACCTATCACTTTCTCACGGGTAAGACCTTAACGCACGATGCCGTTAAGCTTGATTCCGTTCGAGGTTACGACTCGGTGCGCGAGGCCACGGTGACCTTCGGCCAAACGACCATTCGGGCGGCTGTGGTTTACGGCACCAAAGAGGCCGATGCTGTTCTCAATGACATTTCGGCCGGTCGTCGTCATTATGACTTTATGGAAGTGATGACGTGCCCGGGCGGATGCATCGGAGGCGGAGGTCAACCGAAACTTGCGTACGGAACCGAAGACGAGGGGCGGCGTGCGCGGATTGCCGCTTTGTATGCGCGCGATGAGGCTTTAACGCTTCGCTCGAGTTTTGAAAATCCCGAGATCGTCGCCGCCTATGAAGAGTTTTACGGGGCTCCGGGAAGTGACTTTGCAAAGGCCATGCTCCATACCGAGTACGTCGATCGGTCCGCCGACCTCGGGGAGGCGAACAAGAGCTCAGACTTAACCCGCTCTCCGAGTCCGGAGAAATCTGCTCTTAAGCATCGCTTTCGCTGCAAGATCTGCGGGTATGTCCACGAGGCAGAAAGCCTTCCTGCGGATTTCACGTGTCCGCTTTGCCGTGCTCCCGCTTCCGAATTTGAGGAGATTTCATAGGCATGTCAGGGGACTGTTCGATTTCAGGCGATATTGAGATTCGTCCGGAAAGACCGGAGGAGTTTCGGAAAACCGAGGAACTCGTGCGCGCGGCATTTTGGAATGTGTATCGACCCGGGTGCACGGAACACTTCGTATTGCATTGTTTAAGATCTGACCCGGACTTTGTTCAGGACCTCGATTTGGTGTTAACGCTTGACGGACTTTTGGCGGCCCAGATTGTCTTTGTCCGCTCGAGCATTGACTGCGGCAAGGGCAGGCACCTTCCCGTGATGACGTTCGGACCCGTTTCCGTCGCGCTGGCTTTTCAAAAGCGCGGGCTCGGATCGCTCCTTTTGCGTGAGGCAATCAAACGCGCGAAGGCGCTCGGCGTCGGGGCTCTCTGTATTACCGGGGACGTCGCCTTTTACCGACGCTTTGGCTTTACGTATGCCGGCGAGTTTTCGATTCGCTATCGGGATGCCGATCCGAACGATACGGTTGTTCCGTACTTTCTTATCAAAGAATTACACCCTGGATTTTTAACCGGCATCAGCGGCACGTATGCCGACCCGACCGTGTATTTTGCGGCTCAACGATTTGAGAAAGACTTCGAGCGCTTTGAAGCCACGTTCCCGCCACTGGAAAAGAAGATTCTTGCCGGGCAACTTTTTAACTAAAAGAACAGGCGCTCGGACTCTTCAGTCAGTTCTGTCTCAATGGCCTCGGCCAGTTCCGCAACGCATTGTGCATAAAAGTACGAACGGTTGTATTTAAGAAGCGAGACAAAGTTTTCACTTCCGATGAACCACTGAACGTCCCGTGCCCCCGTTTCATCGGTTTGCGGCAGATCAATGAGAAGAACCTTGGTGGTCGCGGGCGCGTCGATGGCTTCAAGCGGCTCGACTCCGGCATCCAGGAGATTTTGAAGCGTTGTGTTGGCCACGATTCCGCCTGCGTCCAAATCAAAAGCGTGGGAGACCGAACACGTGCAGGACCACTCCAGCGGCACGTCTTTGTTCCAACCGTAGTGGTGCATGAGGTTGGCCGTCGAGGCAATTGCATCGGGTGCCGAGTGCAGTAAATCGATTTTGCCGTCACCATCTAAGTCCACGCCGTACTTGAGAATGTTGGTCGGCATAAATTGCGGCATACCGACGGCTCCGGCGTAGCTTCCGCGTTGGGTGACCGGGTTAAAGTGTCCTTTCTCGCAAAGCACGAGGTAGGCGGCAAGCTCCTCGCGGAAAAACGCGCTTCGCCGTTCGTGATCAAAGGAAAGCGTGGTCAGAACATCTAAAACCCGAAAGCGTCCGAGTGATTGCCCGTAGAGTGTTTCAATGCCTAAAAGGGCTGTCAGGATTGAGCCGGGAATTCCCCATCGGTCTTCCGAATAAGTTAGCCACTCGGCATTGCGGCGCATGAATTTTGTGCCTTTTTTGATGCGTTCGCCCGTCAGAAACCGGCGTCGATAAAGACGCCAGTCGCGCACCGGAGCAATGTCAGCGGCGCCTTTTTCCATGAGGCGCTTGGAAGTTTTCACGTGGCGTGCTTTGGAAAGGACGGCAAGGATTGCGCGCTCTTTTAAGCCGTAGCGAGCGGAAACTTTGCCTGCCCAGTCGATAACGTCCGGTCGCATTTCATAGCGGGCTTGATTGTCCGTGAAGGCATAGGCGCAAGGAATTCGAAGCGTAAAAAAAGAGCCCGCGACAAGCTTCAGGACCTGTCGCCTCATGAAATCGGGGTTTTTTATCACGGTTCTTGCTCCTTCGGATGCGTCAGCCATTACGGTTTGCCGAAGTTTATGTACGTTGCCAATGCCGTCAAAATAGCCTATTCTCGCCCTCATAGCCACTTTCGAGGAATTTTTCGTATGGCCACGGGGTTCTTTACGCACAATCGGTGCTTGTCTGAGGACGAGGGGAGCACGAGTTTAGACCGTCCCGAGCGTATCGAGCAGATTCATACGCTCATGCAGGCAAGCGCCTTAGCGCGCCGTGTTCGGGTTTACCAAGCGAACTCGGCGAGTAAAGCCGATATCCTTCACGTTCACAGCCCCGAGTATCTCGAAAAACTCCGCGACCTTGCGCAAAAAGGAGCTGCCCTGACAGCAGAAACGCTTGTCACGCCGGAACTCCTTGAGGGTGCCTTTCTTAGCGCCGGTGCTGCCGTTGAGGCTGTCCGCGCGGTTCTTGACGGAACGCTGAAAAACGCCTTTGTCTGCGTCAGACCACCGGGACACCATGCCGGGCGCCAATTCGGAGGCGGGTTTTGTCTGATTAATTCGGCTGCTTGTGCCGTGCGTGCGGCAACACGAGTCCTCGGGTGCCGCCGTGTGGCCCTGATGGATGTCGATGCCCATCGAGCCGACGGAAGCGAAGATATTTTTGCGGGTGACGCGTCCGTCTTACTCTTTGACAGTTACCAGTCTACGGCCTTTCCGTACGGTGCAGCTCGGGCAACGGCAGCCAATGTTATCGATATGCCGCTTGAAGACGGCGCGCTCGGGCGAGAGGTCTTGGCCCGCATGGAAGCGGAGTGGCTGCCGCGCCTTTACGATTTCGCACCGGATTTGATTGTGCTTTCGTTCGGATTCGATACCCACTACGAGGATACGCAAACACTGCTGAAGTTTTCCGAATTTGACTACGCGTATTTAACGCGCCTTGTGATGCGTGCGGCACATGATTTGTGTTCCGATCGCCTCGTGAGCATCATGGAGGGCGGGTATAACAAAAAGGCCCTGGCTCGCTCCGTACTTGCGCACGTCGGAACCCTTGTACAATAAGGTTGCACGTCATGTAGGAGAAACGCCCTTGAAGACATTGACTCGATTGATTTCGGTGGCCTGTTGCATCGGTTCCCTGGCAACGCTTGTCGGGTGCTCGGGTTTGCCGTATGCAATGAATCCGTATAGGTACCAATTCGATTCCGATCGCTCTCCGACGCTGTGCCTGATTGCCCGAAACGACAGTTCCGTCGCGATGACCTATGAAGTGAAAAAAGCTCTGGAAGAAAAGGGTTTTAAGATCCGTGAGGTCAATGAAATGTCCGCAACCGATTGCGTCGATTGTGTGCGATTTGACTGCGCCTTCGGGGGGTGGTCGAATGCGTCGCTGACAAGGGCCTCCTTGGAGTTGACACAGACCGAAAGCGATAAGACGCAGATCGTTCGCGTGTCGTCATCTGCGGAGGTGCCCGCAGGGCTAGCTAACGTCAACACGCTCGAAGCGATTGATACGATTCGCACGTTAGTTGACCGTCTTTTCCCACAGCCGATTCCTTGGAAAGCCGAGTAGAACTCTTACTCGGGCATGGCTTCCTGCCAAATCTTAACGGCGCTTTTCCAAAAAGCCTCAAGGGTCTTTTCACCGGTTTTAGGCAATCCGAAATGCCCGAGCAAGCTATCTAGGAGGCAAACGGGATTGTCGGCTATAACCGGTTGTGCTCGGTTTTGTTTGGACAGTTTCCGGCCGTCCCCGTCGCGCACAAGGGCAATGTGCATGTAGCGCGGCGTCGGGACATTGAGCGCCTGTTGCAAAAGGATTTGGCGCGGGGTGCTATCCAAAAGGTCCTGGCCGCGCACGATGTCGGTGATTTTTTGCGCGGCATCATCAAGGACCACGGCCAATTGATAGGCCCACAGACCGTCGGCTCGACGTACGATAAAGTCGCCTGTGCTTTGCGAAACGTCCTGACTCAAAGGGCCGCACAGTCGATCGACAAAGGAAACGGCCCCGCTTTGGGCGCGAAAACGCCAGGAACGAATCGGTTTGCCGTGGGTACCGCTGCGACAGGTGCCCGGGTAAACCCCGTTAGGGAGTGCCAGGCGCTTTTCTTCTTCCTCAATCTCTTTTCGTGTGCAGGCACAGCCGTAGATAAGATTCGCCTCTTTGAGCGTTTCAAAGACTTTTTCGTAAAGCTCGTCACGATCGGATTGTCGAATAACCGGCTCGTCGCTCACGAGATTGAACTCACTGAGTGTCTTCAAAATGCTTCGGGCGTAAGCATCCCGACATCGCTCTTGATCAACATCTTCAATGCGGATGAGCCAGGTTCCGTCGTGCGCACGAGCATCGAGAAAACTTGCCATGGCGCACGCAAGACTCCCGAGGTGGAGTTTTCCTGTGGGGCTCGGGGCAAAGCGACCTCGGTAGGGTGTCTGTCGAAATGGTAAAACTGAGGGTAACACGATGCGTCGTCAGGTTCATAAAGGGTTATCCAGGATGGCATTTTAAAAAAACGGAGCGATTTTTTAATACTGACAAGGCAATCGTAAAGCGGCCCGAAACATCGCGCCGAACGCGAGAAATGCAACTTGACAATACGGGGCGACTGTGTAAAATGCGGATTCTCGCTGCGGGAGTAGCTCAGTTGGTAGAGCGCAACCTTGCCAAGGTTGAGGTCGCGAGTTCGAGACTCGTCTCCCGCTCCAAAATCTCTTTTTTCTCCCTTCGTTTGTTTGTTCGTCAATAGGCGTTTGTCGT
>UQOW01000023.1 GCA_900542805.1 uncultured Sutterella sp.
GCTTTCTGGACGTCGGTATTTACGGAATTGAAAAACCGTGGCGTAGAGGACATCCTGATTGCCGTCACAGACGGCCTCAAGGGTATGACGCAAGCCATTGAATCCGTATTTCCCCAGGCGCAACATTAAACCTGCATTGTCCATCTCATCCGTGCCTCTACAGCCTTCGTCAGCCACAAGGATCGAAAGGCTGTAATGGCCGGCTTAAAGCCCATTTACCGTCCTTTGTGTAGGAAAAGAAGAAATTGATTTTGCCCTCTCTGACGCGCACGTAAAAGTTCGGTTCAATCCCGTAAACACCATCAGGCAGGCTTGGGAGGTTTTTCTGGGTAATTTTGACTGTCATTTTGAAAAGTCCATACAAAAGTCCATACAGGGCAATGACAAAGCACTGTACACGAAGTGCCAGAGCAATTTAAATTTTTGTCAGGGGAACAAACAGGGAATGTCGGCTCTATCCCTGTATTTAAAGGAAAAAACGGATTCGAACCGTCAAAAGCCTAGGTTCTGTCAGGATTGAGTCAGGGCGATTTCAGACACGAAAAGAGGGTTGATGGCGGAGAAGGAGGGATTCGAACCCTCGAGACCAGTATATGTTGATCTGCGCCCTTAGCAGGGGCGTGCCTTCAGCCACTCGGCCACTTCTCCAACCAAGCGGTTTCCCGTCAGGAAAACCGAGAACTCGCATCATACCGAATTTGATGAAATTTTGCTTTCGTTCGGATCCTCGTACAGGCGAATCCCGTCTTTAAGCCACGGAGCTACTGCAATGAGCCCGGGAAGCACCTCATCGCGTAAAACAGAACGCACGGCCTGATAACACGTCTCGGTCAAACTCTTGTCTTCGGACTTATCGGTAATCAGAACCAAATCACGGCAAAGCACGGGCTCAGGCATCGGAACGGCTGTAACTCCTTTTGCAATCGCTCGTGTCTGCAAAATCGTCGATGGGCGCGTAATCGTCCAGCCGAGGTTGTCCGCAATGAGTGTGACCATCATTGTGTTCGAGTCAACTTCAAGTTTATTAGGAAGCGAGAGAGATTGCGAGGAAAGATACGTTTCGTTCAATCGACCGCCCCCGCTTTCGTGATAGTAATAGATACAGGGTTTCCCGCAAAACTGAAGATCGGCCCACGTCCACGGACCCGTTTTGCTTCTAGCCATTGCCTCGGGTAGTAGCAGTACCGACGGCTCCCGAAATAGGAGCCTGCGATTGAGCCCCTGGATCCCAGGAAATAAGTCACTTGAAACAATCATATCGAGTTTGTGCTCAAGCAAGTGACTGACAAGAGTATTGGAGGTAGCCGTAATCTGCAAAAGGCGCGACGTGACAGGAAGGAGTTTTTCGATGAGTTTCGGGATAAGATTGAGAGAAAGACTTTCAACGCACCCTACGCGAATCACGGGGTTTAAGGCATTCCTTAATCGTATTCGACCGACGGTGTCTTCCAAGGCATTGGCGTGGCGCTTTATCTCGTGGTAAAGAACCCGCCCTTCGGGCGTCGGGGCAATCGGGCGCACGGAACGATTCAAAAGCGTCAAGCCGAGCCTTCTTTCCAAAGCATCGATTCGACGAGAAACCGAAGACTGCGTCTGACCGATGGCAGAGGCGGCTTTGGAAAAACTTTGCAATTCACAAATCAAAATAAAAAGAATCGCATCGGCATCGAAAAGCTCCGATTGCATCGCATGGCACCCCATCGTTTTATCTCCGTCTCGTGTATACAAATTCCCTTTTTGCATTATTCCGTAGTTTCCGCCCCATCGGGACGGCCTATTCCCACAAAGCATAAAGAGTATTCCGAAGATAAAAGAACCCTAAGGGTATTACCTTACTCGATTTTACAGTCGGTCTGTTTTTCAGGATTCCTTCGGAGTCTCGAAATTTTCCCCAACCCCTTAGCGGAGACTTAAATGATTTGGCTTGAAGGTTTGATCATTCTCGCTTGTATCATGATCGGTGCGAGAAAAAACGGGGTCGCCATGGGTTTTGCAGGCGGCATTGGACTGATCCTTTTGGTGTTTGTCTTCGGCTTACGTCCGAGTTCACCCCCCATTAACGTTCTTCTGATTATTCTGGCAGTCTCGTCGATGGCCGCCACGTTGCAATGTGCAGGCGGTCTGGATTTGCTCGTTTCCGTTGCCGAAAAAATACTGCGCAACAATCCGAATCGGATTACCGTCATGGCTCCAATCGTGACCTTCGTCTTTACGATGTTTACGGGAACCAGTTACGTCGCAATGGCCGTGTATCCGGTCATTTCCGAAGTGGCCTTAGAAGCGGGCATTCGCGTCGAGCGTCCGATGTCCATTGCCATGGTCGCCAGTCAACACGGTATTTCGGCCTCGCCCGTCTCGGCCTCCACAGCCGCTCTTTTAGGCGTTCTTGCCGTTCACGGTGTCACGCTCGGTCAGATTATGGCTGTTGCGATTCCTGCTATTTTCATCGGTTGCATGTTAGGCGCCGTAAGTGTCTACAAGCGCGGAGCGGAACTTGCCGATGACCCGGAATTTCAGAGACGCCTGAAATCCGGGGAACTCACAGCCCAAGAAAACCGTCCTGCCTATGTTCCGACACGACAAGCCAAACTCTCGGTCACAATCTTCGGCATTGCCGTAGCTCTGATTGTGCTTCTCGGAAGTTTTAAGGGCCTGATGCCTTCCTGGAATGTAAACGGCAAGCTCGTACGCCTTTCCATTCCCAATGCGATTGAAATGATTGCCTTCGCCGCATCGTTCCTGATGGTACTGACATGCAACATTGCTCCGGGCAAAATTGCAAAATCCGGCGTCTTTACTGCCGGGATGACAGGCGTGATTGCAATTTTCGGCATTGCTTGGATGACCGATACGTTCTTTTTAGCCCACAAGGCTGAATTCATTGCCAACCTCGGCGGTACCGTCCAAGCCTATCCGTGGCTTTTCGGTGTCGTGCTTTTCGGGATGAGTGCCCTGCTTTTAAGTCAAGGTGCGACAACCAGTTCCTTAATGCCGATCGGCGCCTCTTTAGGGCTTCCTGTTTCTTCCTTGGTTGCCATGGCGCCCGCTGTTAATGGCCTGTTTTTCTTCCCGGCAACAGGATCGGCCATCAGCGCTTTGACATTTGACCGCTCCGGAACAACTCATATCGGCAAATACGTTCTCAATCACAGCTATCAACGACCGGGCTTTGTCACGTGCATAAGCTCTATCGTAATCGGCTTTGTGATTGCCTCTTTTGTTTTTTAACCCCATTTGACTGACGGAGAAAACCTTATGCGAATGGAACACGATTTACTCGGAGACCTACCGGTACCCGATGATGCCTACTACGGTATTCAGACCGTTCGATGTGCGGCCAACTACGATGTGACCGACCGAACCTTTAACGACCTACCTGAGGTTATTCGCGCCGTGGTGGAAGTGAAAAAAGCCTGCGCCATGACGAATGCTCAGATCGGGGCGCTCGATCAATCGAAAGCCGCTGCCATCGAGCAGGCGTGCGATGAGATTATCGCCGGCAAAATGGCAGGGCAATTCCCCGTCAACGTCTGGCGTTCGCACGGCACGGGCGTGAATATGAACGTCAACGAAGTCATTGCCAATCGCGCCAATGAAATTCTGACCGGTCACAAAGGGTATGAGGCCGTCCACCCCAATACACACGTCAATATGTGTCAATCTTCCAACGACACATATCCGACGGCAGAGGCAATTGTCCTTTATCGGATGATCGGAAAGGCCCTCAAATCCGTTCGGTACTTAGAAGAAGCATTAGCCAAAAAAGCACTTGAATTTAAAGACGACGTGCGCCTTGGACGTACCTGCATGCAAGATGCCGTCCCGATGACCTTCGGTCAGGTCTTCGGCGGTTATCACGCAATGATGAAAAGAAATCGCGTCCGCCTGGAAAAACTGCAGCCGGAGTACCAAGAAGCCATCCTAGGCGCAACGGTGCTCGGAACCGGAATCGGCCAGATGCCCGGATACAACGAAGCCATCTATGAAAACCTTTCACGCGTCGTAGGTTTTCCGATGCACCAAGCAAAAATGGACGGAGAAGTTATCGAAGATAGCGCCCTTTTTGACGGCTCGGCGAATAACGACGGCCTGATGGTCCTCATGAGCGTCATAAAAGCCATTGCCTGCGCCGGCGGCAAAATCGGCAACGACCTGTATATTTTTTCTTCAGGTCCGAGGACCGGTATCGGAGAATTCATTCTCCCGTCTATTGCGCCGGGAAGCTCGATCATGCCGGGAAAACTCAACCCGTATATGCCCGAACTTCTTTTGCAGATTATGCAACAGGTTATGAGTCACGATGCCGTAGCGACACTGACGATTAACGAATCGGAACTGGATTTGTGTTCGAGCACATGTGCCTCGTTTATGGGCGCCATGGAATCGTTGGAGCTCATTGAAAAGGGCTTTAGGCTCTTTACCGACCTGTGCTTAAAAGATTTGACGATTAACCGGGAAAAAGCGCGCAAAAACGCCGAGATGTCGACTTCGAACGCGACAATCGCCAGTGCCCTGTTCGGCTATCCGACAGGAACACGCATTGCACAGATTGCCTACAAGGAAAAGATTACTTGCAAGGAAGCGGCACTGCGCGAGGGTCTTGTTAGCCCCGAAGTGGCCGAAGAAATTTTCGACGTCACAAAGCTTGCGCATCGTAAAGACACGGTTGCCATGCTCTCTAAATACGGCGCTTTACGCGCCATCGATTAATCGACGGGAGAATTCGAAATGACACAAATGCGAGTTGAACACGACGGACTCGGAGAACTCGAGATTCCCGAGAGCGCCTACTACGGAATCGTCTCGGAGAGAAATCGCCGGGCGTTTGATGTGGGACCCTTAACGCTCGATGACTACCCGAGCTACATTCGTTCGGTAGCCTTATGCAAAATTGCCTGTGCCCGAGCCAATGTCCAAATCGGCGCCTTAGATCCGGAAAAGGCTAAATATATCGAATTAGCCGCTCGAGAAGTTGCCGACGGCAAGATGAAAGGTCAGTTTGTCGTAAACATTTATCGCGGCTCGGGGACTCCGACCAACATGATTGTTAACGAAGTCGTTGCGCACCGAGCCAACGAACTCATGACGGGCAGTAAAACCGGTCCCATTCACCCCAATACGCATGTCAATATGTGCCAGTCGACGAACGACCTTGTGCCGACGGCCAAAGAGATGGTTATCTACGAGGAGCTCGGAAAAGTCATTGACGCGAGCAAAATCCTACAAGCTTCTTTACAAAAGAAGGCAACGGAATTTGCCGATGTCATCAAGATGGGCAGAACGTGCCTGCAAGATGCTGTGCCGCTCACACTCGGCCAAGAATTCGGGGCTTTTGCTCATGCAACCGGACGTCTTGTTAAGCGCCTGAAGCTTGAACGTGAACACTGGAATAAATCGTGCTTGGGAGGAACGGCGGTCGGTACGGGTATGAGTTGTCTGCCGGGCTTTAGGCAAGTCATTGCACAGCACTTAAGTGACGTGTGCGGCAGACCCATTGAAACCGAAGAAGACCTTTTTGACGGCATGATGGCAACCGACGGTCTTGTCATTGCCCATGCGCACGTACAGGCCCTCGCAACCCTTGTTTGGAAGATGGCACGCGACATTCGACTTTTGGCTTCCGGTCCGAGAGCCGGTTTCGGGGAAATCAATCTCCCGGCCGTTGCACCGGGAAGTTCGATTATGCCCGGTAAGGTCAATCCCGTCATTCCCGAAATGGTGTTTTTGACAACAGACCGTGTCAGTGCGAATCACACGGGACTTGTTGCAGGAATTCTTTCCGGATGGCTTGAGCTCGGGACGTCCTCAGGGATTCCCGTCAAGAGCTTTATCGAGTCTTGTGACCTTCTTGCTCGCTCGATGAGAATCTTTGCTGCCAAATGCATTGACGGCATTACCGCCAACCGCGAGCACTGCCGCGAGATGACCGAAATGAGCACATCGCTTGCGACGATGGTCAGTACGCTTTTCGGGTACGAAGTCGGAACCAAGATTGCACACTTGGCCATCGATGAAAACATCACCTGTAAAGAAGCGGCCAAGCGTAGCGGCCTTTTGCCCGATGAGACTGTCGAGGAGCTCTTTGATGTCACGGCCATGACAGATCCGGACAAAATGGAAGCACTCTTTAAAAAATACAAGACACTACGTCACGTGTAGCTAAGATTTTCCCCTCGCCCCGGAAAACTTGATTTGTATCGAGTTTTCCGGGGTTTTCTAAAGAGTTACTATGTCTCAGACATCGCTTAAAGGACCCTTACTTGTTCTGGCAGGGTCTTTATGTTTTTCCACAAGCGGCTTTTTACAAGCCGTTGCCCCCGATCAAGCAACGCCCTGTGTGGTCGCCGGCATGAGAATGCTCATCGGGGCAGTTGCACTTTTTTTATTTAGCCTCCTTGCGGGAAAGAAACTGAATTTGCGCAACTGGCCCGTCAAAACCCTTTTTGTTTATTCTCTTGCACTTTGGGCCTATCAAATCACTTTTTTTAACAGTCTTCTTTTTGTGGGAGTTGCCGTCGGGACGGTTGTTTCCATCGGTGTGACACCGATTGCCTCGGGCATTATGAGTACGATTTTGGAAAAGAAAGCCCCGCCCCGAGCCTGGTACCCGGCAACACTGCTTGCCGTCATCGGACTTATTCTGATGAACTCGGTGGAAGGCGCTCCCTTAGATCCGTTCGGTCTTGCGTTATCGGTGTTTGCCGGCATCTGTTATGCCGTCGACCTTACCATCGCAAAGTCTTTAACGGAGCACCACACGGCAGAAGAAAGCATGATGGTCGTCATGTTCCTTGTCGGACTCGGATTACTCCCCTTCTTTTTCTTTTATCCGGTCTCATGGGTTCTGACGGCCAAGGGATTAGCCGTCACAACAGGACTAGGCGTTATTACGGCCGCTTGTGCATTTTCTCTTTTGGTTAAAGGCCTGAAAACCACGCCGCCGGCAATTGCTTCAACATTGACGCTTGCAGAGCCGATGGGAGCTGCCCTCCTCGGAATCTTTGCATTAGGGGAGGCGTGCAGCACAAAAACAGCCATCGGGATTGCTCTGATTATGGCTTCGATTTTGGTTCTCGTTGTCCTGCAGGGAAAACAGCGCTCTGAATCGAATCATCCCTAGCGTAAAACCTCAATCAATTAAAATAACCGACTCTTCGCTTTTAAAAGCGAGCGGGTTCAAAGGCATCGCATTCGTGGAAATGAAAAATTTTTACCGAGAGCAACACAAGGGTTCGGACGCTCAAACGAAGGAAAAGAGCCTGTCGATGGCGACAACGGGGTCGGGATCTCAAAGCGATTGACAATTGTCACCGGTAAAGTCTTTAACAACACCGGCCTCTTCATTGAAGGTATGCAAGGCGCCTACCCTCCGCCCTCACACCTACCTTAACGCTAAAAAAGCACATGCCTCAAAGACCCTTGCCGATGCCGTTTCACTGTTACCCTCGAAAAAATCCCGTTCCCTCTTGACTCAAAAGTCCAACTCAAGCACACTTGACTGCAGAATCCGAAGCACTTTGACGGACGATTCAACCAAGGAGCCTGACTATGACAACACAACGCCGACCCCTTGTTATCGCCGCCCTCATCGGTCTTATCACTCCGGCCGTCGTTTCGGCCACGGGGCCCGTGGGATTTTCTCACTGCACAAGGACCATGGATCCCTCGATATTGACCGCGCCCATTGATCGCTCGCGCCTTGTGACAATCGCTCAAATTAAAGCCTCGTCGCGCCATGAGGATCTCGTTTATCTTAAGGGGTGCTTCACCAAGCACCTTTGCTGCGAAACGTACGAATTTACGGATTTAGCGGGCGATACGATCGGCGCCAGATTAAATGACGATGAAAACTGGTCACATGTCCGCCGCGATGATCTCGTCGAAATTATGGCTAAGGTCAACACAAAACGAAAAGTACCCGAACTTGACGTACAAGTCGCCCGGCCGATGAAGTGATAAGCCCCTTTGGGCCGATGAAGCCGGCAACACGTTTGTCGCAGACCTGAACGTTGATAAAAATTGGTCCCATATCAAGCAAGATGCGCTTTGCAAGATTTGGGCCGAAGACGATAAAGGTTGGAATTGCGCTTGGCTTTCCGATAAAAATTTAAAGGGCGTTTCCTTATAGCAATGCGTTGCATCATGTGAGAAAATCTCAAGATGTTTTTCCTGAAATGCGCATTTTTTCGTGAAACGTACGTCTGCCCTTTGCAAGGAGAACAACATGTCCGATTTATCTGACAATCTTTTCTCGGATAGTCTCAAGGTTTTCTTGCATTTTGCGCAGCACCGTAATCTTGCGAAAACAGCCGAGGCCTTCGGCGTCTCGCTTTCGTCGGCTTCTCGACAGATTCGAAAACTGGAAGCAACGCTGAAAACCGATTTAATTGTCGCCGGGAAACGCCCCTTTACCTTAACGCCCGAAGCGAGACATTTTTATTCAGCCTTGCAGGAGATTCGACACGAACTACACAACGCCGTTGATGACCTCAAGGCCGGATCTTCCCGGGCCAAAAATTTACGCATCGGCTTTATTGAGAGCTACACGCAAGCTTCGGCAGAAATCCTTCATGAGACGGCATCCGATTTTGATGCCGTTTTAAACGTCACGGGGACAACCGATCGCCTCAGCGGTCTCTTTGAAGACGGTGAAATCGATGCGGTTGTCACCTCCGAGCTTCCGACCGAAATCAATCACGTGATGCGCATGACCTTCTTGCGTGAACCGGCCCTTGTTGTCGTTCCCAAATTCTTGGCAAAATCCCTCCCTCCTTCCCTGAATTGGAATAATCTGTCGTTTTGCGGTCTGCCGTATATTTTTTCTTATAAGCGAAGTCGTTCGGGAAAATCCCTCGTGAGCTTTCTGACAACCAACGGGATAACCTTTCACAGTCGCATCGAGGTCGACAATATCGGCACGAAATTAGGTCTCATTGCCCGATCTCGAGGCTGGAGTCTGATCCCCGTTTCATCTCTTTTTCAAAATCGGACTTTGATTGACAATGTTCTGCTTGACAAACTGGCCTTTTTCTCAATGCCCGAACCGGCTTTTAAGCGACGTTTAATGCTCGTGGCAAAGAAAGACTTTCCACGTGCGCTTTTTAGAAATCTTTCACAAACGCTGGCCGATTATACGCAGAACACGATTCTTGCCTGGGCCCGAATACGCTTTCCTGCAGCGGCAGAGAAAACGGAAATCTATCGCCCCGATCAAAGTTTTTAAACCCAGGGATCCGTTACTGTTTTCCGGCTTTGGCAAAGCCGGCGATTGCTGCAATTCCCCAAAGAACGCACGAAGCCGAAAGGAAAATAAGGACACCCGTCCAATTCCCGTCTCCTCGATAAAGACTTGCACAAAGTAAAGGCCCGAGGGCCCCGAGGATGTAACCGAATCCCTGAGAGATCGAGGATAAGGCAAGCATTTGGGAAAGAGAAACGGACGATTTTGAAATCAAAATGAGCGCAAGGGAAAAACGCGCACCGTGCGGCACGGATAAAAGCACACAGGCAAGAAAGGGCCAAAATCCCGGAAGAAATAAAAAAAGAAGCGGAACAATCGAGAGGACTGTGAGGACAAAGGAGAGCCGCCCCTCTGTACCGAAGAGACGAATCATCGGCGCAATCAAAAGACTTGCAAGCCCCGCACCGATTAAAAGAACGGAAAGAGCACAACCGGCCGCCGCAGGATCCATTCCCCGACTCATCAGAAGCGTCGGTAGCCACGCAATGAGCGCATAGACAACCAAAGACTGAAGACTCATCGTGAAAACGACGGGAACTTTTGAAAACCAATCGGGAAATGCATGAAACGAAAAGGAACTCTTTTTTGACGCTCTCAAGTCAGGTAACCGTGTTCGATCAGCGCAAAACCAAGCCATCGCGGCCGGCACCGCAAAAACAACCCATATACCGAGAGCTGTGGCATACGTTCCCGTTGCATTTAAAAGGGGGACGGCAACCAAAGCCCCGACAAAACTCGAGCAACCGGTGGCCGCTGTGTAAATTCCGAGGGCTTTGGAAACATTTCCGGGAAAATAATGTCGTAAAACAACCGGTATAACGGTATTGAGAACAGCGATGCCGGCCCCGATAAAAAGGGTCCCGACAAGTAACGACGGCAACGATTCGATCAGACGAAGCGCCAGGCCCACCGACAAGAGGCTTAAAACACACCCCAAAGAAATGCGTGTCGAAAGTTTGGAGAAAAGAAGCGGTGCCGCAAAGCCGGCTAAGCCGAACATCAACACGGGAAGCGCTGAAACAACCCCGTACGTTGCATACGATACGGAAAGCGTCTCTCGAAGAGATTCGGCCACAGGCCCGACGCATGTCACGGGAGCACGCATCAGGAGAATGCTCAAAACAAGCGCCGACGCAATCAGCACCGACATTCTTTTCATGAAAGTGACCTTCGCCTACGATTGCATGTACTCAAAAACACTTCGCGCATGTGTTTCGAAAACACGGTCCAATTCATCAAAGTCCACGAATTCATCCGGGGCCCCCATAAAACCCCCTTCGCAACCGCAGCTGAAAGAAGGAACGCCGTAACGCCTGACATGTTTGGCGTCGGTTCCGCCGAGCCGAACCGTGGCAACGCAGGGCGCGTTAAATGCTCTTCGGGCGTTTAAAACAAGCGTCTTTAACAGCGGATGATTCGGATCGGAACATAAAGCTTCGCAGATCATCATCGTCTCGTACGAGATACCGGGACGCGCCTTGCACAAGTCATCGAGAACGGCTTTAACATCATCGCTTTTCACACCGACGGGAAACCGAGAGTCAATCACAACTTCCGCATACCCCGGCACGAGGTTCGGCGCTGTTCCGGCGCGGAAAATTCCGATATTGCTCGTCACGGTCAAAAGTGTCTCCGTCTCCCCGGCTCCGACCACGGATTCGGAGACAGGGCCGGCATTGCGAATGGCCGTTAAAACGTCTTCCGGACAGTTGACGGGAATCGCCTTCACGCGAGCTTTGTAATCCACGATGGCGTCAATGAGCATATCAATGGCGTTTTTCGTCTTGTGCATGTGTGCGCCGTGTCCGGGAATGCCGTGCGCCATAAGTTTGAAGCGATAACGACCCTTTTCGCCGAATCGCACAACGCGCGTTGTTCCGACGTCGCCGATTAAACACGCATCGGCTCGAGACAATTCCGGAATCGTTCTGAGGAGAAATTCGGTTCCGTGTTTGCCGCCGCACTCTTCGCCCCCCACGAGCGTAAGAATGAGTTTTCCGGCCCATTCGTCGCGATGCTCGGCCATCAGAATAAATGTTTCAAGTAATGAGGCACACCCGGCTTTCATATCCGAGACGCCGACCCCGAAGATACGACGATTTTCAACCTCACCTGCGAAGGGAGCATGTTTCCAGTTCTCGGGCGTGACAACTTCAAAGGTATCCAAGTGTCCGTTTAATAAAAGCGTATGCCCCGCACCTTTTGCGCCTTCAACCGAAGCGAGGACATTGACAATGGGATTTACCTCGGAGAGGACACTGACGGCAACACCGGGAATATCCGAAAGGGTAGCCGCAACGTACTCGGCAATGGTTTTTGTATCCGACGGAGGGGTTACGGATGGAATCCGCGCTAAGTCAATAAGACGCTTTTGAACTTGCGGGAAACGGTCTTTAACAGAGTCAAGGTACATGGACTTCTCCGAGGCAAAGATGTAAACGGGGGCAATTGTGTGAACAAAAAAAGGCGTTTCCAATTTGCTTGCAGAGAAGTTCTATTAATGTTGCGAAAACTGCGAGATCGGTTCGCCATCTGACGATTTCGGAACACGGAGCCCGGGGCGTTTCCCCTTTCTAATCGGGTTTCTCCTATACGGACCTGTCGATTGATGTAACGGCCTGAAAACTTGAAAACAATCCGGTTGCGATTTGATGGCTCCTTCTTCGCTTAAAACGGGAGAGACTCGCCCGCATCTTCTCGCGCGTCAAAGAACAGAGAGAGAAAACCTTCTCCTTCGTGTCCGGTTCTGCACAAGCTTTTTATACCTTGAGTCTGTCAATGGCGGAGCGAACGTTATCACGGACGATTTTCTCAACCGTCTCGCCACTGGATTGATCGGATTGAAAACCGGCAAGTATCTTTGAATGAACTTCGATGGCACTGGAGAAACTGACGGTATCGAATTTGAAAAACATGCGATGCCAGCTCGTCAAACCACGCAGTTTGAGGCATTCATCTATAAGAGAGGGATTATTGCTTCTGAGAATCCAAACGTTGTGAAAATCGTCGTGTGCTTTAAGAAACATCGTCTGATTCTTTTTTTCGTAAGCCTCCTGCATGCGCTTCATGCATTCGGAAAGCTCATCAAACGCTTCCTTTTTTTCCTTAAAGGCAAGCCGTGCGGCAAGACCTTCAAGAACAGAGCGCATCTCATAGATGTCAATCACTTCCTGCCGGGTCAGCCTTTTGACAAAGGCCCCCCGCCTGGGAATGATTGTTACAAAGCCTAAGCGCTCAAGCTCGCGGAAGGCTTCTCTTAAAGGCGTACGACTGATACCGAAACGCTTTTGAAGATCGATTTCAACGAGTTGACTCCCCGTCTGAATCTTTCCCTTGATGATTTCGTCCGTCAGACGTTCAATGACCTGTTCAAGGATTAACAAAGGGCGAATAAGTTCGGATTGTGTCTTTGTCATAGCATGATAATAAATCGGCGGAACGTAGAAATATATACCGAATATCAAAGAAAAACTCCTCTTTTCAACATGGCACGCTGAAAATTTGTCCGTATTTGATTTTTGTCATACAACATACTATCGACTGTCGATTGTCGACAGTTTTGGAGCGTATGATTATCGCGTTTTAAATTGTGCCTACAGCACCCATCCAACCAATCAAGGAGACACTCCATGATAATTAAATCCGTAAAAGCCATCCCGATCCACTACACCCTCCAAGAAATCTTCCGAGCCGGGACCTATCAAGTTAAAAACCGCTACACCATTGTGTGTCTGGTCGAATTTGAAAACGGCATCCGTGCCGAAACATATGGCGGTGACGAGGACATGGAACAAGATGCCGTCGTTCGTCTCATCAACGGTGAGTTCCAACAGTTTTTAATCGGCAAAGATATCGACTGCCGTGAAGACATCGCACGCATTCACGACGAATTGATGGAATTTAAGATTGACTTGGGTTACCGCGCCCTTGTTGACTTGGACATGGGCCGTCATGGAATTCAGCAGCAGGCTCTGTCTTTAGTGGATATGGCTCTGTGGGACGGACTCGGAAAGATCAAAAAGTGTCCTGTTTTCGAACTCTTGGGCGGGGCAAAACGCATGAAGATGCCGGTCATTTCCATCGGTGGCTACTATCATCCAAATGATCCGCAGGGCACGGCTGATGAAGCACGTGAACTCCATGAGGTCTACGGGGTCGGCGGACTTAAAATGAAAGTCGGTCGCGCCGTCTATGAAAAAGACGTCGAGCGCATTCAAGCAGCTTGGAATGCTGCCGGACGTAATTTTAAGCTTGCCGTGGACGTCAACCAAGGGTGGACCGTCGCTCAGGCTAAAGATTTTTGTGCCAAAGCCGGTGATTTAGGACTTGCCTGGCTCGAAGAACCCGTCCGTTGGTTCGATTGCCTTTCTGGGTTGGCTGAGGTTCGCAAGGATTCGAAGATTCCGATTGTTGCAGGCCAAGGCGATATCAGTGAGTTCCGTAGCATGGATCTTGTCCGCTACGGAGCAGTCGATCAACTCAATACCGACATGACACTTGTAGGAGGTATCACAAGCTGGATGCGTGTCGCCGAATTTGCACAAAAGCACGGTGTCAAAATGGGGCACCACGAAGAACCGCAGGGATCGATTACAACATTGGCCTGCTGCGAGAACGCTGCCCCGGTGGAAATCTTTGCCAACCCCAAACGCGATCCTCTCTGGCGTCAGATTATGAAAAATCCGTTGAAGATTGCAGACGGTTTTGTGGAGGTTCCTGACGGAATCGGACTCGGGATTCCCCTGAATTGGGACTTTATCAATAAATACCGCGTCTAAACTCCCCATAAAAAAAATGGAGAATCACATCATGCAAATTTCAAAGAGAAAGATGCTCTCCGCTTTATGCGGAGCTGTGTTGGGGATGTCTTTAGCGATCTTGCCCTTTACAAGTGCTGCAGCCGCCTCGATGAAACTGCGTCTCGGACACGAAATGCCCGAATCGCATCCGTACCACATGGGGGCAGTTAAATTTGCCGAGCTCGTATCGGAAAAATCCAAAGGTTCCATTCAGATTCAGATTTATCCGAACGGAACCTTAGGCAAAATGGCGCAACTAGCCGAAGGGATGAGCATGGGTACAGTTGACCTTGCGCTGACCAACACGATGGTGCTTGAAAAATACAACTCGGAAGTGAGCGTACTGGGACTGCCGTATCTTTTCCGCGATTGGAATCACCTTTACGGGTGCCTGGACAGTTGGCTTGCTGACGAACTTAACGAGGGTCTGGAACGCAAGGGTATTTCCGTTCTGGCTTACCACTCGGTCGGAACCATCTACATCAATTCCACACGGAAAGTCGTCCATCCGAGCGACATGAAGGGCATGAAAGTTCGCGTTCAGCCCGGTCCGAGTTACGTACAAGCCGTCAGCGCACTGAACGCCGTTGTAACAACAACGGCATTTAGCGAGGTTTACACGGCACTTCAAATGGGCATGATTGATGCACAGACGCAGTCCATCAGTAATGTTTTAAACAGTAAGCATTACGAAGTGTCCAAGTACATTGCGCTCAATAACTTCAGCTTCCTTGTCGAACCCCTTTCAATCAGCAAGATGACCATGCAACGTCTTAAGAAAGATCAAATCAAGATTCTTAAGGACGCCGCCTATGAGTCAGCGCTTTACCAACGTGATCTTATGGCCAAAGCTGAAAAGGACGGTATCGTCGAACTTCGTGACAAGCACGGCGTGGAGTTTTCTCAATGCAATTTGGATGAATGGTCGGCGGTTTTGAGTCCGGTTCAGGAAAAGTTCCCCAAGTGGAAGAAAATCATGGATCGAGTCCGTGCCTTTAAGTAATACAGGCCGGTACACATCCCGGAATATACCCCTTCCGGGATGTGTTTTTAGAACAAAAATGAGAATTTAGAAGAATTCAAAGGAGGGACGATGTACGCATCGTTAGTTCATCTGAACGATCGTATGATGAAATATGTTGACATCATCGTGGTCGCATCGTGCGCGTTTTTGTGTTTTACAATCGCACTTCAGATTTTTAATCGATTTTTTTTACAGATTCCGCTTCCGTGGACCGAAGAATATGCCAAATACACCTTCGTGTGGCTATCGATGTTCGGAAGCGCCAAAGCACTTCGTGAACACAGTCACATCTTTGTCGATGTCATTGAGGTCGCTGTCAAAGGGAAAACAGCCTGGTTTTGCAATCTTGCAACCGATGCGATTTGCATGATTTTCTTCCTGGTACTCCTGTACGTGAGTATCCCCTGGTGTTTATCCAATTTTGACGTAGGAACAGAAGCAATCCCCGAAATTGGCATGGGGTGGTTTTACCTTTGCATTCCCGTTGCAACAATCCTGATGATCCTTTTCACGATAGAAAGCACACTCGGTCACCTTAAAGCACCGATTGAGTATAAGGAGAAGTAATTATGGGTATCTTTTTAATCGCACTTTTCTTTGCCCTGTGTGCCATCGGAGTGCCGATTGCCATCGTTTTGGCGATGACGGTTCTTGTGTACTTTTTCCTGACAGGTGAGACGTTCTTCTTTCAAATCATTGCTCCGCGATTTTGGTCTGGCATGAGTTCGTACGAACTTCTTGCTATTCCGATGTTCGTTTTATCCGGCGACCTGCTTTTTGCCGGTAAAGTCTCTAAATCGTTAGTAGCATTAGCCAACTCCATCATTGGTCACTTGCGCGGATCCATGGCCATGGTGACGACGACGGCCTGCCTCTTTTTCGGAGCGGTTTCAGGATCCGGACCGGCGACGGCCGCAGCAATCGGCGCAGTCGTTGCCCCCGAGATGGAAAAAGAAGGCTACGACAAGGAGTTTACAGCCGCGATTGTCACGGCTTCCGGTCCTTTAGGTGTTCTCATTCCGCCCTCTATTCTTATGGTGGTCTACGGAGTAGTCACCAATACATCTATCGGCGCCATGCTCGTTGCTGGTATCGGTCCGGGCGTTGTCTTTGCCGCATTTCTCATTGCTTATGAAATCTACATCTGCAGAAAACGCGGTTACGGCGGAAAAACAACCGGATTTTCATTCACCCGAATTGCCCAAGCGTTTAAGGAAGCCATCTGGGCTCTTTTAATCCCGATTATCATCTTGGGCGGGATTTACACCGGTCTCTTTACGCCGACGGAAGCCGCCGGCGTCTCCGTCGTCTACGCTCTTGTGATTGCGCTTTTCGTCCTTCGCACGTTAAAGGTTAAGGATTTATTTAAGATTTTCCTCACCAGCTCCATCACAACCGCCACGATTATGTTCATCATCGGAGGCGTTTCATGCTTAAGTTACATGCTAACGCGCGAACAGGTCCCGGAACTTCTGACGGCCGTTGCATTAGGGTACGTCTCCTCTCCCATCGCTTTCATGCTAATTTGCAATGTGATTCTTTTCTTTGCCGGCATGGTAGAAAACGGTTCGGCCTGCGTGTTGCTACTCGCTCCCTTGATGTATCCGGTTGCAATGCAATACGGCATTGATCCGATTTACTTCGGTACCGTCATGGTCGCCAACTTAGCTGTCGGCATGATGACGCCGCCCGTTGCAGCAACGCTATATGTTGCAGCCCGCGTTTCCAACGTGACGTTTACGAAAATCATTCCGGAAGTGATTCCTCTGGTTTTCGTTCTTTTAGCCGCCCTAGCCGTTGTCGTCGCATTCCCGTCTATTACTCTGACGATTCCGCACATGTTGTTCGGTTAGTTTCTCACTTAAGTAAATGTCTTGCGCAGCCAATCCGCCCCCCTTCCGGATTTATCTGCGCAAGGCATGCTTTTTCAATTTTATAAGGAGCATATATGTCTGACGCAATGTCAGGCAAGCAGGCGCTTATGCGCTACGGGTCCTTAGTT
>UQOW01000024.1 GCA_900542805.1 uncultured Sutterella sp.
CGCGCGGCTTATATCGCCGCCCTGAAGGACGGAGCTTGACGCCGCAATTTGGTAAAGGGTGCGAAAAAAGCCTGAGAGGCACAGAGTCTCTCAGATCGACTTTTCTTAAGGAGAAATCTGTTTTTCATAGAAAGGATCAAAACTGCAAAAGAGAGGGGACGGTGCGTTCCGATTCGTTTCTCGATTGAAAAAAGTGAAGGTTTCCGGCGCGCTTCCTGCCCTCGAGAGGCGCCTAGGGAAAACGTCCGTAGCCAAGTTAATCGCCGACAAGTTCGCGCTTTAAATACGCTTTCTTCCCGAAAGAATCTCGGGAGGACGCCTATAATTTAACGTGATGTGTTGTGGGTAGGATTTAAGAATCTTTCCTTCAAGGGGAACAATTTCGGTTTTCGGAGGTATTTCGAAAACCTTTGTTTTTTCTTTTTGTTTTAGGTGCAACGATGTCTCAAACCATTCTTCAAAGCGTTCCGGTCGGGAAAAAGGTCGGTATTGCGTTTTCCGGCGGCCTTGACACGAGTGCTGCTCTGCGGTGGATGAAAAATAAAGGTGCGTTCCCGTATGCCTACACGGCCAATTTGGGCCAGCCCGATGAATCGGACTACGAGGCTATTCCGCGCCGCGCTATGGAGTACGGAGCTGAAAATGCCCGCTTAATCGATTGCCGTCATCAGCTTGTGGCCGAAGGCATCTCGGCGATCCAGTCCAATGCATTTCACATCTATACGGCAGGTCTCCCGTATTTCAATACCACGCCCTTGGGACGCGCCGTCACGGGCACGATGCTTGTTTCCGCGATGCGCGAAGACGGTGTGAATATTTGGGGAGACGGATCGACCTACAAGGGTAATGATATCGAGCGCTTTTACCGGTACGGGCTTCTTGTCAATCCCAATTTGCAGATTTACAAGCCCTGGCTCGATACCCGGTTCATTGCCGAACTCGGCGGGCGTGCCGAGATGTCGGCGTTTCTTACGGCCCAAGGCTTTGCCTATCGCATGAAGGCGGAAAAAGCCTATTCGACCGATTCGAATATGCTCGGGGCAACGCACGAAGCCAAGGACTTAGAGCAACTTTCCACATCGATGAAGATTGTCGAGCCGATTATGGGCGTGGCTTTCTGGGACGAGAAGGTCCCCGTTGCGCCGGAAGTCGTGACGGTCCGCTTTGAAGAAGGACAGCCCGTGGCGTTAAACGGTCGCGAGTTTAACGACTCCGTGGAATTGATGCTCGAAGCCAATCGCATCGGCGGTCGGCACGGTCTCGGGATGACCGATCAAATCGAAAACCGTATTATCGAAGCCAAGAGCCGCGGTATTTACGAGGCTCCGGGAATGGCGCTTTTGTACATTGCCTACGAGCGTCTCGTGTCGGGTATTCACAACGAGGATACAATCGAGCAGTACCACATCAACGGGCGCAAACTCGGGAGGCTTCTCTATCAAGGTCGCTGGTTTGACAGTCAGGCCATCATGCTCCGGGAAAGTGCCATGCGCTGGGTGGCGCGCCCGATTACGGGTGAAGTGACGCTCGAGCTGCGTCGCGGCAATGACTTTACAATTTTGGATACCAAGTCCCCGAATTTAACGTACGAGCCCTCGAGACTGACGATGGAAAAGGGCGACTCGATGTTCACGGCCGTGGACCGTATCGGTCAGTTGACGATGCGTAACCTGGACATCACCGATACGCGCGAAAAGCTGCGTACGTACGCCAAGACGGGACTCTTAAGTTCCGATGCATCCACGATTGTTCCGATGCTGGCGGATAGCAAAAAAGAATAAGGCGCCCGGCGGCTCGGTTCATTCACCCCTTCGCAGGCGGCGCAAAAAGACGCTTGCGAAGGGTTTTTATTGGTTTTGCGATGAAAAATAAACAGTCGACAAAGGAAATGACCTTAAAGGGTTATGCTCGGCACGATGAGGGCGATAGCCGGTATTTGCATGCGACCGGGCGCGTGAAGACCGACGTTTTCGGCGTGGCGGTCTTTTTAACGCTCGGGTTTGCTTTTGTGGAACTGATCGGGGGTCTGTGGGGCAATTCCCTCGCACTTGTGAGCGATGCCTGGCACATGATTACCGACTCGCTGAGCCTGTTTTTAGCGCTTCTTGCCAATTGGATTGCCACCAAAGGTGCCGATTCGGATCACAGTTTCGGACACGCCCGTGTCGAGGCCCTTGCGGCCTTTATCAACGCCCTTGCCATGCTCGGAGTCGTGGTGTGGATTTTCGTGCAGGCGGCGATTCGTCTGACCGATCCCCCGCAGGTTCAAGGCGGTGTGGTGATGGGAATTGCTTCGGTCGGTCTTTTGATGAACCTCGCTGTCATCGGGTCGCTTTCGCGCGATAAGAAGAACATGAACACACGGGCGGCCCTCCTGCATGTCGCGGGGGACCTCATGGGATCGGTTGCAGCAATCGTTGCGGGCGGCCTTGTGTATTTCGCAGGGCCGAGATTTTCCGTAGCAGACCCGATTTTGTCGGTTTTCGTCGGGCTCCTTTTACTGCGGGCGACATATTCGATTTTCAAAGAGTCGGTGCCTGTTCTTTTGGATGCCGTTCCCGAAGGCGTCGATTACAACGCCGTCGGAGACGCGCTGGCACAAATCCCGGGCGTCAAAGAAGTCCATGATTTACACGTTTGGATGATGGCACCGGGCCATTCGGCAATTTCGGCGCATTTACATACCGATGCCGAGGAAAACTGGGATGCGATGCTTGCTCTCGCGCGCCGTACCCTTTCCGAGCGTTTCGGAATCGATCACATTACCTTGCAGCCCGAACGCCGGCAGAAGAGGTCTCCGAATCGCTAAAATGCCTCTACATTTTTCGACTTTTGTGCTCGATCTTCCCCGATACGGCAGACCGGGCGGTCAGTTATGCAAGAAATTTTGATCAACTGCTCCCCGCGCGAGACACGTGTGGCGCTTTTAGAGCAGGGCGTGCTCGAAGATTTACACATTGAGCGCGCTGCCGAACGCGGGATTGTCGGCAACGTCTATATGGGGCGCGTCCTACGCGTTCTTCCGGGCATGCAGTCGGCCTTTTTGGACATCGGTCTTGAGCGCAGTGCCTTTCTTCACATCATCGACATCGAGCAGCACGTGCCCGAAGATCAAATTAAGCCCATCGAAAAGATTCTTTCCGAAGGGCAAAGCCTGATGGTGCAGGTGGCCAAAGACCCGATCGGCACCAAAGGGGCACGTCTGACAACGACGATTTCGCTTGCCGGTCGAAAACTCGTGTATCTACCCGGCGATTCACACATCGGCGTGTCGCAGCGCATCGAAGATGAGGCACGGCGCGAGGAATTGCGCGACCAAATGACACGTCTGCGCCCGGAGACGGAAAAGGGCGGCTACATCGTTCGCACCTGTGCCGAACAAAGCGCCAAGGACTGTGAATTCTTGCGGGATATGGAGTACTTGGGACGCCTTTGGACCGAGATTAAAAATAAGGCCGTTCACCGGGCTGCCCCTTGCCTTTTGTACGAGGACCTCTCGCTTGCCCAGCGCGTCTTGCGTGACATGGTGCAGACACAGACCGATATCATCTGGGTCGATAACCGTGAGCTTTTCGAGGCCTTAAAGGTTTTTGCCGGACGCTTTGTCCCGTCGGCCTTAAAGCGATTGGAGCTCTACGAGAGCGACAGGCCCCTTTTCGAAGTGCGCGGAATCGATCGGGAAATCGCCAAGGCCCTTAAGCGTCGCGTGGACCTATCGTCAGGCGGGTATCTGGTGTTCGATCAGACCGAGGCGATGACGACCATCGATGTCAATACCGGAGCCTTTGTCGGAAAGCGCGATTTTTCCGAAACGATTTTCAAAACGAATTTGGAAGCCGCGCAGATGATTGCCCGGCAACTGCGCCTACGCAATCTCGGGGGCATCATCATCATCGATTTTATCGATATGACCAGCGAAGAGAATCGCGCGGCCGTTCTCTCGGAACTGCGTCGTGCCGTCAGTCTCGATCACACGAAACTGACGGTTTCGGAATTTACCGAACTTGGGCTTGTGGAAATGACGCGCAAGAGAACGCGTGAGTCCCTCGCTCATGTCTTATGCGAAACGTGCCCGATTTGCGGCGGACGCGGCCAGATTAAGACAGCGCGCACCGTCTGCTACGAAATCATGCGGGAGACACTCAGGGAATTTCGACAGTACCGTGATGCCAAGAGCTTTAAGATTTTGGCGAGCCAATCTGTCATTGATTTTTTCTTAGAAGACGAGTCGGCTGCTTTAGATCTGCTGCAGGAAATGATGGGGAAAGTCGTTCTCCTTGAGGTCGAGCCGAGCTACACGCAAGAAGAGTACGACGTCGTCATCCTTTGATAAGCGGCTCTTTGCGCGGGATTTCTCGGAGCATAAAAGCGCCGAGAGCGCATAGGGCCGAAAGCGCAATTAAGACTGTAAAGACGACGGTAAGCGACGTGGCATCGGCCAACTTCCCGAGAATCGGCACAAAAAGGCCTCCGACGCTAAAACTCAATCCCAATGTGACGCCCGAGGCAAAACCGATGTTTTTCGCCAGGTACGTTTGTCCGAGGACGACGAAAGCCGGGTACGGCGCATTGATGCCGAAACTTAACACCATCAAGACAACGTAAATCCAGAAAATATTCGGGCATAAGACAAGCGCAGCCGTACTCGGAACGAGCACCAGGGATCCCAAGCGCAGCATTCGAATCAGACCGATTCTGTCACCTAAGTATCCGCCTAGGAGCGTCATCGCAGCGCAGCCGAAGGCAAGAACAGCAATCGTCGTTCCGGCGACGGCCTCGGTCACGCCGAGCGTGCGGATGCAGTAAAGCGGCAGAAAGGCCGAGACCGTACAAAAGACAACCGAGCGCCCGATAATAACCAGCGTCAGACGCGCAAAAGCATGCCAATCGTTAGTACCCTCTCGGGAACGAACTTTGCAATCGGGTGCGTTTTCCGAACGACTTTGCGCCGTTGCCTGTGTCAGGCGAGCGTTTAGGATTAAAAGGACGAGGGCAAAAGCAATACCGAAAATGCCGAAAAGTGCCGTGCCTTTAAGACCCCAGAGCGTGACGGCCCAGACGGCAATCAGGGGACCGAACCCGAATCCGGCGTTGCCGCCGACGGAAAAAATCCCGATGCCGGTGCTCTTTTGTTTGCCGGCTAAAAAGTTGACCGATCGTGCGGCCTGCGGGTGAAAGATGGCCGATCCGATTCCCATGAGCGTGACGCCGGCAAAAACGGTCCGGTACCCGCTCACAAACCCCGTCAGGGCCAGACCGATACCCGAGAGCAGAACCCCCGTTGCCATGAGGGCGTTTTTGTCAGACCGATCGGCTAAAAGACCGAAAACCGGTTGCACGGCCGACGATAGGCACGAGGAGGCAAACATCAGTCCGGCAATTTCCGTGTAGCTTAAGTGGTAATAAAGCGCAAAAAACGGCAGGAGCGCCGGAAGAGCCCCCGGAGGCAAATCGGCTACGGCGTGTGCGGCCGAAAGAATGCAAATGTAGCCCTTGTGCATCATGCGTCGATTCCTGCCTTTTACCGGTTAAAACGCAATGTACGAGCGGTAGAGCATATACGCGGCGATGATAAATAGGTTACAGGCAAAGAGGCGTTTAAGGGGTTTTGTATTAATACTGTGGGCCACTTTTGCACCCAGGGGAGCAATGAGGAAACTGGCGCAAGCACATAGGAAAAGCGCCGGAAGGTGGATAAAGCCGGCCGTGACCGGCAGACCCGGGAGCCCCGCGATGCCAAGACCCGACCAGATGTAGCCGATGCTTCCGAAAACCGCAATCGGAAAGCCCAAAGCGGCCGATGTGCCGACGGCTTTTTTCATCGGGACGTTGCAGTAAACCATAAGCGGGACGGAGATAAAGCCCCCCCCCGCACCGACGAACGCGCTGACGGCACCGATGAAAAGACCGGCGATAAACATGCCGAGGATGCCCGGAAGTTCCCGCGTCGGAGACGGTTTGGCATCTAAAAACATCTTGGTTGCCGAAAACCCGACAAAAAGCGCAAAAATCAACGCAATGACCGCTGTCGAAAGAAGCGAAGAAATCTTTGCCCCGAGTACGGCACCGACGAGAATTCCCGGAGCGACGGAAAAGACTACGCGCCACAAAACGGCACCGCGCTTGTTGTGTGCGTACATCGAGGATAGGGACGTAAAGACAATGGTTCCCAAGGACGTGGCGATGGCCACATGTACGACGACGTTGTCACCGATTCCGGTATACGGGAGCAAAAACGTAAAAAAAGGCGTCAGAATCATTCCGCCGCCGATGCCGAGTAGGCCGGCCAAAAACCCGACGAAAACGCCCATCGCAAGAAGACAGGCTATGAGAGTTACGGTCATAAAAAGTCTTGAAACAGTGCAAAAACAGGGATTTACGCATTATACGAGAGGGGTATTTGCCCTTTTGCGTACGCGGGTTGCCCCGTGAGGCTTTGTGAACAAAAACGAAACAACCCTAGGGAAAATACCTAGGCATCGGTCATCGGCCCCAGAGGAGTTTTTAATGCTTTGAATTTGCAGAAAAAATCATTTGTCAAGGGTTAAGTAAACACAAGATATTGTGTTTTCTACGAAAATAACCACTACATCATGCATTCTTACGGTTGATTTCGTTCTCGCTTTTTGCTAGGGTGCGTCCCGCCGATCGGACTTCGAAAGATGCGCGCGCGTGTGTGTCTTTTGCGCAAATCCGATGCTTACGAGCACGAGGAATAAAGATGCCCTGCACACCGGAACATTTAATTAAGCGCGACGGGTCAATCAAGGATTTTGATCCGAGTAAGATTCAAAAAGCCATTGAAAAGGCAGGCAAGGCCACCGGGGAATTCGGTCCGGCTATTGCGGCGGAGATCACCGAAAATCAGGTGATGCCCAAGATTCGCGCCTTAAATGTTGCCACGCCTCACATCGAGCAGGTGCAAGACGCCGTCGAACAGGCGCTATTTGAATCCGGTCACTTTACGACGCTACGCGCCTATATCGTGTATCGCGAGCAGCGAGCCAAGAGCCGCGATGCGAAAAAGACCTGGATTAACGTCGAAAGCTCTATTAACGAGTATCTCGATCAGAGCGACTGGCGTGTCAATGCCAACGCCAACCAGGGGTATAGCTTAGGCGGCATGATTCTCAATGTCTCGGGTAAGGTTGTGGCGAACTATTGGCTGAACTTTATTTATCCGAACGAAATCGGCAAGTGCCACCGTGAGGCCGATTTCCATATTCACGACCTGGATATGCTTTCGGGCTATTGCGCCGGCTGGAGCTTGAGAACGGTGTTAACCGAAGGCTTCAACGGCGTGCCGGGTAAGGTCGAAGCGGGTGCCCCCAAGCACTTGTCGTCTGCCTGCGGACAGATCGTGAACTTTTTAGGCACCATGCAAAACGAATGGGCCGGCGCTCAGGCTTTTTCGTCGTTTGATACCTACATGGCTCCCTTTGTCCGCAAGGATAATGTCCCGTACTCGGAAGTCGTGCAGTGCATTCAGGAGATGATTTATAACCTCAATGTTCCGAGCCGCTGGGGTACGCAGACGCCGTTTACGAACCTGACGTTCGATTGGACGTGCCCGCCTGATTTAGCGCCTCAGCACCCGATGATCGGGGGCCAGGAGATGCCCTTTACGTACGGGGACCTGCAGGAAGAAATGAACATGATCAACCGCGCCTACATCGAAGTGATGACGCGCGGAGATAGCAAGGGACGCGTTTTTACGTTCCCGATTCCGACCTACAACATCACGCCCGATTTTGATTGGGAAGGTCCGAACGTTAAGCTTTTATTTGATATGACGGCCCGGTACGGACTGCCGTATTTCCAGAACTTTATCAATTCGGAACTTAAACCCAACATGATTCGCTCGATGTGCTGCCGTCTGCAGCTGGACTTGCGCGAACTCTTAAAACGCGGAAACGGTCTGTTCGGGTCGGCCGAACAAACCGGCAGCCTCGGCGTCGTGACGATTAACTGCGCGCGTTTAGGATATCTGTATCCGGGTGATGAAAAGGCGCTTTACGCCCGTTTGGACCACCTTCTGGATTTAGCCAAAGAATCCCTTGAAATTAAGCGTAAGGTCATTCAGCGCCACATCGACCAGGGGCTTTTCCCGTACACCAAGCGCTATCTCGGGACGCTGCGTAATCACTTCTCGACCATCGGCGTGAACGGCATTAACGAGATGATTCGTAACTTCACGCACGACAAAACCAATATCACGAGCGAAGAAGGACACACCTTTGCCTTAAAGTTCCTCGATCACGTGCGTGAACGCCTCGTTGAGTTCCAAAGCGAGACCGACCACATGTATAACTTGGAAGCGACGCCCGCGGAAGGCACAACATACCGCTTTGCCAAGGAGGACCGTAAGCGGTTCCCGAACATCATTCAGGCCGGTACGCCCCAGAATCCGTACTACACGAATTCGTCGCAGCTGCCGGTCGGGTATACGGACGATCCGTTCGAAGCGCTTGAAATGCAAGACGACTTGCAACGCAAGTACACGGGCGGAACGGTCTTGCACCTTTATATGAACGAAGCCGTGAGTTCGGCCGAAGCCTGCCGCGATCTTGTTCGCAAGACACTGACGCGCTTCCGTTTACCGTACATTACCGTTACGCCCACGTTCTCGATTTGCCCGAAACACGGGTACCTGTCGGGGCGTCACGATTTTTGCCCGAAGTGCGATGCGGAAATCATCGCACGCAAGAGAGCGCGTCAGGCCGAAGAAGCGGCCAAGCGCGCCTAGAAAAGTCAATCCTGTCGTTAGGATTTCAAGGAGTAAGCTATGACAGAGCAAAAACAAGACGAAATCGTTTTAAAGGACAGCGAACGCCAGCGTTGCGAAGTTTGGACGCGTGTGATGGGGTATCACCGTCCGGTGCAGTCCTTTAACATCGGCAAGAAGGGAGAATTTGCCGAACGCAAGTACTTTGTCGAAAGCAAGTGCCACTTGGGCAAATGCGGCGAGTAGTCGCACGTCCCGAAGTTTCTTGCAACATGACAAAGACCATTGCCATTAACGCCGGGACCGAACCCGGCGTTTGTGCCTTGACGGGAAAAGAGGCCTCGGACATTCGCATTGCGGCGGTTACGCCCTTTACAACGATTGACTACCCCGGGCTCTTAAGTGCCGTTGCCTTCGTGCAAGGGTGCCCGTGGCGTTGCCCGTATTGCCAAAACGACTGGATGCAGCCGCGCGAGTTTGCCGAGGGGACAGAACCGGTGAGTTGGGATGCCTTCTGCGCACTTTTAAAAAAACGGGCAGGGCTTCTTGATGCCGTTGTGTTTTCCGGAGGCGAGCCGTGTATCGATCCGG
Source organism: uncultured Sutterella sp. (assembly GCA_900542805.1). Taxonomy (GTDB): domain Bacteria; phylum Pseudomonadota; class Gammaproteobacteria; order Burkholderiales; family Burkholderiaceae_F; genus Duodenibacillus. The sequence goes on from UQOW01000024.1 coordinate 9,317, forward strand.
CGCTTTACGCTGCTATGACCTATGTTCGGTCACTCGGAATGAAGGTGGGCCTGCATACATCGGGCGCTTACCCGAGGCGCTTACGCGAGGTGATTGATCTTGTAAGTTGGGTGGGCCTTGATGTGAAGGGACCGCCTGAGGATGCGGACGTTTTCGATCGTGCCGCCGGACGGCCCGGCGCTCATCAGGCGTTTTTAGAAAGCTTTGAGATTGTTCGGCAATCGGGTGTCGCCTACGAGGCGCGCACGACGGCGCACCCGGATTTACTCTCACCCGAGGCTATTTTGGCGATTGCGCAGTTTTTAGCATCGCACGAATGCAAAACCTATGCATTGCAAATCTACCGTAAGGCACCCGGGATGAAAGCGTCTTTAAGTTCAGTCGGAGCCGATTACCCCGGGGACGAACTGGAAAAAACGCTTGCAGGGCTGTTCCCGTCTTTTACCTTGCGGCGCAGTTAGCGGTCAAGCGCCTGAGTTCTTCTTTTCTTCTCCAAGAACGAGCCCCGGATGTCCTGCCCCGAGCATCAAGGTCTTTCATGGTGCAAGGTGCGCGAGCAGACCTTTCGGGCAAAGCTTAAGTTACGTGTAACGGCAAGCAAAGCCCTTCCGGTCGCCTTATTTAAAGCGCAGGAGTCTTAATGCCCAGGCCACGACAATCAGGCACACGCCCGTGTCGGCAAACACGGCCATCCACATCGTGGCGTATCCGGTCACGGCAGCGACGGCAAAGAGGGCTTTCACGCCGAGTGCAAAGACGATATTCTCGGTCACGCAACGACGTGTGGCAATCGAAAGGCGTTTTAACCAGCCTACTTTGGCCACGTCGTCATTCATCAAAACGACATCAGCCGATTCGACGGCCGTATCCGAGCCTGCGCCTCCCATGGCAATGCCTAGGCGAGCGCGAGCCAAAGACGGTGCATCGTTAATGCCGTCACCGATCATAGCCGTCGGAGCCTTACCGTCAAGTTCGGAAATAATCGCCAGTTTTTCTTGCGGGAGCAGTCGTGCGCGCACGTTGTCGATGCCGGCTTCCCGAGCGATTTTCGCAGCGCTTTTTTCGTTGTCACCCGTGAGAATCCACACGGAGACGCCTTGATCTTTTAGGGCTTTGACAGAGGCAGCAATTCCGGGTTTGGCCGTGTCGGCAAAGGCAAAGACGCCGAGTGCCCCGAAAAGGTTACTGACGGCCATGCAGGTATTGCCGTCGTTTTCAAGGCGCGTAAACACTGCATCGACTTGCGGCGTTAAAAGCCCGTTGTCTTTCAGCCACGTGCGGTTCGTGAGCGTAATCAGTGCACCGTCCACGCGACCTTGAACGCCGTACCCCGGAAGGTTTTTCAGGTCTTTCACGGAACTGAGTCGTACGGTTTTGTCGCAGGAGCGAGCCAGGGCTTGGCTCAAGGGGTGGTTATTGGCGGCGGCAAGACTTGCCGCTAAGTGCCAACAGACGGCTTTGTCGCATCCGCCTACCGGCACGAGCTCTTTGAAAACCGGACGCCCGACGGTTAAGGTGCCGGTTTTATCAAAGACCGCGGTTTGAATTGTCGCCGCCGTTTCCATCGGCACTCCGCCTCGGATAAAGACACCTTGGCGACTGGCACAGGTCATGGCCGAAAGCAGGGCCACGGGTGTAGAAATCACAAGGGCGCAGGGGCACCCGATGACAAGAAGGACGAGCGAGCGGTAGATCGTTTCTTTATCTAAGGTTCCTGTCCAAAGCACGGTGCCGATGCCGAGGAGCAAACTGGCTGCAAAGATTGCCGGTGTATACCAGCGTGCAAAGCGATCGATAAAGCGTTCGACGCGAGCTTTCTTTTGCTGGGCCGAGAGAATGGCTTTGGAGATGCGTGCAGCCGTGGAATCGGCAGCCGCACGTGTGGCGCGAATCGAGAGAGACCCGTCTAAGGCAATGCTTCCGGAACGCACAACGGAGCCCTCACACGCCGATTCCGGCAAAGGCTCGCCCGTAATGCTCGAGACATCGACGGAACTGACGCCGTCTACGACAACGCCGTCGGCGGCAATCATCTGTCCGGGTACGGCGCGGTAAATCGTCCCGGGGCAAATCGCTTCGGGGCTGCTTTTAATCCATTTACCCGCAAGGAGAATTTCCACCGTGCTCGGCGCTTTCTCCAGGAGCGTCCGAATGCTGCTTCGCGCATGCGCGAGAGTTTTGTCTTCGATGGCCTCGCCGATTTCATAAAGGACCATGACCATGGCTGCTTCCGGATACTGACCGATGGCGAGGGCACCGAGCACGGCCACGGCCATCAGGGTATTCATGTTAAAGACAAAGCGCGGCAGGTTAGAGAGGCCCTTGACGAGGGTTTTGATGCCGCTTAAGGCAATTGCCGCGAGGCACACGGCAAGAACGGCTGTTTCGTTTAATGTCCCGGCAATTTCAAACCCTTCGCCGCAAGCGGCTAAGACCAGCGCAACGCCTAAACGGAAGGCTCCCCGATGCGATTGGGACGTAGCGGCTTCCTTTTTACTCGAAAGAATTTCACTTGCTGCGAGGTTTAACTTTGCCAGCTTGGCGAAAAGATCTTCGGTTAAAGCCTCGGGAAAACGCTTGGTCAAGGTGACGCTTTTGTCCGCAAGGTCGATATTAAGAACCTCAAAGGCGGTGTCGTTTTCGAAGGCTTGACGAAGTTTCTCGGCTTTCTCGTTGCTATCTAGATCGGGAATCCGCACGGAAAGCGGCGCTGAGGCGCCGGACGCTTCATTGACGGCTTCACCCGGAAAACCCGCTTTTTTCAGGTTCTCGAGAAGCAACTCCAAGGTCGCTTTGTCGCTTTTGGCAACAAAGCGCATCGTGCGGTGCATGAGGTCGGTCGCTACGGGCTCAAAGTCCGGGTTCTTGGCGAAGCTCTCTTCGATTTCAGCCTTTTCGACCGGGCAGTCCATTTCTTGGATATGAATGAGGAAAGTAGGGTTTTTCATAGTGTTTCCGGCAAGAAAAATCTGTGTCAGGGTGCATTTAAAACCCTGTAGCGGCTCCAGAGTCAAGTACAATCGGAAAAACGTCGGAGGAACTATGCGAATCGGAGAGCTTTCGGAGCGTTCGGGTGTCGGAATCGAGACCATTCGCTTTTATGAAAAAGAGGGGCTTCTTACGCCGGCTCGTCGCACGGAAAATAATTACCGTGCCTATACCGAGGCGCACCTTCGAGAACTCATGTTTATTCATCACTGTCGCACGCTCGATATGCCGCTTTCGGATGTTAGGGCACTGCTTGCCTGTGATGCGACCGACACGGAGCAAGCCGAGCATGTCCATGAACTCATTGCACACCACGTGCGCTTAGTCGATGAACGGATTACCAAGCTTAAAGCCTTAAAGGAGCACTTAAAAGAGCTTGCTTCACGCTGTTCGGGCTCACACGAAGGGGCTCCTTGCGGGATTCTGGTCGGATTGCAGGAAGATGCCGGGGATGCCGTAACTCCGCGCACCAAAAAGGAGTCATGAGATGGCTTTCGGGCGAATTCTTCTTGTGATGGTTCTTGTGGCAGGGCCGACATTTTTTCTGACTGCTCTCGGGCGCCGTTTTTTACCGCGCCTGATTTGCGCCAAGACCAAGAGCGGATTCGGCGGGGCTCTCGTGCTTTTTGTCCTCGGGCAGGTGACCGTAACCGAATACCTTTTTTGGCAAGGTTACGTCGTTGCAACGAGTTTTCCGTGGTCTGAGTATGCCGAGGGTTTAGATCGCTTTGCCGCTTATGTGACGGTCGGGCCCTCGTTTATTCAGGGGCTGCTCGGTCTGGCGCTTTTGGTCCTTTTGGTTGCCAAGCGCTCAAGCGCGGCACTGGCCGGCGTGATTGTTTTACTGTGGCTCATGGGGCCGATTGCCGTTCTCATTGAAAGCTGGTACTTTCATCTGTCGTTTTCCGTGTCGGCGCTGCTACCGATGTTTTTATGGACCGTTGCGTGGACGGCTTACTTGGTGCTCTCGCCGAGAGTGGCTTTAACGTACGGAACGGTGCGCGGGCACCGGTTGGCCGATTAAAACGAAACGCGGTCCGGGTCTAAACCGGAAAAGCATGAGAGCGGCAACTCATCGATGGCGGTCATGTCCCTGACGCTTAAGCGGAAATTAAACACATCGGCATAAACGGGTAAGTCCGCCGGATTTAAAGTGCGCGGCAGGACCGATACCCCGTGTTGCAAGCACCAACGCAGGGCCACTTGTGCGGGTGTGACGCCGTGGCGTTTGGCAATGGCTTCCAGTTTGGGATCGGGCATCACGTCGCGTCGCCCGATCGGATCCCAAGCCGTCACGTGAATGGCGTGCTTGTGACAGAACTCCACGGTGGATTTTTGCCAGTACCCCGGATGAAACTCCAGCTGATTGACCATCGGAGGGACATTCGCACGAGCCAAAAGCGGTACTAAGTGGTGGGTGAGGAAATTACACACCCCGATGGCTCGCACGCGGCCGCTTTTGTACAGTTCCTCGAAAACGCGCCATGTCCCTGCATTGATGCTTTGCCAGGAAATGGCATCCCCGTGTGTTTCGGGCCAGTGAATCATGTATAGGTCCAGATAATCAAGAGCGAGACTTTCACAGGTTTTTTCAAACGCGGCCATCACGCCCTGTCGGCTTCGATCTGTTACCCACAATTTGCTCGAGATAAAAAATTCGGAGCGGTCGATGCCGCTTTGGGACAGCACCGAGCCCAAAAGATGTTCATTTCCGTAGGCGCTTGCCGTATCAAAGCGCCGATACCCGGCACGGACGGCTTCGGCTAAAAGCGTTTGGACCTGTTGGGTCGGTTGCAACTGGCGTGTCCCTAAACCCATGCAGGGAATGAAGACCTGATTGGACAATTTAAAACCGTCGGCAATGGTGGACATAAAAACTCTCCGAAGTGTCTTCGGATGCTAATCAATGCCGATAAGAACTTCTTTGATAAGACGCAAGAGATGGCGCTTGAAAGTCTGCCCTCAACAGTCTTTCGGATTTCGAACGAAAAAAGGGCTCCCTCGAGGTAAGCGCCTCGGGGGAGAGCGTGCTTTTTAGCGTGAATGCGCCTGACGGTTCCGACGCAATTGATCTAAGAGCATAGCAGCACGCGGCGCTAAGGAGCCTGCCGTCACGCCGGCCGTGTGGTCTTGAACGCCGGTGCCGTGTAGCCACACGGCTCCGAGCGTCGCCGTGACCAAGTCGAAGCCTTGCGCAAAGAAGGCACCGAGCATGCCGCTTAACGCATCGCCCGATCCGGCGGTAGCCAGAGTGCCGTTGGCAACCGGGTTAATCCATGTGCGCGAGCTACGCAGGGCAACGACGGTCCCGGCGCCTTTTAAAACGGTAATTGCGCCCGTTTGGACCGCAAGTTCCCGCGCCGCTCCGATGCGATCGGCTGAAACAGCGTCAACTGTCCGGTGCAAAAGCTCGGCCGCTTCTCCCGGGTGCGGCGTAATCACGGTGTGTGCACGACGCGCAAGGAGGGCATCTTGGAGCTTTTGGTCACGGGCGAGGGCGCGCAGTGCATCGGCGTCGACAACAAGCGGGACATCGGCTGCAACGGCCTCTTTTAAGCGTCCTAAAGCCCGAGAGCTAAAGCCCATCCCGCAACCGACGATGTTGCAGGTCGTTTTTGTTAAGTCAATCGGGGCGGCGGCAAACATTAATTCCGGGAAAAGGGGATCGACAAGCGGGGCGCCGTCAGCCATGAGTTCGCACGTGACGCGCCCGGCGCCGAGAAGTAAAGCGGCACGTGCGGCCAGGTAGGCGGCACCGACCGTTCCGACGTCGCCTCCGACAACGGCCACGTGTCCGAAAAGCCCCTTGTGGGAATTCTTGCTTCGCGTTTCCGTTAAGTGCACGAAATCGTCTGTGTCAATGAGCGAAAGTTGTGTGAGCGGCACCGAGACATCGAGTTCCTTCACGTGAACGGAACCGGCTGCATCGACCCCTTCGTTCATAAAGCACCCGGCTTTAGGCGCAAAAAAGGAAACAGTGAGGTCGGCTCGGCATCCTTTGATACCGCCGAGCCAAAAACCGGTCATGGGATTGAGTCCCGAGGGAATGTCCACACTGATGCGCGTTGCCCGTCGCTCGTTAAACCACAAAGCGGCATCAAGGAAGTCTCCCTTCAAAGCGCTATTTGCTCCTGTTCCGAACAGGGCATCGACGACCGTATCGGCCTTAGCGGCATTGTACGGATCGGCAATCGTGGGGCCGCCTGCTGTTTCCCAAGCCTCATAGGCGTTACGGGCATCTTGTGTCTTGGGTTTGTCGCATCCGATAAGGGCACAGGTGACGCGAAACCCGCGCGCAAGAAGAACGCGGGCAGCTGTAAATCCGTCGCCGCCGTTATTGCCCGGTCCGCAGATAAACACGACGTGCCCGGAAGGGGGAGTGACCGAGGCAATTTCTTCGGCCAGCACACTTCCGGCTCGCCTCATGAGTTCGCCTTCTCCCAAGGCGTGCGTCATGCGTTCTTCAAGGGTCTTTAGTTCGTCAAGATTTAAAATGGGCTGGCTCATGGTTTTTAAGGAAAATGAAAATTTCTTGCTTCCGATTGGGAATCAAGACGAATCACGCGCATTGTAAATCCTATGCGCAACAGTATCGACCTAGGAGAGTCTGACGCCGTAGCTCTCAGGTTTCGTCAGTCAGGCCTGCCGCAGCAAGGCGCAAGCCCTTGAAAACAAGAGCGAGGCATTTGAGGTTGGGAATGTCCTTGACGGCTTCTCCTTGTGAAGCCTTAAAAACCGTCTCTTGGGTGTCGGGATTAAAGCAATACCCGTTGTACCACTCTTTCATGTCCGAAACCACTTCGTCAAGACTCTTTCCGTATTGCTTAAGATTGATGACTTGCCCGATTAAGTTTCGGAGTTCTGTTTCGGTAAACCCGAACAGCGTGGAAAACTCAGGATTGGTTGCCAAATTCTCGGCAACGGAAAAACCGGAAGTCATCGAATCGAGACGGATTGTCGTAACTCCGGTGATAAAAAACTTCCGATAGGGCCGTTTGCAACCAAGTCGTTCAAACTCGCGTAAAAGGTCTTGAGCACTCGGCCGGACGTGTCAGTCCTTGAAAAGAATCCAAATGTGTGGCAAGAACTTCTTTGGCTCCTTGATCGTACTCGTCGATGATGAGATAAACCGATTCTTTGTAGGTTTTCTTATATGTCCTCAGAAATGCCGACAGGAGAATGTTCGGGTCATCAAACTCTTTGTCGATCGCTTTCAGACCTCTTGAAAAACCATAACGCATACAGAAACTTGTCAATCCGCGACGGTTTTTTCAATGAAGCCCTGAACGAACTTGTCTGCCGGGATGCCCGAGAAATCAAAGTGGATGAGCCGAAAGGTATTGACAAGGGCTGTCTTGTGCTCTCCGATATAGGTGCCGGCAAAGTTACGCTCAAAGTCTTTGGCCGCAACGATGTCGTGAGGCCTGCCGTGTTTGCGTGAAAAGCGTCTTCCCGAAACGGCGAGGGCGGACGATGAAGGGAAAACGATTAGGAGACATTTCGAGTCCGGCGATGAACTCGGTCTTGTCGACATAGGCAAGATTATTTGCACGCAAAATCGAAAAGTTCGATTCGCCGTAAGGGGCCTTTCTGAGGGCACTTCCTGTCATTTCTCACCTGTTTACCGACAGCGGCGTAAAGCCCCGTCGTTCAGGGTGGGGATATAAGCCGCGCAAGCCAGGCGCAGA
>UQOW01000025.1 GCA_900542805.1 uncultured Sutterella sp.
TTGCGCGGCTTATATCCCCACCCTGAACGACGGGGCTTTACGCCGCTGTCGGTAACGATGTAAATCCCGGGACCTGCGGCCCTGTTTTCCGTTCCCTGTGCCGTGCATCTCGGAAGGGCGTATTTTTTCAGGCCCCGACAGCCGTCGGTATCGGCTCGTATTTCTTAGCCCTCGCAACTTCCTGCGGCTTACCGTTGTCATTGCCCCCTCAGCGACGCTTCACATGCTCGTGCAAGCGCTCGGTGCCGTGATTCCTGTTTCCTCGGATACCGCAACCGGGTCAGTTTCCTTGTCCCCCTTTATTCGGGGGTTCCTTAAAAAGGGAAATGACGTTTTGTTTTTTGCCCTCGCTCTCTTCGTGCCCCTTCTTGCTTAACAATCGAAAAACCTTTTTGTTTCAAACAGTGTTACGATACCGAGCCCTTAGGTTTCGATTTCCCCTATGAACGAACTTTTCCTTTTCTTTTTGCTCATTGTCGTCACGGTCCTGACACCGGGACCGGGGGTTTTGTACACGATTTCCTGCGGGTTTCGGTACGGCAAGCGCCATCTCCTGCTCTCGCCTGCAGCCATTTCGCTCGGGGTTTTCATTACCAATGTGTTAACGGCTGCCGGGCTCGGAGTCATCGTAGCCGCCTCGCCGCGCCTTTATTTTGCGATTCAAATCGTCGGGGCTCTGGTGTTGATTTATTTGGGATATCGAAACTGGGCGGCTAAAGTCGTCGATTTGTCCGATGCGCATCAACCGGAGCACGCAGGTCATGACGAGGACGTAAAGGGTGCCTTTATGTTCGGTGTTTTACTGAGCATCGCAAATCCGGTGTTGATTGTGAGTTTGGTCGCTCTTTTCCCGCAATTTATTCATCCCGATGAAAACTACGTGCACAAGGCGGCTCTTTTGATTGCCATTTACACGGCAGTGTGTTTTGCCGGTCACACACTTTATAGTTCGCTCACGGTTCTGGCAAGCCAGTACCTAAAGGGCGAGCGCGTCTCGCGGATTCTCAATCGAGGAAGCGCCCTGCTTTTCTGGCTCATAAGTCTCGGAATTCTCGGGCGGACTGTCGATGCCCTGTAAGTCGGGAGCGATTCATACCTTCTTCTCTCGCCCCCGACACAAACTTTACTGCCCTACTTCTTGTTGTGGAACGTGACCTTACCGGCCTTCTTTAGCGCGGCAAATTCGGCCTTTACTTCGTTTAAGTCCTTCATAAACCAGGGATTTGCATGTAAGACGGCCACATTGGCTGCGCCGATCAGACGGGCATTTTCCACATCCGATGCCCAGTGGTACCCGCAGATTACACGCGAGCGCCCCATATCCAGACCGCGTTCCAAAATCGCGTCCTTGTTGTCCGGATTAATCTCCGCCAAAATCAGTGCAACGGCCCAGCCGCGAGCCGAATGTCCCGAGGGATACCCGCCATCTTTAGAAAGTCTTGCCTCATCGTCCTTGTAGCACGTGGGCTGCCCGTAATAAACGAACGGACGAATCCGGTTATACTTTTTCTTGGCGCCGCGCGGAGCCAAGGAACCGGTTTCGCTGCGTAGGTGCTTGATGAATTTATACAGTTTCGGCGTGTCTTTTTCCGTGATTTTCACACCGAAGGCATCCTGAAAAGCGAGGTGAACCTTTGAGCCTGCGGCATCGAGAATCGCCTGGCGTCCGCGCTCGGCCGTACGCATCTTAAGACCCTCTTCATAGGCGATGCGGTCGGAATCGTTAACCGGGTCACCGGCTTTCACGGGCAACGGAGGCGGCGGAATGAGCGCCACACTGTCGACCGTTTCATCCAAGGTCGAATAGTATTTTTTCGGATCCGTGAGGGCGTCACTCCCGGTAATCGGAGCGGCAAGAACCGTTCCGGCAAAGCAAAGCGCTGCAGCGACGAGGGTCAATTTTTTCATACATATCTCCAAAAAATTTATACAGTACAAAAACGTTTTTATCGGGAAAAAATCTATCGGATGCGCGGCAAGTACGCGATAGATCGTGTGTTCGCCGCACTTTTTTATTCTACGATGGGAGAAAGGAGATTATGCGCAAACGCAACAAATCTTAAGGGAAAACCCTAGAGGCGCATTGAAATGGTTCTCGACAAACTTCCTCTCTTTCCTTTTAATCGATTTCTTTGCGTCGACGTCATGCGTATCTGTTGCACAAATGATTCTTTTTCGGAGGGGAAGTTCAAAGCTTCTTGTTCGACCTTAATTGACAGCGTTCTCAACTGTCTTGCTGACGGTCATGACGGACAAGGCGGACACTTGCGTTCTATGCTAAGCGTTACGACCCAAAGCATTTCCTTTGAAAAAAAACGAACGGCGCAAACCGGCTGTCAGATTTCACCTAAGTTGCAAAGGGTTTTCTCAAAACTATTCCGTTGTACGAAGGAAAAGCCCGGGAAAAGACCTCTTGAGAAAACGCCTTAAAAATTACCTCGGCCCTTTGTTCGAATCAAATCGGAAAGACCGGAAAAGGGTTTGTTTTTCACCGAATTCAGAGCATTTTCTTCCCGTGTCTCTTTTTGAGGTTGGACCTGACAGACTTCGTGTCGAGGGAAGGCCGGAAGGCTCAATAAAAGCTCTTCTTCCACCAGATGCGCCAGATCAAAATGCGTCGACCCGACAATGACGTCAAACTCGCCGTCCTCGTCAATCGGAAGGCTATCGGCCTCATCTTCCGTTTGCGTCAAAAGAAAAGGAACGGTTTTTTCAATCCGGATGCGGCACGGTTCGGCGCAATACACGCACGATGTCGTGAGCATCGCATCGACGGTCAGTTCCACGGCCGTAAGTCCTCGTTTCCCTTCTCGGGGCGTGAGGACAAATCCCACATCCGCCGATTTGGCTTCGCCTGTGAGCGTCTCGGTCAGGCGCGGCATCTCCGATAACGAAAGCGAGCCGGAAAGTGTCTTTTTCGAACGGGCGAAGTCGAAAACATTAAGAATCATGGAAACCTCTTAAAACCTTTACAATGAGCCCATTATGTCAAATCCACCGCTTATTTTGGCAAGTTCCTCCGTGTACCGAAAGGAACTGCTCGCTCGCCTCGGTCTTCCTTTTGAAACGTTTTCGCCCGAAATCGACGAAACGCCGCATCTCGGGGAGTCGCCCTACGCCCTTTCGGTGCGCTTGGCGCGAGAAAAAGCCCTTGCGGTTCGCGCCGTGAGACCCGGGGCTGTCATCATTGCCTCCGACCAGGTCTGTGAACTGAACGGCAAACCCATCGGGAAACCCGGCACCTTTGCTCGGGCCCGTGAACAACTTCGTGCCATGGCCGGCCGAAAGGCCGTCTTCCACACAGCTCTTTGTGTGCTTGATGTTGCCGGCCACGCACATGAATGCGTGAGCGATACCGTCATTACGATGCGACAACTCACCGATAGGGCCATTGACGACTACCTCACACGAGAAAAACCGTTTGCGTGTGCCGGGAGTGCCAAAATCGAGCGCCTCGGGATTGCCCTTATGGAATCGGTTGAAAGCGACGATCCGACCTCGCTTATCGGGCTGCCGCTTATGCACCTTACAACTTTTCTCATTGCGTCCGGGGTACCGCCCGTTCGGGGCCTCGTATGACAGGGACTCTTTATTTACTCCCCAATCGGATTGCCGAAACAGCGGTAAGCGACGTTCTCCCTGAAAAAACCGTGCGCATTGCACGACAAACCGAGTACTTTTTGGCGGAAAACGCCAAATCGGCACGCGCTTTCTTAAAAGCTTTGGGGCACCCGAAACCCCTCGCGGACCTGACTGTTCATGCAATCGGTCACAAGCCCGATTCGCGTTATTTTCAGGCATGGTTAAACCCTGTCCTTCAAGGCAAAGACGCCTGTATTGTCAGCGAATCGGGGTGCCCGGGTATTGCGGATCCGGGAGCCGCCCTGGTGGCCCTGGCCCACTCGCTCGGGATTAACGTCGTCCCGCTTGTCGGTCCATGTTCGATCCTCTTAACACTGATGGGAAGCGGACTGACGGGACAGCGATTTCGCTTTTGGGGTTACCTGCCGATTGAAAGTGATTCACGCGACAAAGCGATTCGGCACCTTGAGAACGAAAGCCGCGCCGGAGAAACAGAGCTTTTTATCGAAACGCCCTATCGCAATAATACGATGCTCGAAGCGCTTGTAAGGACCCTAAGTCCCGGGACGCTTCTTACGGTCGGAACCGACATCACGGGCCCAACCGAATCGCTTCGTACGATGAAGGCCGCACGTTGGAAGGATCACCTCGGGACACTTGCGAAAGTGCCGACCGTCTTTGCACTGATGGCCCTGTCTCGAGGGAAAGTCATACTAACGTAATCTGTCTACTCAAACAAAAGTGCTTTTAGTTGGGGGACCGAGTCGGCAAGCCCGGCATGCGGCAGTGCCGTAAGTTCCTCCTGTGTACAGGCTCCGTATGTGACGCCGATACCCGAAACCCCGGCGTTGGCCGCCATGCGTAAATCCAGAGTCGAATCTCCGACCATGACCGTACGATTCAAGGCCACACCGAGCTCTCGGCAAATATCGAGAATCATGCCCGGCTGCGGTTTGGGATTGAGAACATTCCCGGCACGTGTTGCGTCAAATAGGGCCGTAAGGTTCGTCCGCGTCAAAACGCGCCCGATTCCCCGCTCGCTTTTTCCCGTGGCAAGAGCAATCTTGACGTCTCCGGCGTGCAGTTCACGTAATAGTTCCCGAACTCCGGGAAAAAGCGTAAGGGTCTTTTCCTTCTCAAGGTAAAAAGTCCGGTACGTTTCTTCAAAAGTGCCCCAGCAACGCTCCGGGCAGTCCGGCATCAAAAAGTGCATGGCATCGGCCCGGCCCATCCCGATCGCCCGACGCGTTTTATCGGCGTCGGGAACCGGATATCCGAGGGCTTTTGCGGCGTAAGCGAAGGCTTCGATAATGGCCCCCGTGGACGGCATGAGAGTTCCGTCCCAGTCAAATACCACTAAATCAAATCGCGGTATCATCAACTTTTCCCTTTGATTTCAAAGCTGTTAGTAAGCACTCACATTCTTTGGGCTCCGAGCAACGGATTTCGACAGGACTGCCCGAAACCGGGTGCGTAAACGCAAGGCGGTAAGAATGCAAATAAAGCCTCTTAAAAGGAACCCCGAGAGACCCCTTGGCAATGGAGTCATTCATTGCATAGTCGCCGTACTTACTGTCCCCGACAAGCGGGAAACCGACGGATGCCGCATGCACGCGAATTTGGTGTGTGCGACCCGTTTTAAGTTCAGCCTCAAGGTACGAAACGGGGCCGAATCGATGTAAAAGCGTAAAAATCGTGTGTGAGAAAAGCCCTTTTTCTTGATCCACTCGGACGCGTCTTTCGCCAGACGCTAGGGTGTACTTGGCAAGCGGCGCCTTCACGTGCTCGCGTTCGTTGACCCAGTCCCCGACAACGAGGAGCCGATAGAACTTATGAACGTTTCCCTCGCGGATGGCCTCCTGAAAGCGCACGAGAGCTTTGCGCGTTTTGCATAAAACTAAAGCTCCCGAGGTATCCCGATCGAGCCGATGGGCGAGTTCGAGCATCGGAGCTTCGGGGCGCGTCGCACGCAGTCGCTCGATGAGGCCGAACGACACGCCCGACCCCCCGTGGCAGGCAAGACCTGCAGGCTTATCGACAATCAGTAAATCCCGGTCTTCGAAAAGAATCGATAGTTCTCCTTCCTCGAAGGATCGGGCTGCGGCTTTAGCTTCCCTTTGCGCCATACGCATCGGGGGGATGCGGACACAATCGCCTAAGCTGAGGCGTTGCGAAACAGTCGCGCGTTTTTTATTGACGCGGACTTCACCCCCGCGAACGATACGGTAAATGTGGCTTTTGGGAACACCCTTGGCGACTGAAAGGAGAAAATTGTCGAGCCTTTGGCCTTCGTGCGCGGCATCGATTGAGACGAAACGCACAGCGGAATTTTCCGATCGATTGCAGGCAACACTCGGATTTTTAATGAATTTTGAAGGACTCTCAGGCATAGGATTCGCTATAATGACGTCCGCACGCTTCGGCAGTTCCGATGAACCCCCGATGTTTTGTGTTGGCGTCGGAATTTTACCCGATGCCGTTGCCGTTTTTCGGCAACACGGCGCACGCGTCCGATGAAACTGTTTTACGTCGTTAAAACAAGTCCCGAACCGGCGCAAAGATACTGTTTATTAACGCAAAAAAGTGCTTTTGATTCAATGCACGTCCCGATGCCGCGTCGCGTCAGTAAACGCCCGGTGCACGATGGGAGGAATCGAACCGAGTTCTTTTTTGCGCGCCGTGCCCGCCAGGCACGGCAAATGCCGAGACGAAAGGGGTCTCGGGTTGAAGAGATACGTTTTGTGTTGACAGGATTCGGGCTTATTTTTTGGTTGTTGGGCTTTCCGCTTCCCAAACAAGCGGATGGCGTAGCGTTCACGCCTGCCGGTACAAAATTGACGGACACGGGTCGGAGAGCTCTCTCCGAAAATCGCCTACTTAGGATTTCCCACACGGTCGACCGACCAAGCCTGCGACGGTTGCACTTGCGACTGCGTATGCCGCTTTACCGTCCATAAAATCCCTCTCTTCTTCCCGACATCACCGATCGTCCCGCACGTATCAGTTAAGTGTCTACGTTAATGGCGCTTAAAAGGGAAACGAAAGTGAAACGCATGCTGTTTAACGCGACACACGCCGAAGAGACGCGCGTGTGCATCGTAGACGGTCAGCAGTTAATTGATGTCGATATCGAGACATACGGCCGGGAACAGAAAAAATCCAACATTTACAAGGGCATCATCACACGCATCGAACCGAGCCTGGAGGCGTGCTTCGTCGATTACGGCGAAGAGCGACACGGTTTTCTGCCCTTTAAGGAAATCTCCCGCAGTTACTTTAAAGAGGGCGTAGACGTACGGACCGTCGGTATCCGCGATGCCGTCACAGAAGGTCAGGAAATCATCGTCCAAGTCGAGAAAGAAGAACGCGGTAATAAAGGCGCGGCCTTAACGACTTTTATTAGCTTAGCCGGGCGCTACCTTGTCCTCATGCCCAACAACCCGCGCGGAGGCGGCGTCAGTCGCCGTATCGAAGGGGAAGAGCGCCAAGAATTGCGCCAGACGATGGAGCAACTTGATTTGCCCCGCGGAATGAGCACCATTGCCCGCACGGCCGGCATCGGGCGGTCCTTAGAAGAACTGCAGTGGGACTTAAATTACCTTCTGAAACTTTGGGAAGCGATTGAAGAAGCCGCTACGCCTCAGTACGTCTTTGAGACGACCGAAGGCGGCAGTAAGGTGACCCACTACGTCACGGACCCGGAGAAAAACGGCAAGAAATTAAAGCGCGCCAATCCCGCCCCCTTCCTTATTGTCGAAGAAAGCAATCTCGTGATTCGCGCGATCCGCGATTACTTTCAGCCCGATATCGGAGAAATTCTCGTGGATACGGAAAGTATCTACGAGCAAGCGCGTCAGTTTATGAGCCACGTGATGCCCGACATGGTCGATCGTGTTAAGCTTTACAAAGAAGACACGCCCCTATTCTCGCGCTTTCAGGTTGAGCATCAGATTGAAACGGCCTATGCACGAACCGTTCCGCTTCCCTCGGGCGGAGCCATTGTGATCGACCACACCGAAGCGCTTGTGGCCGTGGACGTGAACTCAGCCCGTGCCACGCGCGGGTCGGATATCGAGGAAACGGCGTTTCGCACCAACTGCGAAGCAGCCGATGAAGTGGCACGTCAGATGCGCTTGCGCGACCTCGGTGGTCTGATTGTCATTGACTTTATCGATATGGACGACCCGAAAAATCAGCGCGCTATCGAGCAGCGCATGAAAGAGGCGATTCGTCCCGATCGCGCCCGTGTACAAATCAGCAAAATCAGTCGTTTCGGACTCCTGGAACTTTCGCGCCAGCGCCTCCGCCCGTCGCTTTCCGAAGGCAATCATGTCACCTGCCCGCGTTGCAACGGTGTGGGGGTCATTCGCGATACCGAATCGAGCGCCCTGCAAGTGTTGCGCATTTTGCAGGAAGAAGCGACAAAAGAAGGCACCGGCGCCTTGCACGCTCAGGTCCCGGTGGATGTGGCAACCTACCTACTGAACGAAAAACGTGCGGAAGTAACAAAACTCGAACACCGGTACCGTGTTCCGATTGTGCTTATTCCCAATACGTTCCTCGAGACCCCGCACTACCATATCGAACGCTTGCGCGCCGATGACGAGCGCTTAGACGACGACGTTGCAAGCTACAAGCGCGCTGAGGAATTGACGACCGTTGCGGATGATCCGTATGCGGTACAAAAGGCCGAAGATAAGCCCGACCGCCCCAAACAGATTCCGGTGATTAAGAATATTCTGCCGAAGGATGTGGCGCCCAAGCACGAGGAGACCTTGAAAGAAGAACCGGCTCCGATAAGTCTCATGGATAAGATTTTGGGCTTTTTCGGATTCGGCAAGGATAAAAAAGAAGAGGTTGCTCCCTCCGCACGTAGCAAGCGCGATGCCGGACGCCGTAAGAGCTCCCGCACCAGTCGCGAAGAACGGACACAAAGAGCCGAACGCCGTCGTGAACGCAACAAAGAGCGCCGCGAGAAGCTTCGCAAGACATCGGAAAACGCCGATGAGACACTTGCCGAGGCCGCAACGGCTCAAGAAGCATCGCTTTCTGCCGTGAAAGAAGAGCGTAAGGTCAATCGTCGGGCGCGCACGCGCCGTCGTACGGAAGAGACGGAAAAATCTTTGCACACTGCCAAGACCGAGCAAGGACCTCAAGAGACGATTCTGGAAAGCCCCAAGGCCCCTTCTGCGGAAAGCCGGGAGATGCAGGCAGAAGCCCTGTCCCCTTTGGCCGAAGAAACGCCCGTTGATATTGACGCAGTCAATCAAGCGCTTGAACTCGCGCGGCTTCAGGAGCGCTCGGCTCACCGCTCGAAAAAAGAGGCCGTCAAGAGCGATGAGGAAAATAAGGCCGCGCCCTCGGATATGCCCGAGCAAGATGCAGAACCTGTGATTGAAAGCGACAGCCGTCGACGCCGTCCGAGAAGACGTCGTCCGCCCAAGGCCACCGAAGCCGTTCGCGTGATTGCCGATTCGGCAGCCTCGGAAGAAGCCCCGACTTCGTCGGAGGCCGAGAGTGCCTCCCCTTCGGCGCCGGAAACCCCCGCGCCCGAAATAAAGGCCCCTGTCGTATCTGAGCCCGAAAAGGCATCGGAACCTGCGACCGAAATTGAATCGGAAAAAAAGAGCGAGCCCAAAGCCTTAGATCAGGTTGCGCCGGAGACTCCTAAGGAAAAAGACATTTCCGAAGGCCTCGAAGAAAACCTGAAGAAGGCGGGACTAACACAAGTTGCGACAAAGGCAGGATTGGCCGAAGCACCGGTCTATGAGCCCGTCAAGCACATAGGGCGTCCGAGACCCGTGCTTCCGCCCGTTGTTAAAGAGCCGCTCATTCAGGTTCAAACGAAAAAGGACGAATAAGCCTTAACGTTCGGCACCTGATGTCCCGATTTCGCAGGCTGCCTCGGCAACCGAAGCGAAGTCGGGATTTTTTATCCGATCCGATGCTCCTTAACGCGTCGGATTATCGTAAATTAACCCGAAGTTATCGCACTGCGCCCGCTGCAAAAGCGCCGCATCAATCAGCACCAACGCCACAAGAGCCTCGAGAATCGGAGCGGCACGCAAAGCGACACACGGATCGTGCCGCCCTTTGGTGATGATTTGAACGTCTTGACCTTCTTCATTGAGGCTTCGAAGCGGCGTTGAGACCGACGGCGTGGGTTTAATCGCCACGTGTAGGACAATCGGGGCGCTCGAAGAGATGCCTCCGAGGATGCCGCCTGCGTGATTGGACGCAAACCCCTCATCGAGCATTTCATCGGCATTTTCCGTGCCCTTTTTCCCTGTGACGGAAAAGCCGTCTCCGATTGAGACTCCTTTGACGGCGTTTAACCCCATCAGAGCATAGGCAAGTTTCGCATCGAGTCGGTTATAGACAGGATTTCCGAGCCCGGCCGGCACGCCGCGCGCCTCAACAAGAAGTTCGCCTCCGATGCTGTCCCCTTCTTTACGAACAGCGTCGACATACTCTTTAAGTTCTTCGATTTGATCGTCATTGGCGGCAAAAAACGGATTTTGATTGACATAGGACCAATCCTTAAACCGCACGCGCCGCACGCCGATTTTGGTCACACGAGCCCGAATGACAATCCCGAGATTCTCCGAAAGCCACTTTTTCGCAACGGCTCCGGCTGCGACGGTCGGTGCCGTGAGTCGTGCCGACGAACGCCCCCCGCCTCGCGGATCCCGGATTCCGAACTTGGCAAAGTATCCCCAGTCGGCGTGGGCCGGACGAAATCGGTCGGCAATGTCGGTATAGTCGTGACTTTTTTGGTCGATATTGGGAATTAAAAGCGCAATGGGGGTGCCCGTCGTGCGCCCCTCATAGACGCCGGAAAGAATCTGAACGTCGTCGGTTTCTTTGCGTTGCGTGACAAAGCGCGAGGTTCCGGGACGCCGGCGCATTAGTTCGCGCGCGATATCCTCAACAGAGAGCTCCATTCCCGGAGGGCAACCGTCGATGACGCATCCGACGGCAGGTCCGTGGCTTTCTCCGAAATTAGTGACGACGAAAAGTTCTCCGATACTCGACGAAGGCACAGTGCACTCCTAGTGTGGTTCAATTAAAGGCAAATTGTAGCGGTTGCCCTATCATTGCGGTGTAAAGAGACGAAGAGGACCTATGCAAAACCACCCCATCGACACCCAATGGCTGACCGATACCTTAACGGACGTGCAAGAGACGCTGGGAAAGGCCCTGGATTTACTTCAAAGCGACCCCCGGCACGCGCAAGGCGTCCTCGAGCACGAAATTCCGGCCCTTTATGCCAAGCTTAACTATGCGGTCAATACGGCTCGAATCGGTCCGGATGCAATCAACACCCCGGACCACGAGGCCTTAACGGCTTGGCCGAGCACTGAAGAATTTAACGCCTTTTATGTTCGCAAGCCCCGAAGAACGCCCCGAAGCGCTCCTACAAAATCACGACCTCGTACTGCAAAATAATCGAGTAACGCTTCTTGATTCCGTCACGAACAGCCCGGGCAACGGTCATGACGTCTTGAGCCGTTGCCTGTCCGCTATTGACAATCACAAGCGGTGCCTTGTGAAACACGTGCGCCTGCCCGCACCTTTTGCCGCGCACACGCCCGTGCGCAATCAGCCAGGCAGCCGAGACCTTGATGCGACCCGAAGACATCGTGTGGTAGGGAATCGCGGGGTGCTCCTTTAAAACACGCCTTCCGTGCATGCGCGATAGGATCGGATTTTTAAAAAAGCTGCCGGCACTTCCGAGGCGCTTAAGACCGGGAAGTTTAGATTTTCGAATGTCCCGGACTTGACCGGCCACAACAGCGGGCGTAATCATCTTAGTCGTGAGCGCGCGAAGGCGCTCGGCAAGGGCTTGGTACTTTAAGTTCGGGACAAATCGCTTGGAAAGGTGAAACGTCACGCTAAGGACGATAAGCCCGGCGCCCTCGGGGGATTTAAAGTAACTCGTGCGATATCCGTAGGCAAGGTCCTTGCGGTCAAGCTCCAAGACGGAACGGCTCTGCGGGTCAAAGCATGTCACGGAAGAAATCGCATCTTTGACTTCCATGCCGTAGGCCCCGATGTTTTGGACAGCCGCACCGCCCACAGAACCCGGAATTCCCGAGAGGTTCTCAATGCGACTCCATTTGCTTTTGACGGCATCGAGTACAAATTCAGACCAATCTTTTCCGGCACCGACCGTAACGTCTACCCAAGCCTCGTCTTCCCGAACGATTCGAACGGACCGATCGACCGAGTGGAGCATAAGGCCCTCGTAGTCTTTTGTCAGAACGAGGTTCGACCCACCGCCGAGAATGAAAACCGGGAGTCCGGCAACTTCCGGGCGTCCTAATAGGCCTTTGAGTTCTTCAACCGTGGAAAACTCGGCATAGTAACGAGCCTTAGCCGGCAAACGAAAGGTGTTTTTGTCAGCAAGTTCGACATTCTCAAGCAATTCTGTCATCGGAATCTTTCCCCAAGTGCTGCAAACGGGCGGAAATCTTGGCCTGAACCGTGGCGTTGTCGATGCCGGCATCGACAAAAAGTTCTGAATTGGTCCCCTGAGCAATAAAGCGGTCCGGGAGGCCCACTTGAAGCGTCGGCACGAGAATTTCCTCCTCGGCAAGGACCTCAAGGACGCCGCTTCCCGCGCCCCCGGCGATTACGCCCTCTTCGGCCGTCACGACCAAATCGTGTTCGCGTGCACACCGGCAGATCGTTTGAACATCCAAGGGTTTGACAAAGCGCATATCCACAACTGTGGCATCGAACTTTAAGGCAGTCTCCCAAAGGTTTTTGACCATGGAGCCGAAGGCAAAAATCACAATACGCCCGAAATCGGTCTTTTGAGTTCGACGCAAGATGCGCGCACGCCCGATAGGCATTGTCTCAAAGTCATTTCCGGCGTCAACGCCCCGCCCTGTGGCTCTCGGATAACGCACGGCAGCGGGAGTGCCGAGTTTGACGGCTGTCGTGAGCATCTTGCGACATTCGGCCTCATCACTCGGAGCCATAATCGTCATGTTCGGAAGACTGCGCAAATAGGCCAAATCAAAAGCACCGTGGTGGGTGGCTCCGTCAGCGCCTACGATGCCGGCCCGATCGACGGCAAACGTCACCGGCAGATTCTGCAAAGCCACGTCATGCAAAATCTGATCGTAAGCGCGCTGAGCAAACGTCGAGTAAATCGCCACTACCGGGTGCAATCCCTCACACGCCAAGCCCGCCGCATACGTCACGGCGTGTTGCTCGCAGATAGCAACATCGCGATAGCGCTTCGGGAATCTCTTTTCAAATTCGACAAGTCCGCTTCCTTCGCGCATCGCAGGCGTGATGGCATAAAGCTTCGGGTCGACCTCGGCCATATCGCAAATCCACTTGGAAAAGACTTCCGTGTATGTCGGGTGCGCGGAATCGGTCTGCCGCATCACCGGGTGAGCCGGATCGAAGGGGCCGACTCCGTGGTAGGTCGTCGGATCTTTTTCCGCAGGCTCATAACCTTTGCCCTTGACAGTGCGAACATGAAGGACAACCGGGCCCATGGGCCCTTCTAAGTCCCTTAATTTCGAGAGCATGCGCACGAGTCCTACAACGTCGTGTCCGTCAATCGGACCGAAGTAATTGAGGTCATAGGTCGAGAAAATCGATGACGGAGGACTTAAAAAGTTCACCGTCTGTTTTTCCATGCGCTTAGCAAGTTCATGCAACGTCGGTGTATTTTTCAAAATCGACTTACCGAGATTGCGCATCTTCCAAAACGGACTCGTGCTCACGAGTTTACCGAGGTGTCCGCAAAGCGCACCGACCGGAGGGGAAATCGAGCAGTTGTTGTCGTTCAGAATAATTAAAAGGCGCACGCCTTCCTTGTAGTCGCCGGCATGGTTTAGTGCCTCGCTTGCCATACCGCCCGTTAAAGCTCCGTCCCCGATGACGGCAATGTGCCAGCGTGTGTCATGCCCCTCAAGGTGCGAGGCCACGGCCATCCCGAGGGCCGCTGAGATGGATGTGGACGAATGCGCCGTTCCGAAGGCGTCATACTCGCTTTCATCGCGGCGCGGAAAGCCGGATAACCCCTTGTACTGACGAATACGCTTTAAGCCCTCGCGCCGCCCCGTCAAAATCTTGTGGGCGTAGGCCTGGTGCCCGACGTCCCAGACAAGTCTGTCATCGGGCGTGTTAAAGACATAGTGAAGGGCGAGCGCCAGTTCCACACTTCCGAGAGAACTTGAAAGGTGTCCGCCCGTGTGGCTTACGCACTCGATGATATACGAGCGAATCTCGCGGGCCACGTCAGCCAACTTTTCCACGGGAAGTTTTCTTAAGTCCGCCGGGCTGTCAATCGTTTGTAAAAGAGGTGTCTCTGTCATTTCGTCCGCCCGATCATGGTATGCGCAAGATCTGCTAAGTGTAGGACTGTTAAAGTCTCGAAAAGCTCTGTTTTTTCAATTTCATTAAGGGCTGCAAGAGCCTCATCAAGGGTGCTTGCGGCAAGTTTGCGCGACGCATCAAGCCCCAAAAGCGATACATAGGTCGGCTTGTGGCAAAGTGCGTCCTTGCCGGCCGATTTTCCGAGCGTTTGTGTATCGCTTGTCACATCAAGAATATCATCGACGACCTGAAACCCTAAGCCGATTGCTCCGCTAAAGTCGGCTAAAAGTCCTTGAACGGCCTCGTAACGCTTCATGTCGCCGCACAAGGCTCCCATATCGACGCAAGCCTTGATAAGAGCCCCGGTTTTAAGGCGATGCATTTGACGCAAAAGTTCGAGCGACATGGGTTTTGCAACGTGCTCCAGATCGATGGCCTGACCGGCACACATGCCCTCACGCCCGCACGAGAGTGCAAATCGGTCGATGATTGCCAGGCGCGCACGTTCACTCACGTTGACTTGCGTTAAAAGAGAAAAGGCCTCGGGCTGCAAAGCATCACCCGCCAGCATGGCCTCGGCCTCGCCGAACTTAACGTGGCACGTGGGTTTTCCGCGACGCAACGTGTCGTTATCCATGCACGGCAAATCGTCGTGCACCAGGGAGTATGCATGCACGAATTCAACAGCCGTTGCAACGTCGGTGAGAACCGAATCATGAGCACCGGTCAGCTCTCCGGCGGCATACACCAAAAGCGCCCGAATTCGCTTGCCGCCTCCGGTGACGGCATAGGCCATCGCCTCAACAAGGGTAGCTTGATTCGCGTCACACGGGCTTAGGCGGGCTTTCGCGTTTTTTTCGACGGCATCGCGACGCGGCGAGGCCCAGGCCTCGAATGCGGTTCGATCAAACACGTGGTTTTTCATCAATGACATATGAGAAACGCACTTTAGAAGGGAACGTCATCCGTGCTGTCTTGCGCGGCAAGCGTTCCGTCAGGCTTTAAAACCTGTAACTTCTTTCGGGCCGATTCCAAGGCTTCTTGACAAATCCCCGCGAGCTCTTGCCCGCGTTGGTACTTTTCGACGCACTCATCGAGCGTTAAATTACCCTCTTCCATCGCTTGCACGATGGTTTCAAGTTCGTTAATCGCTTGCTCAAAGGTTGTTTTTTTAGGCGTTTTTCCCATCTGTTCTAATCTAAAGGCACAAAGGTTTCAACGATTCCGAGTTCGAGGGATTTTACCGCAAAGGCATCGGATTTATCAGGAAAAGTTCAAATATTTCTCCCGAGAGAAAAAGACATGAATTGCACAGATTGCCTCGATCGCAGAACCGGGAAAACGCCGATTGATGCATGGAAATCCGAAAGAACCTTTGCGGGGCAAAAACTTGACGTTCTCTCCGCCGTGAACGGCGGAGATTCTCTGCTGTGTCAGCAGCTTGCGCCGCTGATCACTTCGGTGGATTCCTGCTGCTGATTCG
>UQOW01000026.1 GCA_900542805.1 uncultured Sutterella sp.
TTGCCCCGTGACTCAGTAGGGAATCCTCGTCCTTCAGGGCGAGGAGGAAGTCAAAAGGCTTTGTTTCACATTAAGGGATTCCGCGTGTTGCATGCATGAAGGCTCGCTTTTCCCACGTGTCCTTAGGTTTTCTGTCGCGCCGAGATAAGTCAAGTTTTTGACGACTTTTTTAGGCGACACTTTCCGTTCGTTTTTAGCGTCTTCGATAAACTGTACAATGTTCTTACCGAACGAGCCGACCGTTTCGGTCGGATCGGCGGTCGTCTCTTTACGTAACTGAGATAAGGGAAGTCACTATGATTTTGGAGTTTTCCGGCCCCGGTGCCCTAAGTGCGTTCCGTGCCGAACGCGTCCTCGCTGAGTTAAAAACTTTCGTGCCGAGTGCTCAAGCCGTCGGTGCACACTACGTACACTACGTGTTAACGGAAAAACCTTTAACAGATGAAGAAAAAGCGCGTCTAACGGACTTGCTCGATTACGGCGAAGCCGCCGAAAGCCCTCGCGCGGATGTTTGCGTTCTCGTGGCGCCGCGCCGCGGAACCATCAGTCCCTGGTCGAGTAAAGCGACTGATATTGCCCACAATACGGGCCTTGCTTGCGTGGTCCGTATCGAGCGCGCCGTCCGGTACGCCGTCACGCTTGCGGACGGATTGCCAATGTCCGATGAGCAGCGTGCATCGCTTTATGCCCTTCTTTGTGACCGTATGACGCAATCGGTTGTCGATCCGAGTCGGGCGGCCGAAACGATTTTTGCCGATACCGAAAGTCGTCCGATGACTTCGGTCGATATTCTAACGGGCGGTCGTGCGGCTCTGCAGAAAGCCAATACCGAGATGGGTTTGGCGCTTTCGGAAGACGAAATCGACTACCTGGTCGATGCCTTTTCCGCTCAGAAACGCAATCCCACGGACGTCGAATTGATGATGTTTGCGCAGGCCAATTCCGAGCATTGCCGCCATAAGATTTTTAATGCCGAATTTACGATTGACGGCGTCAAACAGCCCGAAACACTCTTTCAGATGATTCGCGAGACGCATAAAGCAGCGCCTCAGGGAACGATTGTGGCGTATTCGGACAATGCTGCGATTTTGGAAGGTCCGGCTGTTCCGCGCCTTTATCCGCGCCCGGATGAAAAAGATCCGTTCGGATCGATCTACGTCGAGCGCCTCGAGACCACCGACACGGTATTTAAAGTGGAAACCCATAACCACCCGACGGCCATCAGCCCCTTCCCGGGTGCTGCCACAGGTTCGGGCGGAGAAATCCGCGACGAGGGTGCTACAGGTCGAGGCGCGCGTCCTAAAGCCGGTCTTTGCGGCTTTTCGGTGTCGGCTTTACATATTCCCGGCCATCCGCAGGATTGGGAAAACGACCGCGATACGACGCAGGAGCGAAACGGTCAATCCGCTTCGGTATATGGGGCACCTTCTCGCATTGCCTCGGCCTTGTCGGTGATGACCGAAGGTCCGATCGGAGCGGCCTCCTTTAATAACGAATTCGGACGCCCGAATATTCTCGGGTACTTCCGCGCCTTCGAAGCGCGCGTGGGCGATGTGCGCTACGGTTACCACAAGCCCATCATGCTCGCGGGCGGTATCGGCAACATTCGCGCCGATCAAACGAACAAGCACACGCTCAAACCCGGAACCCTGATGATTGTGCTCGGAGGCCCGGGAATGCGCATCGGCCTGGGCGGGGGAGCCGCAAGCTCCATGGCCTCGGGCGCCAATGCCGAGGACCTCGATTTTGACAGCGTCCAGCGCGGCAATCCCGAAATGCAGCGCCGTGCCCAGGAAGTAATCGACAGGTGCTGGGAAGCCGGTGCCCGAAATCCGATTCTTGCGATTCACGATATCGGAGCCGGGGGTCTGTCTAATGCCATGCCGGAACTCGCGGACCTATCGGGCCACGGGGCACGCCTCTCGCTTGAAGCTGTGCCTGTTTTGGAAAAGGGCATGAGCCCCCTGGAAGTCTGGAGTAACGAAAGCCAAGAGCGCTACGCTCTTGCGGTTGCCCCGGAGGATCTGGAGCGATTCGATGCGATTTGCCGGCGCGAGCGGTGCCCGTATGCGGTTTTGGGAACAATTAGCGACGACAACATGCTCATTGTCGAAGGGCGTCAGGGCGAGGAGCGGGCTGTCCAGATGCCTATGGATGTCCTTTTGGGTAAACCCCCGAAGATGCATCGCGATGTGCGTACGCGCCACGGGCGCCTGTCTTCTTTCGATGCACGCGATGTGGATTTGGCCGATGCATTAAGCCGCGTTTTGCGCCATCCGACGGTTGCCGGTAAGAACTTTTTGGTCACGATTGCCGATCGTACGGTGGGCGGCCTTGTCTCGCGCGATCAGATGATCGGTCCCTGGCAGGTTCCGGTTGCTGACTGCGCCGTGACAACCCTCAATTACTCGGGCTTTAAGGGCGAGGCGATGGCTATCGGCGAGCGCACTCCCTTGGCCGTCATCGATTCGGCAGCAGCTTCGCGCATGGCCATTGCCGAAGCCGTTACGAACATCGTTGCGGCGGACGTGAATTTGGCGACGGTCAAACTCTCGGCCAATTGGATGGCCGCCTGCGGTGTGGACGGGGAAGATGCCAAACTGTATGCAGCCGTTAAAGCGGCAAGGGACCTGTGCCTGAATCTCGGGATTTCCATTCCGGTCGGAAAAGATTCCTGCTCGATGCGCACGACTTGGAAGGACGGGGACGTCGATAAAGCCGTTACGAGCCCGATTTCGCTTATCGTCTCGGCCGCAGGTCCCGTCTCGGATGTGCGTCTGACGGTCACGCCGGAACTCAAAGCCGTTCCGAGCCGCCTAGTTGCTTTTGATTTCGGTGCCAAGAAGTGCCGCATGGGCGGATCGATTCTGGCGCAGGTGCTCCAAAACTTCGGGTCGGTGACGCCTGACTTTACCGACACGGAAGCGTTAAAGAACTTCGTTCGCTTGGTGCGGGGCCTTACGGATGAAGGAATTCTCCTAGCGTACCACGATAGAAGCGACGGCGGTCTTGCGACAACGCTTTGCGAGATGATGTTTGCCTCCCATAAGGGGGTTCGCGTCAGCCTGGATGCTCTGGCCGACGGCGAGGTCAGTGTCGATAAAGCGCTTTCCGTGCTCTTTAACGAAGAACTCGGGGCGGTCTTGCAGGTGCGCGAAGAGTCGCTTGCCGACGTGACTTCAAGGGCAGAATCCTTGGGTCTGACGCGCTACTACGCCCAAATCGGTACCGTCACCGACAGGGATAATCTTGAAATCGAGACCGCGGGCAAGGTCCTTCTTTCAATCCCGCGCGTTCACCTGATGCGCGACTGGTCGGAAGTGACGCACGCGATGGCACGCCTTCGCGACAACCCGGTTTGTGCCGACAGCGAATTTGCCGTCGTTACGGGACAAAAGACCAAGGGTCTGTTCGTTAAAACCACCTTTGATGCACACGAGCGCATCGCCGCGCCTTTCGTGCATTCGAGTCATGCGCGACCGGTTGTGGCCGTTTTACGCGAAGAAGGCGTGAACTCGCAAAACGAGATGGCGGCGGCCTTTTATCGGGTCGGCTTTACCGTTCGCGATCTACATATGACAGACCTACTGGAAGGGAGAGCGGACTTAAAGGACATTTGCGGTCTTGCAGCCGCCGGAGGCTTTTC
The DNA here is from genome assembly GCA_900542805.1 of uncultured Sutterella sp. Lineage (GTDB taxonomy): Bacteria > Pseudomonadota > Gammaproteobacteria > Burkholderiales > Burkholderiaceae_F > Duodenibacillus. The sequence goes on from UQOW01000026.1 coordinate 3,647, forward strand.
GTACGGCGATGTTTTAGGTGCCGGCGGCGGATGGGCGAAAACCATTCTATTGAACGCTCGGTTAACCGACATGTTCCGCACGTTCTTCGAGCGACCCGACACGTTCACGCTCGGCGTGTGTAACGGGTGCCAGATGATGAGTCTCTTGAAGGACCTTATCCCCGGCGCCGAACACTGGCCGCGCTTTGTCACGAACCGCTCCGAGCAGTTCGAAGGCAGGTTAAGTGAGGTTCGTATCGAATCTTCTCCCTCGATTTTCTTCAGAGGCATGGCAGGAAGCGCACTTCCGATTGTCACGTCGCACGGCGAAGGACGCGTTCTGTGGGCTCGCTCCGAAGATGCGACCGAGGCCTACGTGGCAGCACGGTACGTCGACGGTGACGGTCTTCCGACCGAGGTTTATCCGATGAATCCGAACGGATCGCCCGAGGGCGTGACGTCGCTTACGACCCGCGACGGGCGTGCGACCATCATCATGCCGCATCCGGAGCGCAGTGTTCGCGTGGCCACGCTTTCTTGGTACGAGGACACGAAAGAGGAATTTACCGGCTGGATGAGAGTCTTTGAAAATGCCCGTGTGTGGGTCGGGTAGAGAAAGACTTTCGGTATGACGCTTTCGATTTACGGTGCGTTCGTTTTGGCGAGTGTCCTACTGGCATTTGCACCGGGGCCGGACAATATGTTCGTCCTGGTGCAATCGGCCGTGCATGGGGTGAAAAAGGGTCTATGTACCGTTGCCGGTCTATCGGTGGGTGTGGCGCTTCAAACCGTTGCGGCGGCCTTGGGTGTCGCGGCCGTGGTGGCCGCGTCGCCCTCGCTTTTTTGGGCGATTCGCATTCTCGGGGCGCTCTATTTAACGTACTTGGCAATCATGAGTTGGACGCATCCGACGGCAGGCTCTGCCTGTGCCACGGAAGAGACGGCCGATTCGGTGCTTTTTCGACGCGGCATTCTCATGAATGTCACGAACCCGAAGGTTCAGATTTTCTTTTTGGCGTTTTTCCCCCAGTTTGTCACACGCGGAGCCGACTCCCTGCAAACAGCGTGCGAGATGACGGTTTTGGGGGTCACGTTTATGGTCGTCACGCTCCTTGTGTTTTCTTTGATTGCCTTTTGTGCCGGTTCGGTTGCCGAAAAATTGCGGACACCGCGCGTGCAGTTTTATTTAAACCGCTCGGCAGCCGTCATTTTTGTTTGTCTTGCTGCCGGAACGCTCCTTTCTTAAAGTCCCTCGGGTGTTGTGATACGCACGCCGAGGCGGCGCATCTTCTTGGCAATCTTCAGAAGGTGTTTGTCGCGCGTGATGAGCGGACAAACGCGCCTGGCAGCTAAATCCAAGAACTTTTGATCATCGACGTCTTTGCACCGCATGGGGCTTGCGCTGTCGGTGTCGCTTACCTGACACGAGAAGGCAAGGTAGGCCGTTAAGATGTCCCGGGTTTGATCCTCGCTACGGTCAAAGGGGGCGCGCATCAGAACGTCCGTAAGTTCAGCAAGAGTCTCAAGGGAGACGAGGGCGTAAAGAGACTTGGAAGAAAGCGCCTGCATTAGACCCTGAACACGTGCATCGCGCCAATAAAAGAGGTCAAGCACGATGTTGGTGTCCAAAACCAAATAGTCCTGATTCGGGCTCATCGTCTCTTGAGTCGGAACAGTAGCCATCAGCGTCGGCAGTTTCTCAATCACAGGGTTTGCGGCAAGGCGTGAAATCATAGGAAAAAATAGGTATTAACTTTCGGGAAAACTTAAAAAACCGAAGTCAGCTTGACTATAATACGAGCAAGACAAAAGGGCACGCACGAGGGAATGCGGCGTGCGTCGGATGACAGTTTTTTCGGAGAGAAAAAATGGTCCTGAATCAAACCACCAAATACGGTCTTATTTTTGCCGGCGGTCTTATTCTCGGCGCTTTGGGTGCCGTGGCACTGGCTAAGGGTAAGAAAGCCGGCGGTATTAAGCCTCTGGCAAGCTCCCTTCTTTCCGCGGGCATGGATGTTAAAGACAAAGTCATGACCGGCATCGACGGCGTGCGCGAGGAATTGGCAGATGTTGTGGCCGAAGCGCAGGTCAAGTCCCAGATGCGTCGTGAGTCTCAGGAAGAAGCCGAAGCGGCAGCGACCGTGCAAGCCAAACCCGCTAAAAAGACGCGTCGCGTTGCCAAGGCCAAGAAAACGGCGTAGTTGTTGCTTGCTTTACGGAAAAGCCCGAAGGTCCGCGCGATGGGTTGTTGCGTCGGCTTCGGGTTTTTAAGTTTTCGACTGCGCCGATTGTTGCGCTCGCTTAAATCGGTATTTTTCTAAATCCTATGAAGTTTACTCTTGCTCACAGCATCGGCAATCGCGTACGCTATCGCACCAAATCCACAATGAGCCGAGAAACGGCTCGGATTATTGCTGAAAAACTCACGCAGATCCCCGGTCTTAACGGAGTGACCGTAAACCCGGTCACCGGTAGCGTCCTGGCATACTGGAAAACCCGCGAGGCGCATCAGGCGCTTTTAACGTATTTGCAGGGCCTTGAAACCCATCCGATTGCCGCTCGACGGTTGCGGGCTAAGAAAAAAGTCGGTCTTAAAAAAGAAACTCAGGCTTTAGCGCAGGAAACCGAAAAGTCACTCACTCAAGCGGCTCGTCACATCGGAGATCTTTTCGGACGTGCTTTTTCGGGTATGCCCGTCGTTGAGGTCGTACGGCGACCCTTTCTGTCGACCGAGGAGATTGCGCGCCTGCAAGAGTCCTCGGATTTGGATTTTTCGCCGCTGGCTCGTTGGGTGGTGCTCCGTTCGGTTCTGCCGCTTCTCGTCAATACAGCCAATGTCTTTTTGGGCGCCGTTCCGTACTTTTTCAAGGGTGTGAAAAACCTGTTGCACGGGAAGCTTAACGTCGAAGTTCTCGATGCATCGGCTATCGGCATGTCGCTTCTGTTGCGCGACTTTCGGACAGCCGGTTTGGTGATTTTGCTTCTCGGAATGGGCGAGATGCTCGAGCGCTATACGCGCAAAAAGTCCTTAGCGAGTCTTGCCGATCAGTTGGCACTTAAGGTCGACCGCGTTTGGGTGCGTGACGGGCACGCCGTCAAAGAAAAGTCGCTTTCGCAAGTCAAACCCACCGACGTCATTGTCGTTCGCACCGGAAACACGATTCCCGTGGACGGAACGGTCGTCGCCGGCAATGCTGCCGTCAATCAGGCAACGATGACGGGGGAACCCCTTGCCGTGCATCGGGAAGCGGGCGGATCGGTCTTTGCCGGAACCGTGGTCGAAGACGGCGAGATTGATATTCACCCGACGAAGATGGGCGACGGCACCCGGCTCAATCAAATCGTTCAATTCATCGAAACCTCCGAAAAGAGTAAAGCCGGGATTCAAGGGAAAGCCGAACGCTTAGCCGATGCCGTCGTTCCCTTTAACTTTGCCTTAGCCGGGATCGTGTTCCTGGCAACCCGAAGCCTGGCGCGTGCGGCCTCGGTGTTGATGGTCGACTACTCGTGCGCACTGCGTCTTGCAACACCGCTTGCGATTTTGACGGCGATGAAGCAGGGCACGCACACGGGAGTCCTCGTAAAGGGCGGACGGTACTTAGAAGCTTTAGCCGAAGTCGATACCGTCGTCTTTGATAAGACAGGGACCTTAACGCAAGCTTCGCCGAAACTTTCGGACGTCGTTTCGCTCGATCCGACGCGCACGGAAGACGAAGTGCTCGCCTTGGCTGCGTGCCTGGAAGAACACTTCCCGCACCCGGCTTCCCGCGCCGTCGTGCGAGCCGCTCAGGAGCGGGGCCTTGATCACTTTACGGAAGAACACGATTCGACGGTCAAGTACGTCGTGGCACACGGGATTTGCTCGTCGGTGGACGGGGAAAAGGTCATCATCGGATCGCGCCACTTTATCGAAGAAGATGAAAAGGTCGATGTGTCGGCAGCAACCGAACACGTCGAGCGCTTAGCCGAGCAAGGAAAATCGATTCTTTACATGGCCTTGGGAGGAAAACTCATCGGCATTCTCGGAATCGTCGATCCATTGCGTCCTGAGTCGCGCGAAGTGATTGCGGCGCTACGCCGTCGCGGAATTCGTCGCATCGTGATGCTCACGGGCGATGATGCGCGGACGGCCAAGACCGTTGCACAGGCACTCGGAATTCAGGAATTTCGTGCACAGGTCCTTCCGACCGATAAGGCCGGTCACGTTCAGGCGCTCAAGAAAGAAGGCTGCAAGGTCCTTATGATCGGCGACGGCGTGAATGACAGCCCGGCGCTTTCGTGCGCCGATGTTGGAGCAACCTTAAAGGAAGGAAGCGATATTGCCCAGGAAGTGGCCGATGTCGTCCTGATGAACAACAGCCTTGCGGATCTTCCGTATGCCATCGATTTGGGGCGTGCGACGATGTCTCGGATTAAAGAGAATTTTACCGTGTCTGTGGGTCTTAACACGGGCTTTTTGGCGGGCGGTTTAACCGGGGCGTTAACACCGGCAACGGGAGCCGTGCTTCACAATATGACGACAATCGGCGTGTGTTTAAATGCCATGCGTCCGCCCATGAGCGCGAGTGCAAACGACAGACATTGGATTGCCGAAGCGGCCAGTTTCCTTGCTTCCTGCTCGGAAACAACCGACGGGAAAAAGGCCGCTGAAAAACTCCTTGAAGCCGCTGATATGAAGGAAACTGTATGATTGATCCCACGCCTTTTATCCGTTCGTACGTTCCCGGGCGCCTGCGGTTACGCCACAGTAGTCTGATCGGTTTGGAATGTGACGCTCGCGGAGCCCTCACATTGGCCGTCAAATCGGTGCCGGGTATTACTGCTTGCGTTGTCAACCCCAAAGTCGGGAGCCTGCTTTTGACGTGGGATGCCGAGAAACTTACGAAAGACGATCTTTTGGGATACCTTCAGTTTTGGGCTGCCTTCTTGCCCGAAGAGGCACAGGGGGGTACCTCGCACTCGGAGAAGCAGGCGCCTTGCGGTGCTCTTACCGAGACAATCCTTACCCGAATGCAGAACATTTTGGCCTGCAAGGGCAGTGCGGCAAAATGCCGCCGACAAATGGAAAATCGTCTGACGGCTCTTTTCGGAGTAGCGACGATGGCTTCCCTTTTAAAGGGCGCATCGCTGCACGCACAGATCGGTACAGTGTTTGCGGCGATGCTTGTCTGGCATCTATGGAAGCGCCGGCGCGTTTTTTAAGAGACAAAGGGGGCGGACATGAAGTGGGTCAAAACGCTTGTTCTTATCATTGTGACCCTGGCATCTGCCAGTGTCCTTGTGGTGGCCGTCAGTGCGGCGCTTTCCATGGCGGCGCTCTGTTTGATTGCGCTTTTAACGGCCTATGTCGTAAGCCCCGAAGATGTCAAAGCCGTGTACCAAGCCCTAAGCAGTAAAATCGATGCGTGGCTTAAGATTCTTTCGGACATGACGCAAGCGATGGCAGGGGCGATTCGCGAGGCCGCTGCCTTTGCTCGGGAAGCATCGCAACGCACGGCGGCGCCCGAGGCCTCTGCGAGCCGGGAAGAAACGGACACAACCCGGGCCCGTCCGAAAAGGGGCGCAAAGGCATCTTCCAAGACAATGAAAAAGGCCAAGGACGCGACTCGTCCTTCTTAGGTCCCCCTTACTTGCGCAAAAGTCTTTCGATTGGCCGGCCGGAAAATTCACAGGCTCGGCAACGTTGACGATTTCCATCGAATAGGCACACGAGAAATCAGTGACTGACGAGCGTTCTTGAGAATGCTTGTCAGGACTTAGGTACCGTATTTGACGGAACAGGGAGTTTTCCTTTTTTTATCAAAGGGTGGTTTTTCGTCGGGCCACTTGAAAAACCGAGAAAGAGGCAGAAAAAATCCTGCCGGACTTTCGTCGCGGCAGGATTTGGAAACAGTAGTAAGGCACTTGTCCTAGATTAGATCAGGTCCTTGACCAAATCGGCTTCATGCTTTAACTCGCCGACAGTGACATCGAGCTTGGCTTGGCTAAATTCGTCGACGGGCAAATCCTTGACGATTTCATAGTCGCCCTTGCCGTCGCAAATCACAGGCATACCGCAAACGATGCCTTCGGGAATGCCGTACGAGCCGTCACTCGGGACGCCCATGGTGACCCATTCGCCGTTCGTGCCGAGGAACCAATCACGCATGTGGTCGATAGCCGCAGAAGCTGCGGAGGCCGCCGAGCTTGCACCGCGAGCTTCGATGACGGCCGCACCGCGCTTGCCGACTGTCGGCAGGAACGTGTCGCGGTACCAGGCTTGGTCGACGCATTCGGTTGCCGGCTTGCCGTCAATGGTGGCAAAGCGGATATCCGAGTACATGGAGGGAGCGTGGTTGCCCCAGACGCAAAGCTTCTTAATCGAGCAGACGGGCTTGCCGGTCTTGGCCGAGAGTTGAGCGAGCGAGCGGTTGTGGTCCAAACGCAGCATCGCGGAGAAGCACTTGGGAGAAAGACTCGGGGCGGACTTCATGGCGATGTAGCAGTTCGTGTTGCAGGGATTGCCGACAACGAGAACGTGAACGTTGCGGCTCGCGACTTCATTGATGGCCTTGCCCTGTTCGGTGAAGATGGCACCGTTGGCAACGAGAAGTTCAGCGCGTTCCATACCTTTGGTACGCGGACGAGAACCGATGAGGAATGCCGCATCGGCATCCTTAAAGGCCACTTTCGGGTCGATTGTCAAAACCGTGCCGGCCAATGTCGGGAAGGCGCAGTCCATCAATTCCATTTCCAAACCCTTGAGTTTTTGCAAGGAATCGGGCGCATTGCGCTCAAGAAGCTGCAAAATCACAGGCTGGTCCTGACCGAAAAGGTCGCCCGCAGCAATACGGAAGATAATGGCATAGCCGATGTTACCGGCTGCACCTGTAACAGCAACACGAATGGGTGCTTTCATTTTTTTGTCACTCCTAATAGAACCGAAAATTGGCGACCGGGCCGAAGCATCGACCCAATCGCGGGCACTGCAAAACACACGCCGATTAGTTTGTCTCTCGGTGTGTGCTCTAGGGTCGATATTGTAGGGCTTTTAGGCCGAAAGGAAGAGGCCGCAAAAGGAAAAATGGGTTTCTTTTGACCGTGCTTAAGGGAGGTTTTCCTGCGATTAAGGTGTTTTACCTAGAAGCGTTTATTTCAAGAAACGTCTGTAGGTCAATCGGATCCCTTCGGGGACAAAGGGCGGCGTCTTACCGACAGCGGCGTAAAGCCCCGTCGTTCAGGGCGAGGAGGAAGTCAAGGAACAAAATACCCGGCAATCTGCAGTGCATAACCGACAAAAATCAGTGCGATACCGACAAGCACGTACCGCTTTTCCTTGACGGCGTTTTTATGTAGGTTGGGAATGTCGCGCCAGGTGCCGGCGATGCGCTCGTCGCGCATCAGAATGGTCCAGAGACTAAACGCTGTGCCTAAAAAAGAAAGAATGATGCCCAAGATGCTGTAAACCATACCCAAAATCCGTGATAAAACCGAGAGAAAACCGTTGCAATTTTAGTCACATCGACGATTCCTTGTATCGCAAGGCGTCTTGGAAAAATAGGTCGTACCTTGGCCGCAGGGTGTGCAAAGAGAAGATTTTTTGAGAAAAATGCCTTCGCGTAGCCACGCGTCAATACAATAAAACAGAGAAAAAAGCTACTTTTACAGGCTTAAAGTCGGGATTTAGACCCCCAAAAGTCCTAAACGCGAGAGGTGAAGGGACTGCGGGTGATTTCACTTAAAAGAGCGGCATAAAAAGCATGGCGCTCCGGGTCGATTCTTCCTTCCTTTAGGGCTGTCATTACGGAACAGCCCGGCTCATGTGTGTGCGTGCAGTTGTAGTAGCGGCACCCGGTAACGTACCGGGCGATGTCGGGCATGGCGTTTAAAAGGTCGTAAGGCGTGACGTGTGTCAGGCCGAACTCCTGAAAGCCCGGAGAATCGATAATTTCAAAGGACGAGGTCCCGAGGGTAAGCGAATAAAGGCGTGTTTCGGTCGTCGTTTGTTTGCCGATATCGAGCGCCTTGGAAAACTCCCGAGTTCGAATCCGCGCCTCAGGGTCAAGGGTGTTAATGAGCGTGCTTTTTCCCATTCCCGACTGTCCGACAAGAAGTACGGTTTTGCCTTCAAATACGTGTGCCAAATGATTGCACGTTGCCTCGGGCTCGGTCTTGGCACGGATTTTGAGGATTGTTTCGCCGATGCCCTCAAGTTTTTGTGCAAAACGCGAGGCAGCGCTTTCGGGAGTCGAAAGTTCGGCTTTGGTTTGTAGCAAAACGGGTGTAATTCCGGCTGTTTTTGAGGCAACGAGAGCCTTCCAGACAAACCAGGGATTAAACGTCGGTCGCTCGGCAAAAAGGACAGCGACAACATCGACGTTGGAAGCGAGGATTTTCACGCGCTTTTCATCGCTTCGAAAAAGGCAATTGCGTCGAGGTTCGATGGCAAGGATGGAGACTTTTCCGCCGATAGGCGCTGAGCACGAGACAATGTCTCCCACAACGGCATCGCCCTTTTTTCCCTTGCGAGCGGCTTCAAACGTCTGACCTAAACTGTCGGTCACAAAATAGATCCGACCGTGTGAGGCCGTGATACGAGCGGTAAAGGGAGGGGAATCTCTCATGGCGATGTTATAGCTTTATCGTTCGGTTTTTCAGATTTGCCGCTTCGGCGATTGTCTCTCGGGCGGTCTGCACAAGACGGGGATTGCTCTGTGCGTCGTTTTCTTCGCGACGCATGAGAATCGCATTAAAAAACGCCTGCCGGTCCGCTAGTTTCTCCTGCCGTGCCTTCATGGCCAGGTGACGCAATTTGCGGGCTTCGGCCTGCGCAGCCAAAATGCGCTGCGTAATGTGCGGGCGCCGGTGGTTTGCAAGCGAATAAAGACGATTGGGAGTTAACGTATTGCGGTAATCCGTATGCAGTTTAACAATGGCCCGAATGAGCGGCACGGCGCCCACTGTGTGCACTACACAGGCATCGGCATCGTACTCGAGCATGCGGGTAAATAGGTGCACGAGAAACACAACCGGGTACAAAACCACGGGAAACGTTGTCAGAACAATTCCGACAAGAACCCCGGGAATCACGGCGCCGTTTTCAAGGGCCATCACCGGGTGAATCCCCAAGGCCTCGTAAAAGTAGGGTTTTTCCGAGAGCCACGCAAAGCCCCACCAAAACCCGAACATGAGTAAAAAGAAAAGGATACAACGTGCAAAGCGGTGCCAACGCGTCACGTGCGCAACGGCATTGGTGACAACGGCAAGAAGCTCTTCTTCCGTCAGTTTCGTAAGCGTATGCTGAAAAAGCACCAGACGCGATTGGCGGGTACTTCGGGCAAAGAGAGCATTAGCGTGTTTTAAGGCAGCCGGTCGCACCATCGTGTTAATGGCCGCATCGGCATAGCCTTGCTCCGTTAAAAGCAATTGAAGGCGCCGCTTTAACGAGCCCTCTTGCAGCGGGTGTGCTTTTTTGGAAAAACCGACGACCCAATTCGGGTACAGGTACTCGTGCCAGAAAAACCACAGAGAGCTTACGGCCAAGCACAAAATCCACCAAAAGTAAGAACTTAAGTTCAAAACGAGGAGGGCCGCAAACACAATCGGCAAATCGGCCACCCATCCGAAAAACGTCGCACGAATTCGGCGACGCATCCAGACTCGGGCATCGGTTCTTTCGATGCCGTAACGCTCGTTAATCCGAAAGTTCCGCCACCAGTCAAGCGGCATATCCAGAACGGCCAAAATGAGCGTTATGAGAATGACAAAGAGAAATTGTGAGGCGACGCTCCGGTCACCTGTGAGGACACTGACAAAGGCCCAGAGAAGATCCAGACCCCCTCCCAAGGTAAAGATCAGGGCAACGGCAGCGCCTGCCAAGGCATTGAGCGTATCGCTTTGAATGACTTCGGCCGTAAAGTCAATCGCTTTTCGGTGTGCCGCAAGGCTGACTTCTCCGCGAAAGGCTCTCGGGACGGTATCGGCGGCTTTTTCGGCACTGCCGACTTCGGAAATCAAAAGCGCCACCTGAATGCACACATAAAAAACAATGAGTGCCAAAAAGGTGATTTTCAAAAATGCGGCAATTTCAGTCATGAAAAGCGGGCACGTTCGTCACGGCGACGACAAGTTAATACAATAGCGGTTTCGGAAAGCGGTTTTCCGCCTACAGAGTGCGACATTTTAACAATGACAAAGATCGAAAAGGCCGAGACTTACGGCGAAAGTAATTTGATTTGGATCGACATGGAAATGACGGGCTTGCAGCCTGAAGTGAACCGTGTCATTGAGATTGCGGCCGTTATTACCGATCCGCAGCTAAATATTTTGCATGAAGGGCCTGTGATTGCCATCCATCAGGACGAATACACGATGATGCATATGGATGCGTGGAACACGGCCATGCACACGCGTTCGGGCCTCGTAAAGCGTGTTTCGGAGAGCACGATTGACGAGGAAAAGGCAACGGATATGTGCTTAGAAGTCTTCTCGCGCTTCGTGCCTGCCGGTAAATCCCCGATGTGCGGAAATACTATCGGACAGGACCGTCGTTTTATGGCGCGCTGGATGCCGCGTTTGGAAGCGTTTTTCCACTACAGAAGCATCGATGTGTCGACCCTCAAAGAATTAGCTTACCGCTGGAAGCCCGAGATTGTCACCTCGTTTAAGAAATCGACCAAGCATGAGGCCTTAAGCGATATCCAAGAATCGATCGAGGAATTAAAGCACTACCGGCGCGAGATGATGAAAATTTAGTTTAAGAACGGGATGAAAAAGGCCTAAGTGGCACCTCCGCTGGGACTCGAACCCAGATTTACGCCTTAGGAGGGCATCGTTCTATCCAGTTGAACTACGGCGGTAGCGCGGCAAGGCGCCATATTAGCCGATTCTGTTTGCCTTGTGACGCTTTTACGGCGTACGCGGGACCTTTTACCGACAGCGGCGTAAAGTCCCGTCGTTCAGGGCGGGGATATAAGCCGCGCAA
>UQOW01000027.1 GCA_900542805.1 uncultured Sutterella sp.
CATTATATGAAGTCTGCGCCTGGCTTGCGCGGCTTATATCCCCACCCTGAACGACAGGACTTTACGCCGCTGTCGGTAAGAGCGGAAAAAGAAAAATCCCCTACCGATACCGATTGCAAGAAAAAGACCGGTCAGGCGTGATGAGCGGCGGCGTTTTCAAAGGCTTGCGCCAAAAAGAGCTTTAAGCGGTTATCGACATTGGTTTCCGAGGTTCCCGGTTCAAAGTCGATCGCGCACAAATTCGCATCGGCATAAAGCTCACGGAGCTTACGGATAACGCCTTTCCCGGTGACGTGGTTCGGCAGACACCCGAAAGGCTGCAAGCAAAGGACATTGGGGATGCCGTTCTTGATAAATTCGGTCATCTCGGCAGTTAAAAGCCATCCTTCGCCGGCTTGCTGCCCGAGGCTCACGAGATGATTCATCGTATCGACGAGTTCTTGCGTCGTACTGACTGCGCCGACATCAAGCCCGCAAAGTGCCTCGCGGAAAATCGCTCGATAGCTTTCAAAGTACCTTAAAAGAGCCGTACACATCAGACCCTTGGCAAACGGCCCTCCCATTTGCTTGGCTCTCCAAATGTAGTCGGTAAGACAATAGTGAAAGAACATCGCCAAGTCGCCCAAAACCGGGACAGCCCCTTCGGCAAGAATCCGATTGACGATTTGACGATTGGCCCGCGGGTGATACTTTAAAAGAATCTCGCCGACGATACCGACACGAGGCTTGATCACAACGGATAGCTCAATGGCTTCAAAGTCGCGACGCGCTTCAAGCAGTGCCGCCCTCAAGGCACGGCCCCCGGAAGGCAATTTCTCGGAAAACCGCTTTTGCCACAGGGCCAGGAACTCCTCGCAGCTTCCGGGTTTAACTTCGTAAGCGCGTCCGTAAAACGTCAGGCGCTGCAAAAAGTCACCGCAGATGACGGCCGTCATCAAACGGCGTACGCCGAGAAACCCGAGGTTGAGTGACTCGGTACCGATCTGACCGGCAGAAAGCGAAACAACAGGAACATTTCCGCATCCGACATCTTCCAATGCCCAGCGCATGAGCGTCGTGTAGTTGCTCGCGCGACACGGGCCGCAGGTTTGCGCAAGAAGTACCGCATCGCGGTCTTTATTAAAGTCCGGGTCGTAAAGAACGGCGTTTAAAAGCTGCCCGATAACAACAAGTGCCGGATAGCACGCATCGTTATTGACGTGTTTTAACCCGAGTTCCAGAGCCTGCTCGTTTGTCTCATCAAGGAGCTTGACGTTCCAACCGAGGCTTTTGAGGGTTGCGGCCAATATCGGGAAATGAATCGGCGCCATTTGCGGAGCAAAGAGCGTGTGAGGGCCTCCCTTTCGAGTGGCCTCATGTTCGTTTTTCTTTAAAGCACTCGAGCGCACGAAGTGAATCGGCTTTTCGGCAATACGGCGGGCCGAACTGACCGCATGCCGATTTCTCTCCCCGAGCGCAGCCAAAAGAGAACGAATACGAATGCGCGCCGAGCCCAAAGTGTCGCCTTCATCGATTTTTAGCTGCGTGTAAAGCTTTCCGGCCCTCGCGAGAATGCGGCAAACCTCTTCGCTGGTAATGGCGTCGAGGCCGCACCCGAAACTGACAAGTTGCACAAGTTCCGTGTTCTCCCGTTCGGTTGCAAGTTTTGCGGCCCGATACAGGCGACTGTGGAAGGTCCACTGGTTCACGACATCGGTCACGGGAGGAGTTCCGACCAGGGAACTGACGGCATCTTCCGTGACGATATCCGCTCCCATCGATTCTATGAGGGCCGGAATGCCGTTGGAAATCACCGGATCCATGTGGTACGGGTGACCGGCCAAAATCACCAAGGGACGTTGAGTGAGGGAATTTTCACGAAGAACGGACTGACCGAGTACCGTGAGATCGGCCTCGTAGCTCTCCTGAGCGGACTTTGCAAGCGCAACGGCCCTCTTAATGTCCGAAGAGCCGATGGTCGGAAATGCCTTACCGACGGCGCGCTCGACTGTGGCATCTTTTGTTAAATCCAAAAAAGGGGTCAAAAGGCGAACGTCGGGAAAAGCACCCTCCGTATTCAGGCGCAACGCCTCGGGGTATCCGGCCACAATCGGGCAAGCATAGCGCTCGCAGGCCTCGGGAAATGCCTGTCCTTCGCGCGGAATACACGGGAGCCAAACGGTTTTAACGCCCTGCTCGGCAAGACGCACGACGTGCCCGTGCGCAAGTTTTGCCGGAAAACAAAGACTCTGCGACGGAATCGTTCCCATTGCCGCCGCCAGCGTCCCCTTGTCTGTCGGGTCCGAGAGCACAACGGCAAAGCCGAGTGCCGTAAAAAGCGCATTCCAATACGGATAGTGTTCGTAAATATTTAAAACACGCGCAATGCCGATCGTTCCTCGTTTTGCTTCGCTTGCTTGCAAAACCGGACGGTTAAAAAGGAGATTAAGCTTACGGGTGACATACCCTTGACTGAGCTTCTTACGGCCCCCGAGCGAGTGAACGGCAAAGTCGCAACGATTGCCCGATATGTGCTTGGCACCGTTCGGAAAACGATTAAGTTCCAAGGCGCAATGGTTCGAGCACCCGCGACAACGAAAAGCCCGGCGAATGATGCCTTGACACGTTAAATTTTTCGTAACGAGCTGCATGGCCTTATCGGTCTGCGCGCTGCGCTCCCTGGCAATGAGAGCGGCCCCATAGGCCCCCATGAGACCGGCAATCGAGGGACGCGTGACATTAAGACCCGTCTCCTCTTCAAACGAACGCAAAACTGCGTTGTTTAAAAACGTTCCTCCCTGCACGACTACGTTGTCTCCGAGCTCTTCGGGACTATGCATGCGAAGGACTTTGTAAAGCGCATTGCGCACGACGGAGCGACAAAGACCGGCCGCAATGTCTTCGAGCGGCGCCCCGGCTCTTTGGGCTTGGCGCACCATCGAGGTCATGAAAACCGTGCAACGCGTCCCGAGGTCACACGGGCGGCGCGAACGCTCGGCAGCAGCAACGAATTCGGGGAGCGTCAACTTTAATTGCCCGGCAAAGGTCTGCAAAAAGGATCCGCACCCCGAAGAGCACGCCTCATTGAGTTTGACTGACGTAATGCGGCCGTTGCTTACGGCCATGCACTTCATGTCCTGACCGCCGATGTCGATGACATAGGAGACCGCAGGATTAAAGGCAGCCGCCGCTCTTACGTGGGCCAGCGTTTCTACTTCGGTAAAAGGCGCGGCAAGCGCCGCTTGTGCAAGGTCCGCCCCGTACCCTGTCGTACAGGCACTTTTAATGAAGGCGTCCTCGGGAAGCGCCTCCAAAAGGGCGTGCATTTGCGTGAAAAGCCGCTCTAACGGATGGCCTTCGTTATTTTCGTACCATTGAAAGACAAGACGTACTTTTTCATCGATGACAACGCCTTTGACGGTGGTACTGCCTAAGTCGACACCGAGGTAAAGGGGACCGGAAGCCTGACCGATCTCGCGTTCGGCCACCGTATCTGCGGCGTGCCGGGCTTTAAAGGCTTCTTTTTGAGTCTGATCGGCAAAAAGCGGAGAGAGCGTCGGAACCGATTGTTTGACCGGATTGGCTTTAAGTTGCTCGACAAACGCGTGAAGTGTCGGAAAATCGACCGCTTGGCGCCTTACAGCTTCACGGGCCGCCCCGGTTGCCACAGCGTACTGCGTATCGGTTAACTCGACAAACACCGTTCCCGGAGCCCTTAAGCGCCGTTTGAAAGCCTCCCGCAGCTCGGAAAGAAAGGCCAAGGGGCCGCCGAGGAAAGCCACATGCCCGGTTACGGGGCGCCCGCACGCAAGGCCGCTTAACGTTTGCTCGGCAACGGCATCGAAAACCGACCGAGCGATGTCCTCACGGGGAACTCCGGAATTGAGTAACGAGACCAAATCGGTTTTGGCAAAAACACCGCAACGCGAGGCAATCGGGTGGCTTGCCCCAGCTTGTGCGGCCAAGTCATTCATGCCGGCTGCATCGGTATTAAGGAGCACGGCCATCTGATCGATAAAGGCACCAGTACCGCCTGCACAGGCCTCGTTCATCCTAAGCTCGATACCGTCTGTCAGATAAAGAAGCTTGGCATCTTCACCGCCGAGTTCGACGGCAACGTCCGTCTCGGGAGCAACGGACTTTAAATAGAGTCTGTCGGAAACGACTTCCTGAATAAAGCCGATGCCGAGCGCTTTAGCCAGTCCCAAAGCACCGGAACCGGAGAAAACCACGCGAAGCGCGCCGGGAATCTCAGCAATCGGCCGGAGAATATCAATCAGGGTTCCCAGCACATTGCTCCGATGGCGCGTGTAACGACGCGAAAGCAACTTGCCCTCTTGATCAAGTAGGACAAATTTCACTGTTGTCGACCCCAAGTCAACGCCAAGATTTAGCATGCGTGCCCTCGTCGTAACAATCAGTAAATTTTATCTGAAGTCGACCCGTTTACACCTGCGTATTTACGCAAGTTGACACATAGAAATCCGCAAAGAAAACCATAGAAAAAGAATAAAAATATTTAATAAAAACAGAGAGGATCGCTTCGGGATAAAACGAAGCGGCGAAGTGCTCGAGTTCGGAGGACCGAGCTCACATTTTTAATTCGTAAAAACCTTTTTGAGTTCCGAAAAAGCCTGTAGACCAGAAAACGCTTTTTTTGACTTCGAACCCACTAGATATTTCTGCTAATACCTGTTTTATATAGATTTTTTCTGATTCTTGTGATAAAATTGACTTTTAGTAACAGCGACTAATGTTTTGCCTATGAGTATTACGTCACAAGTTCTTCTTTTAATCGTCATTATTCTCATCAGCGGCTTTCTTTCCATGTCGGAAATTTCACTTGCCGCCTCCACAAAAGTGCGCCTTCAGGTTCTTGCCGAGCACGGCGACAAACGCGCACGCACCGTTTTGCAATTTAAAGAGCACCCCGGGCATTTTGTCACCGTCGTCCAAATCGGCATCAACATGTGTGCGATTATCAGCGGCTTTATCGGTGAAGACTTATTCTCTCCGTACATTGCCTGGCCGCTGAAAAGTCTCGGCCTTACGCCCGACACTGCCGACACGATCGGCTCGTGCACCTCGTTTATCCTGGTCACGTTTGCTCTCGTTGTTTTCTCGGACCTTATCCCCAAGCGCCTTTCGTTTGCGCACCCGGAAAAAATCATTCTCGTTTGCCAGGCGCCGATGCGCCTCTTACTCGTTGTATTAAGTCCCTTTGTTTGGGTCTTGGAAAATGCCTCTCTCGTTGTGATTCGCCTGTTCGGACTGAATATCGAACGCGATGACAAAATCACCAGTGAAGACATCATGGCAAGCATCGTGGCCGGTACCGAAGAAGGCGTCATTGCCCCGGAAGAACAAGCCGTCATCCAGAATGTGTTCAGTCTTGAAAACCGCCTCGTGCCGGCCGCAATGACCGCACGTGAGTCGGTTGTGTACTTCACACTCGATTCGACTAAAGAAACAATCTTAAAGGTCGTCTCCGAATCGCCCTTAAATCACTTCCTCGTTTGCGACAAGAACTTGGACCACGTCATCGGGTATGTGGAAAGTGCGACCCTTTTGCGCTATCTACTTGAAGACAAAGCTATCTCGTTTACCGATAAGGCGCTTTTAAAGCCCGTACAGGTTATTCCCGATACCCTGTCGCTCTCGGAAGTCTTGGAACTATTCCAACGCACGCGTTCGGACTTTGCCGTTGTCTTAAACGAATATGCCCTTGTTGTCGGCGTCATTACGTTAAGCGACGTGATGAGTTCGGTGATGGGCGACTTGGTGGCCATCCCCGATGAGCAACAGATCGTCAAGCGCGATGCTACAAGTTGGCTTGTTGACGGCGCAACGCCCATTGTCGACATGATGGCGGAACTGAATCTGCAAAAGATGCCCGAAAGCACGAGTTATGAAACCATGGCCGGCTTCATGATGTACATGCTTCGCAAGATTCCCAAGCGCACGGACAAAGTCGACTGGGGCGGCTATCGCTTTGAAGTCGTCAATGTCGAAGCCAATCGAATTGATCAAATTCTCGTGACAAAACTCTAGCGGTTTGTTTATAATCCGCCATCTCGCGTCGGGCGAAAGCCTGAAACGAAGGAAGCGAAAGAACCTTATCTTCCTTTGTCAAACGAGGCCCTTAAACGGAAGGGTGGCAGAGTGGTTTAATGTACCGCCCTGGAAAGGCGGCGTATCCAATCGGGTACCGAGAGTTCGAATCTCTCCCCTTCCGCCATTGATTAAGCCTCGCAAGATATTGATCTTGTGAGGTTTTTTGTTATCTTTGGCTCCTAATCCACTGTTTCATAAACCAATTTCGGCATTTCGCCGAAGTTAAACGCCTTTTTTAAACAGCCTTCCTTTTAACCTCGAGGTCAGGGTATTTCAAAACAAAGGGGGGAAGAAAGGGGGAAAGAACGCCGTCACCGGCGGCCACTCTGAAAATCCCCGGATCTTCTTTCCCTCATAAAGGAAGACGCGTATGAGACAGCAGGATGTTTTTTTATTGCCGGACGGAAGACACGGTTGCGGCCGCGGACTGCAGCTTGTCGTAAAGAACAACGGGGAATACCGCAGCTGGATTCTTCGAGTGGCCCACGGCGGCCGTCGTTATGAGTTTGGCCTGGGTGCGGCAAAAACCCTGTCACTGAAAGCTGCCCAGGTTAAAGCCGACCAATACCGGGGATGGGTCGCGTGCGGTTACGACCCCAGAACAGCCGCCTCTCAGGCTCCGGAGTCTGCCGATCTGCCGGCCGAGCCGCCTCTGCCGGATGAAGAGCCTGTCCGCAGATCAGAAAGTACGGCGGCGGAAAAAGAAAAGGCCCCGGAACAGCTGGTGCACCGATTTGAGGATGTGGCCGACGAAACCATTCGCGTCTGTGCTGAAGTGCGTCAGTGGCGTAATGCCAAGCATGAAATGCAATGGACGAGTACGCTGAAGACCTATGTCTTTCCAAAACTCGGCAAAAAGGATGTGGCCGAGATTACGCGCGACGATGTGCTCTCCGTCTTAAAACCCATCTGGAAAGAAAAGACAGAGACTGCCAAGCGTGTCAGAGGCCGCATGGAAATCGTCTTTGACTACGCTGCCCGTCGCGGGTGGCGAAAGACCGAGAATCCGGCCAAGTGGTCCGGATACCTGGAGTTTGACCTCCCGAATCCTGAAAAAATCACGGTGAAATCCCATCATGAAGCACCGACCATCCCGGAATTACAGGCCGCTGCTATTGAGCTCTACCGTACCGGCTCCCGCGGCACACTCTGCACGCTCTTCGGAATCCTAACGGCGACGCGTTGCCAGGAATGGTGTGTGTAGATTTTTGTGTCTAGCGCGGGTTTACGGTTGAGCTTGTTGGCTCGCTAACAGGGGTATTTAACCCCAGGTGCTTTGCGGGTGACAACCCTACTTTTCAGATGCATGGTGACTGGGCTACTGTGAAGAAATGTATCCCTCAAGGTTGCGTTTGGCAAGCAGCCACAACAGGCGGTTCCGAGTCTTCAGGTATGTTGTTTTTAGTGACTTATTTTCCAAACGGAAAATACGATTTCTCGATGCAGATAAAAAATGTTCCGTTACGAAACATACGCACTTGGGATGATACGAACATAGACTACATGCAGGCCAAGGTTCGGATTGACAATCAACCGTTTGTTGAAACAACTTTAGAGCGTGAACTCAACCGTGAGGACAGAATTCTCTTCTTCTCATTCTCTGAGAAACAGTTTGGCGATGATTTTCTTCGTAAGTTAAAGAAAGGCAATGCCCTGAGAGTTCGTCTGTATACCGATGACGGCAACTACACACTTAAATTCCCTTTAAATGGCGCGACAGCTACTATCAACCGAATTCAGAGTGCCATGGCACGAGAGAGGGATGACGAAGGTTGGGGAGATAAGCCTTCTTCCACCAATCAAGAAATTCAACGGTATTAATCAATAAAATTACGCACTAATCGCACGAAAGTGTTGGGTGCTTTATTTTTTATTGAATCGTCTTCAACCTCGGCGGCGAATCGTTTGTCGCCAAGGGGAACGTGATACCGGTGAGAGGCTGGAAAGCCCTATTCTCTGCCAAAGAAACGAACGACGACAAGCCGGAAGACCGTGCCGATGACCAACAGCTGCCTTCCCTTGTCGAGGGAGACTATGCGAACGTCTCCGGTGTTTCCGGAAAGGAACTGCAGACGAAACCGCCGGTGGACGGCATTTTTTGTTGCGTTTTTTAGATTGCATTGATTAACCCAGCAGTACAAATAGGCTACCTATTCTGAAAGTCTGGCAAAACTATCGCAACCATAGCTATCACCCAGATCACAAGCGATCCCGTAATATTTTTTGGCTATTTCCATGTTTTTCCTAATCCCTTTTCCTAATTCACTGTTTCTTGCGTATATAGAACAGGCTTCACCGCTCAAATGCTCACAACCAAACTTAGCCAACTTTGTAGAATGAAAATATTCATTATTGCTTTCTAGTTCTTTACAAATGTCAACCATAAGTTCCGAAGAACAATTTACGTCTTTATAGCAGTTTTCTTCTGCTTTTATTGCAAAATCAGCACTTTTATCCAACGGTGCAACATAACACGAAGAAGCATCCCCTTTCTTACACGCTTCGACTAATAACGCATAACCTTCTTTGCTTTTGTTTTCTTTAAAAAACATAAGAGCCTTATTTCGACAACCAAACCCATAATTACCATTACACGCCTTGTCAAAAAGTTCTAATGCAGTTTTTAAATCGCCATTTCTACGCGCGTCAATACCTCGATTGGCCATAACCCGATATTCTTCTCCTAGTTTTTTTGCTTTATCGTAATATCTATCAGCTTCTTTTTTATTCTTGCTCTTTATTCTTATAGCCACAGAATTACATCCGCGTCCATAATTAAGCTCGCAACTTTTAACAAAATAGCTGATAGCCTTTTCCCGGATTTTCTGACGCTCGTCTTCGGTTTTTACACCGGCGCCAGCTCTCTCATCCAGAATCATTCCTAAAGACCAACAAGCCTTTCCATCAGGCCGAAAGAACTTATTACATTGATCTAAATACTCATCATACTTTGCTTGGCTCGGTTGTTCCTCTGCGTGCAATATTGAGCATGAACAAACTGATACAAATGCAATAAGCAAAGCAGCAATAGCTTTATCTTTATTAAACATATTTTTCTCCTTTCTCAACCATTTTTTAAGCACAAAAAAGCCCGCAGGACACAACATCCCACGGGCATTTTAAGCGAACTGATTCGCAGTTATGCGTTCACCGCATCCTTAAACGCCGCTCCAGCCGTGAACTTCGGCGCCTTGCAGGCCGCAATCTTCACGACTTCGCCGGTACGAGGGTTACGCCCTTCGCGAGCCGCACGCTCGGTGCGTTCAAACGTTCCGAAGCCCACCAACTGCACCTTGCCGCCCTTCGCAACCGTTTCCGTGACGACTTCTGTAACAGCCTTCAGAACCTTGTCGGCGTCGGCCTTGGTGACGCCCGTCTTATCTGCCACAGCGGCAATGAGTTCCTGACGATTCATAGTTCTTTCTCCTATGGTGAAAAATAAAAATTACGGCCGCCCGATTATTTCTCGGAAGGCATTGCAGTGGTTGAGGTTGTGCGTTGTTTCCCCGGCAACGCCAGAATCACAAAGTTCAGGAGTGCCAAGAACTGTCCGAAGTATATGACGGCGAATTCCGTCATAAACCCCGTTTCAAGCATCGTATCCGGATCTGCTGGGAAGGCTGTATAAAAGCCGTCTGCCAACAGCCAAATCCGAAAACCGACAAATACAAAGCACGCCGGCACCGCAATCAGCAGTGCGCCCAATACATATCCCGACACCCCGACATCGTGGTAGCGCCGCACCATCAGCGACAAACTTGGAATGATCGAAATGATGAGAAACACCGCATAGGCCGCTATCCCGCAGGCAAAAACTACTGACAGCAACGACGTGGCCGTCCATCCAACGCCACCGCTAATGCCGCATTGGTAAGCTCGTTCCACTCATAATACATCCCGAGCGAAATCAGCGACGTACACAACACATTGATGATCATGTGTCCCAAATGGTAATACCAAAAATCCTCTCGCGACGCCGTACCGGCGAAGGTGGCAAAACGCCCCCGACGGTAAGCGTCAAGGAAACAGCTGAAAATACGCTTCATAACGCCCCCCTTGGTTACTTAATACCGGACGATGCATCGTCTTCCGTCTTCGGCGAAGTATCCTTGTAGTTCGGATCCGTGCCGCCCTCATCATCCTTGGTGCAGACCTGGGTAATGATTGCCGTCTTCACGACTTCGCCCGTCTTCAGATTTTCTTTGTGCTTGGAACCCACCGTCGTACACGTCGGTTCAACGTCGATAATCCAGTCCGAAATATCGGCGTTCGGATCATCAGGATCTTCCGGCGTCGTATCTACGCAGGTATAACCGTTGTCCGGAACATCCGGATTCGTGTTGCCGCTGTCGAGTTCTTCGCAATACGCCCCATCCGTCGGCACGTCGGGATCAACGTCCGGCGTATTGTCAGGATCCAGTTCTTCGCAGTAAGCGCCTTCGTTCGGAACTTGTTCATCCTTCTCACAGATGTAGCCTTCCTTATCGTTGGCCTCCTTTTCGCATACATCCGGGCACTTCACATCACCGTCCACGGGAAGCGTCGCGCAATCCACGATGGAACTCCCCTTACGGCAAACAAACTGCCCCGGAAGATTCGTGCAACCGCAGTGAGCCTTCGTAATAGCGTGTTCGCAGATTTCCGTGGTGTAAGCACCGGACGAATCCGTGCAGACGTACTTGTCCTTGTAGGTCGTGCCGCCGATGATCTTGGCATAGTCCTTCAAGACTTCTTCAATCTGCTTTTCGTCCCAGAGGGAACCGCATTCAACGGGCGTGCCGTTGCGGTAGCAGACGTACCCGTCGTCTTCCGGATCCTGCTTCGATGAATCGCCGCCGTTGTTTATGAGATCGTCCAACATATTGTCATACGAAATCTGATCGCAGGACACCAAGTGACCATTCTTACGGCAGGACACGGAGTCTTGCGTCACTTTATGGCATTCGCCGCCCACGTACACAAAGTTGCCAAGGTTCATATTGAAACACCGTGCCGCCTGAATACGCAGCTGATCCACGTCGGAACCGTAAAGCTGTTTATCCAAACGCGTCTGAACGTTCTGGCGTTCAACCCCGGCCATACCGTTGGCGAAGTAATTTCCCTTGCCCGTAATGTTTTCAATCGAATAAGGATCGTAAGTCGCTGCACGGGCACTGACGCGGGCGCGACTGCGAGCGGGAGAACGACTGGAAGCCGAACGCGCATGCGTAAACGGCGCACTGCAGCAAGTCCACCGCGCGCCGTAGCGAACATCTTCGCGGTCATACGGAGTCGGACCTTTCCTATCCGTGCCAGCGCATTGTAGAGACGTCATACGCGGTGTTGTAGCCCACATCTTTGTGGTCCCAAAAAAACTCGGGGGAAATCGCCGAAGGCGGAGGGGGCAGAGCCCCTCAGAACTCACACATATAAAAATTTGTAAATTAGCGGAAAGAAGACTTGACATCTATCGGATGTAGTGGAGAGTAGTCAGCTATCTGAGGGTACCCTTGCAGTTTCCGCGGCGAACGACCAAAATACCGGCAGAGGTCACTGCCTCGTATCGTCATGTTTTCTCTGACAATACGGGCTGTTTCCCCCTTGCCGTTAGGCCACGGCCGCACTATAGTTGCGCTGTGCCCCCTGACTTGTGGGGAAGACGTTTTGGAAGCGTTTTCTCAAGATTAATCTGTGAGAAATCAATCGTATCGGGACATCTCCCCTTCCGCCAAAAGAGTTTCCCAGATAGTCTGACGACGTTTGGGTTTCTTTTTTTCTGAAGTATGAAATACGCCCTCACTAAGTCGTGTTGGTCGAAAAGGTCGCTTTCTGTTTTTCCAAAGCCAACAGCATCAAGCGCCTTGCTTCATCGACCATGAAGAGCGGTATGTTGAGGAAGTCGCCATTAAGACTGAGATTCTGCATGGAAAACCGCACACGCAAAGGTATCTGCTCGCTATATTTGTCCATAAATAAGCGCAAAGTCGGCGATTTAACATTTGTAGAGGCTTTGACTTCGATCGGAACAACAATGCCGCCGAGCGAGGCCAGGAAATCAACATCAGCCTGCGGTTTAGGATTCGACCAGTAACAAAGGGATTCCTCAAACTGAGCGCTCAGACCTTGCAGAACAAGATTCTCTGCCATGGATCCCTTCATTTCACGGAAAAGCATCGGTTGATCCTGCAAAACAGAGGGCTCAATACCGGAAAGTCTGGAGAAAAGCCCAATATCTTCAAAATAAACCTTGAATGTACTAGGGTCTTCGTAGGCGGACAACGGAATGCCTGGGCACGAAACGCGGTGAACGCAGCGAGCCATTCGAGCATCGACCAACCATTGGAGAGCACCACCGTACTTGCGCGCATTTGAGCGTGGTTCGACTTCGCTGAACTTGAAACGATTGTTTTCACGAGAAAGCTGTCGGGGAAGCGATTGCCATACTTTTTGAATTTTCGGTGCGTCAATGGCACTTGCATGGCTAAAAACGTCCTGCCGATAGGCTTCTATTACAGACTGCTGAACCTGCCGCGCCAAAGCCAAATCTTGCTTTCCGCACCATGCACAAACAGCTTCCGGCATCCCGCCGACGGTTTGATAGTGAAGAAGTTTGGTGCCGAGCGGTTCAAACAAATACTCTGGAAACGGTTCAAATTCGGAAGATTCTCTCAGAGAGTCGACCAGGCCGCTTTCTCCTTGAGCAAGGAGAAATTCACTGAAAGTCATCGGCTCTAGCGTAAAAAAATCGACCTTGCCGACGGGATACGACTGTGGTTGTGCGAGTTGCAGACCAAGCAGTGACCCCGCTAAAAGCACAAAGAGGTCGCTACGGAATTCGCAGAAATATTTCAGCGCATGAATGGCTTCAGGACAAGCTTGCGCCTCGTCGAAAATGATCAAGTCGCCGGGGACGACAGGACGGCCACTACGGTACGCCAGCGCTTCCTAAATGGTCTTTGGAGGTCGCGATGTGTTGAAGAGCTTGCACAAAGCGGGATCCATATCAAAGTTCAGATAATGGTAATGTCCCTCAAAGTGCTTTTGTGCAAACTGCGTCATCAACCAGGTTTTTCCAACCTGACGGACACCGCGGATGATGAGAGGTTTTCGATGCGGAGACAGTTTCCATACCTCAAGTTTATCCATGGCCATTCGATGCATCCTTCTTTCTCCTGCTATAGAGGTTGAGGACCTTGAGTGTACGGAATTTGATGCGAAATTGCATCAAATTCCACGAAATCTGATGCTTGTATGCATCAAATTCGGAGACTGTATGAATTTTGTGTCCATGGGATAATCGGAGCCCGCTATACGGGTACACCCCATGAACACGACTACCAAGAAACGAACCTATCGTAGGAAATCTTCCGACCCGCCGGACCTCCATGTCGAGCACAGCTTCGCGAATCCGGGAAATCTCTGGGGCCTGAAACCTTTTCCACTGCTGTTCAGGCCTTCTCTAAGCGCTTTATTGAGGCAATGCTTCAGGGGGAGAGGGATGTCCTCTACGCCACGGTTTTTCAATTCCGTAAATACCGACGTCCAGAAAGC
>UQOW01000028.1 GCA_900542805.1 uncultured Sutterella sp.
TGCGCTCGGGACTTTCACCCGTTAGATTGTGCCCATGCCTGGCACACAACAAAAAACCCGAGGCAAATCTCTTTGACCTCGGGTCTGCGACGTGTCAGGTGCCATCGGACGCCTGATGCCGAACCGCTTAAGCGATGTTAATCAGACGGCGTGCCGGTTGTGTGTTCTGGCTGGCCTTAGGAACGGACACGTGCAAAACACCGTCCTCGAAGGTTGCCGTGCAATCACCCTCACGAACATCCTTGCCGACGAAGAAACTCCGAGAGCAAGCGCCCGATGTACGTTCACAATGAATCACACGCCCTTTGGTGTTCTTTTCATCGTGCGAGACAGCCTTGTGCGCTGAAATCGTCAGATAGCCGTCCTTAAGTTCGGCTTCGACTTCATCTTTCTTAAAGCCGGGCAAATCAATCGCAAGTTCATAGCTCTTGTCCGTTTCACGAATATCCGTCTTCATCACGCGATCGGCATGACGACCGAAAACAGACGGTGTGTGGAACGATTCAACCTCTCCGAACGGATCAGTCACAAAAGCAGGGAAGAACGAATCGGTAAATAGTTGAGGCATCCTGTTTGTCATAGAAATTCTCCTTAAAACATCCCGGAAGGAACTTTCCTTTTCCTTCCCTCTTAAAACCCTATATCGGGTCAGAAGATTTGCGAAAACAGGGGGAGAAACCTCAATTGAAAAACCTGTGCTCAATCCCCATATAAAAGGTGTTGTCGGTATCTTCTACGGACGAGTCTTTCGAAGGACCTTTCTTCTTTTCCCTTGAATGACAAAGAGCACTGCACACTGCAAAAGAACAGCTGCAAGACTTGCCGTTCCGTATCCGAAAATCAAATGCTCGTCCGTAAGCACCGTCGGTAGCACCAAGTAGAAAACAGCCGTACTCATCAATCCGCTCACAAGTCCTTTCATCACCTTTTGCGCCTCAGCGGCGTTTTTTCCGTCGCGTTGCGCAAAAAGCGCCATCGTAAGCGCCATGAGCGGCAACGAGGAAAGAACGCCGCTTGCCGTCGGTCCGAGAAAAGGCGCCGCTTCCGTAACGGCAAGGGTCATGGCAACCATCAGACAGACGCGCAGCAGCAAATCGTATTTGAGCGGTCTTCGTGCCGGTCCGACTTGGCGGGAAACCGGCGTCATGTACCCTAACAGCACGATACAAAACGCCGTAAGCATGAAAAGAGTGACAAGACTCAAATTCAGTCGGCTAAGGAAAACGGAACTGACGGCAAACGCCGAAAGACCGGCTACAACGGCAAAAATGCGCCCTTTCGGACAAACCACGGCATACACGAAGCCGAAAAAAGCAAGCGCTAGTGTCCCGGTCAGCGAGCCGATACCGGCTCGTACGGCAAACTGCGCTCCGTCCTCGAGCGCTAAAAATACGGAAATCGGACCGGAAATCAGCGGCAAAGCCACAATCAGACCGCCGACTGTCCCTCCCCACCGCCGAGCCGCCAAGGTCGCAGCGACAAGAAAAAGCGGTGCGCCGACAAGTTTCATGAAAAGTAAAAACATGGCCTTGCAACAAAAAAGCGCCGAGATTCTCGTACGTAAAACTCCGACGCTTAAACCTCGCCTAATGCGACAGTTTGTCCACTAAAAAGTCACGAACCACCTGAGTTTGTGCCGGAACGACCGTCACATGCTGAGGACGCTTTTCAATATCGACATAGCCGGCCGGTTTTTCCGGATCTTTTCCTGTGGCCTCCCGAATGGTTGCAGCAAATTTTGCCGGCTGCGCCGTCTCCATCACAAGCATCTTGACGCCGCTTTGCATCTTGTCCAAAGCGACCTTGACCGCATCGGCCGTATGCGGATCGATGAGGATACCTTCGGTCTTTAAAATCGTGCGAATGGTCGAGAGTCGGTCGGCGTGAATGCTCTTGCTGGAAGTAAAGCCGCTTTCTCGGACCGAGTCGAAATCGGCGCCGGAAACCGAGAATCGTCCCGTTCGTTCGAGCTCGTCTTTTAAGGCGCAAAGGCGCAGGGAATTGCGCCCGAGAATGTCATAGATATAGCGCTCGAAATTGCTCGCCTTGGAAATGTCCATAGAAGGCGAACTTGTCAGGTACGTGTGGGCACCGTCGCGGATGCGATATACCCCGGTTTTGAAAAACTCATCCAAAACGTCGTTTTCATTGGTTGCCACAACCAGGCGAGCAAACGGAACCCCCATTTGTTTTGCAATCCACGCAGCAAGTACATTGCCGAAGTTTCCCGTCGGAACGGTCACATCAATCGCCTCGTCTTCGTTTTCGGTCACTTTTAAGTAGCTATAAACGTAGTAGACCACCTGAGCGGCCACCCGAGCCCAATTAATCGAATTGATCGTGCCGATGCTATAGCGGGCCTTAAAGGCCGTGTCTTTGCCGATTTCCTTGACAATGTCCTGGCAGTCGTCGAAGACGCCCTGAACGGCCAAATTGAAAATGTTCGCATCCGCAAGCGAATACATCTGTGCCCGTTGGAACTCACTCATGCGCCCGTAGGGACTTAACATGAAAACACGAATGCCCTTGCGCGAACGCATGGCATACTCGGCTGCCGACCCGGTATCACCCGATGTTGCTCCGAGAATATTCAGAACCTTTCCTTCGCGCGCGAGAAGATAACCGAACAGCGCGCCGAGAAACTGCATAGCCATGTCTTTAAAGGCAAGCGTCGGACCGTTCGAAAGCTCGGCGAGGAAAAGTCCGTTTTTGAGTTTGCGAACCGGGACAATAGCCTTCGCGTCGGACCCGGGGCGAACGTTGCAATACGTTTGTGCCGTGTATGTCTCGTCAATGAGGCGCTTTAAGTCAGCCGGATCAATATCGTCGGCAAAGCACTTTAAGACCTCAAAGGCCACGTCGGCATAGGTCATCGTTCGCATAGCATGCAAAGCCTCGTGCGTCAGCTTCGGATACTCCTGCGGCACATAAAGCCCGCCGTCCCCGGCCAGGCCTTCGAGAACGATTTCAGAAAACGTCTTAGGCTCTTCCTTTCCGCGTGTTGAAATGTATTGCATAGAGCCTCCTACGAATCAAACACATACAGTCCGACAGGGCTTGCCTGAGCGCTCGATTCGGACGCAATCTTTTTCAATGCAGCATCAAACTGACCGTACGGTGTCTTTTCCAAAAGGAAAACCGCCTGATCTTCATACAGGCGAGAAAACTCCGCTCCGATAGAAAATTCTTCAAAAATATTTTTAGCCGTCGTCTGGTCATGCGCATCGACCCGCACGTAAAAACGGCTTTCGGTTTCCTCGCGGGAAACGTACTCAATCAGGCTTCGTGCCTCGGGCCCAACTCCCGTCATCGGTACCCGTTCGTACGGCTCGACATCAAGCGTACGGGCAATGTCGATGATGTCGGCGACAACAGCCGATGCCGTCGGTCGTTCACCGGCTCCGCGTCCGCTATAAAACGTCGGACCGAGTCCGTCGGCCAGAACCTCAACGGCATTCATCACTCCGTCAATTTGCGAGAAAAGGCTTTCCTTGCGCACGAGCCTCGGATGAACTCCGAGCTCGATACCGTGCGTCGTGCGTTTGGCCTGACCGATAAGCTTGATGCGGTACCCCAAAGCATCGGCAATCGAAAAATCTCGGGCTTGTAATGACGAAATACCTTGCGTGACCGCCGCTTCGTAGTTAAACGGTGTTCCGAACGCCAGAGCAGCCAAAATCGTCATCTTGTGAGCTGCATCGATG
The DNA here is from genome assembly GCA_900542805.1 of uncultured Sutterella sp. Lineage (GTDB taxonomy): Bacteria > Pseudomonadota > Gammaproteobacteria > Burkholderiales > Burkholderiaceae_F > Duodenibacillus. Next base: position 3,705 of record UQOW01000028.1, read on the forward strand.
CCTTCGATATCAAAAGTCGGATCGGCTTCGGCATAGCCGAGTTCTTGTGCTTGCCTCAAAGCCTCGGAAAACGACACGCCCTTTTCACGCATCATCGTCAAAATAAAATTGCTCGTTCCGTTCACAATACCGGAAACCGACTCGATGCGATCGGCAGCAAGCCCTTCGCGCAAGGCTTTGATAATCGGGATGCCGCCGGCAACGGCCGCTTCGTAGGCAACCGTAACACCGCGCTCCTGGGCAGCGTGAAAAATCTCTTCGCCTTGCGTAGCAATCAAGTGTTTATTGGCCGTCACGACATGCTTGCCGCGGGCAATGGCATCGAGAATCAGTGTTCTTGCCGGTTCGATTCCGCCCATCACTTCGACCACGATATCGATGGTTGGGTCATCTAGGATGGCGTGAAAATCCGTTTGAATCGGAAGTTTTCCCCCGGTCTTTTCCTTCGCCTTGGCCACATTGCGAACAACGGCACACGTCACCTCGATACAAACACCGGAGCGTGCCGAAATCACCTGCGCATTTTCGTTTAAAACCGCATAGGTTCCGTAACCTACGGTCCCGAGACCGGCCAAGCCGACACGAACCTTTCTCATCGTTTTTCTCCCGCTACAAGCTGTGAAAAACACAAACCGTAAAATAAAGACTTATTGGTGCGATCATAGGGGGGTATTAGGCCAATTTCAAGCCCTCAAAAACAGGGGCTTTTCATGACTGAGACCTAAGAATTCTTCACCGTCCCTTTTATAATCGCCTGATGCGGTAATGCCCCGTCGCCTCTTACCACTTCACCGACTTTTAGACATTCCGAACAATCATGGCCTGCACCCTTACCGGTATTCCCGGATTTGAACTGACACGCTCCGAAGAGCTTTTATCCGCCTATCGTCCCAAGCTCACGGATCTGCTGACGCGTCTCATGGGCCGAAAGGAAGCCGCGGCCTTCCTGCGCAGTCCGCGTGTGGCCGTCTACGGAACGCGTGAGGCCTTCCCGGATCAAGTCCGTGAAGTTTGCTTTGCGTGCCCCTTGGCCCGTTACGCCGTGTATTACACGCCGACCGATCTCCTTTACATTGCGGCAAACGGTATCGATAAGCCCGGGTTTCTCCCTCAACTGCTTGCTGAGGTCGCAATTACTCCGTACATAGGATCCCTTGCTTATACGAAGTCCTACGATGCAGCGTGGGATGCTTTTATCAAAAAAACGAACATGTCGCAGTTTTTGCCGCGAACAAACTTTCGCAATACCTTCGACCCGCACGGCATTCGAAATCGTAACGCCCAGATGTTCGTACAAGCACTGAGCTCTTGGGAAGAGACACTCTTTTCTGCTCGAAAAGACCCGAACCTTCCAATTTGCAAACTCGTAAAATTTGCTTTGAAAAACGCTGCCGACTTTATCCGCCAAAGCCCCGAACCTTTCATCGGAAAGCATCGGAGAAAGTCGCGTCTTGCTGCAGACTGTTCTCTTTCGGCTGTTGTCAGCATTGCACCCTTTTCTTTACCTTCCCCGAAGGACATTTTCGGCGATAAAGCTGGCACGATTCTTACAAACGAACGCTTTGAGGCAGCGTTCACGACTCCGAAACTGCCGTGGACGCCCGGGCACCAGCCGGCTTGGTCAACAAGCCCCGACGATACCTTTCCCATCGATGACACAAAAACCGTGCGCCCGATAGCCGACTTGTCGTTACGTCCCTTTGCCCGCCTGCAGTCCAGAATGATTTATCCGGAAAACCTGGAACCGATTAATGCCGTCCGCACGTTTTCCGCCGATTTTCCCCAAAACGAGCTCGAGGTCGGAATCATCCTTCCGTTTGTGAAAAACACGATGTACACGATCTTGCAGATTACACACGTGCAGGTTGCGCCGAATCTGAATTGGGCCGTTCTCTCGTTGCTCCCTCAAAAAGCTAAGCGCCCGATTCGGGCTTTAAGTGCCACGTGGGGCATGCAGGCCGAGCGCTTAAAGACCGGATTTCACTACAGTGCGAGTCTTTCATTTTGGGCCAATGCCCTGACACTTGAAGTCCCGAAGCGCTTTACGTACGGCCCTTTGGAAAAATTCCCGATCCTAACGGTTCCTGCCGTTTTCGATTGCAGGCTCGACAAGTGCACCTTCGCCGGCATTGACTATATCCTGATGCGTTGCTGCATTCGACAAGACACCGTAACGGTTGCCATCCCGAAAGCAGCTCTTCCGAAGGGTCGGATAAAAAAAGGCCAGACCGTGGCTCTCACGGGTTTTTACACGGTCGGAGAGCTCTGTGAAACCTCCTATGACTCAAACGTCCTTGAGGGCTTCAGCCGGGATGCCAATCAATTCCGCGCCAATCGCGCTATCTCCCGCTTCTCGTTTTCCAATCCCGGAATCGGTCTTTTCCATCAAGCAATGTCTATGCGTCCGACATCCGAAAGACTTCGCAAAGCGCGCCTGCACCTTATGTACGATGCGGCCGGTTACGACTACATGCCGGCCTGCGGACGTCTGGGAATGTCTCTATTCCGTGCCAGCGCGGGAAATATCAAGGGAGAGGCGTTCGCCGCATATCTCCTCGGCAAAGCCGCAGCGCGTGAATATGTTCCGGCCATGCGCTTTTTAGCCTTAAGTCCGAGGACCAAAAACTTCGTGCCCGAGGACATTCGATGGGCTCTGACTGAAATCCTTGCCAAACGCTATAACGACAGCGACGCGCAGCTAGCCTACTACCGATACCTGCAATCGAAGACCGACAAGGCCGATGAGCGCAATCTTGCTTGGCTCGTTCAAAGTGCCGCCGGAGGCAACATGAAGGCCCTTTACGCCTTAGCGCGAGCCCATGCCCTCGGAATCGGTGCGACAAAAAATCCGGAACTCACACGCGGTCTGATTCTTTCGGCACTGACGCGCGGCGTGGAGTGTGCCAAATACTGGGCAGCGGGGCTGGCGTGTTTGGGCGATCGGTTTTTCACACTGTCGACTTCCGAAATCGAACAATCGCTGAAGCATTTTGCCCAAAGCGGATTGCCGGCCAATGTCCTTTTACTCGGTCTTTTCTACCAGTACGGGAAAACCGGGAACCCCAATGCCCCTCTCATTGCCTTTTGCTTATATCGTTGGATCGAACACACCCTTCATGATGAAGAGGCGCAGCATCTTCGCGAGTCCGTTCAGTCCGAATTAACGGTCGAGCACGTCGAACAAATGCCGATTTTCAATGTTTGGGAAGAATTGAACATCCCATGTCCGCCCGAAAGTCGACCAATCAGTTCGCTCACGGCTCCGCTTGAGACCGGAGCGATTAATCTGCACCCGTTCTTCCTAGAGCAGCTCGATCCGACCATGCGAACAACATCCGATACCATGCCGAGTGAGCGCTTGATGCGTCAACTGGCTTTTATGGCGGAAAATTCCCGTCCCGTTCGTTTGGGATTGCTACGCGACAATCCCCGCTCCGCCAACGATGTCGTCCGCTTGACCGGGCACGGCGTCGAAACCGACTGCACGACGCTTGACCGCTCGATGCTACTTGTCACGGCCGTCCGCATCGATGACGGACAGCCTTGGGACGTTGCGGGCGTTTATCCGGTTTTCCAAGACGGCACACACATTCCCGTTTATCTTCACGGGGCTGCTCAGTCCGAACAAGGCGTCTGTGCTCTTTTGGGATTACGCCGTTTTCCGACACACGCGGACCGATGTCTTCGTTGCTTGCCTTCGACCCTTTATGGCCCGACCAACATAGTCTGTACCGCACAAACGAACGCTACAAAGCCGTTTTATACGGGCTGACCGATCATATTCGCCGCCCGGGTTCGGACTTTTTCGAGGCGATTCCGCCGGGAGTCATTCATAAGTTGCGCGAAGCCGATGCCGACGTTCGCTCTGCCAAGAGCCTTGTCGGGTTCTCGCCGGTTGACGTCTCCAATGCCCTGTACCTCATCAGCAGCACCATACGCGCCGTTGATTTGGATTACACGCAAGTGTTTTCCATCCCCTATGCGAGAGTCCAGGTCGATTCGTTCCTTTCCAAGGACTACTCGGCCGAACCTTTTGTTTTATATGTTCCGAAGGAGCACTTCCTAAAAGAAGGATTGAAAGTCGGAGATCGCATTCAAGCGGCGTTCGAGCTTTCCGTATACATCGACAGCGTTGAGAAAAAACCGAAGGTAACCCTAAATTGAGGATATCTCTTTGTCTTGCATTTGCGTGTCTTGCCGCCCTCATTACAGGCGGTTCGGCCCTGGCCTTAGAAAGCCGCCTGCCGTACGCCGCAAGCCTTCCCGAGCCGGACGAGCAAAGCGCACGGGCCCTGGCCTATATCGAAGCTTCGCGCACCGGATCAACGCTCTTGCAAAGAATTGAAAGCGAGAGCTTTGCGCTTGAACTGACGGATCGGGAAACGAAAATTGCGAACTTATCGGGCGCCTCCGACCGGGTCTTATCGGACTTTCAGCGGCTTCTTGTGACCGAGGGCTTCGATGCCTTCAATATCCTGAGTGCCGGTTCGACCCCGCGTTTTAAGACGCGCCTTAAGCACTCGGTGTGCGTTGTCTTGCAAACCAAGAAAAAACAAGCGAAAACTCCGAAGCCGATTCTGATTACGTCCGATCTTTCGGATGTGAAAACAACAGCCGCTGCCTTCGGACTTGCCAAACTTTTCGAAGATTTTCGCATCGAAGCTCAAACGCCACTTTGGATCTGCGCCCGGTCCGACAACCCGGCCTCCTCGGGCGAACTTGCCGGAAAAGCGCACTTTGCGTCCAACATTCTTTTAAGCGGAGCCTCTCCGAATGCGTTTATCAACTACCTCGGTCAGGTATCCACGCGTTTACTTTTCCGAGAGCGTGCCTGGGAGTGGATTCGAGACGATTCGAACAGAGCACAAAAAGTTGCCGATCAGGTTATAGAGCGTCTCTCGAACACAAAAAGCCGCTGGGATACCGACAAAACTTCACCGTGGTCCCAAACACAACTGACTGCCGTGCAATGCAAAAAGTCGTTCATCTCCTCGGTACGCAACACCTGCTGGTTTGACGTGACCGTAACGTCTCGCAGTCAAGTGGTACTGTCGGAGCGAACGGAAGAACTCCTGAACCTCGCACTGAACGAGACTCGGAAGGCCAATAAGAGCTTGGGCTCACCGAAGGGAAGGCCGGCCGTCACTCTGTCGCTTCCGAAAAACAGTCACATTAAACCGGTCGCAGGCGACCCTGAAAAACTCCGGGCTCTCATAGCCTGGCGAGCCTCTTTAACGCAAACACCGAATCGAGCCGGATATCTGAGCGGTCGCTTTATCCGGCCGCACGTTGTCGGTGACAAAGCTCAGGCAATTCCGCTTCTGACGCTTTCGGTCTACGGGAAAGAAAAGAAAGAGACAACGTCGCTTCTGACAATCCTTGCCAAGACCTTGCTTCTCTTGGCCGATTCCCAATTGCAATAACTCGGTCTTTAGCGCCGACATGTCCGCCCTTGACACTTCACCCTCGAAAAAAACACCCTTTGAAGCATTGAGCCCCAAAGGGTGAATGTTTTTCCGTTAACAGCCTAGATGACGATATTGCCTTACGTCTAGCGGTAAACAGCTTTGACGCAGGTTTAGGCCTTATTGGGAATGAGTTTTTCAAGTCCCCCCATATAAGGACGCAACACCTCGGGAACCGTAACCGACCCGTCGGCGTTCTGGTAGTTTTCAAGCACGGCCACGAGCGTACGGCCCACCGCAAGTCCCGAACCGTTCAGCGTGTGCACATAGTGGGGTTTGCCGTCTGCTCCCTTGTACCGGGTTCCCATACGACGCGCCTGGAAGGCCTCGCAGTTCGAGCAGGAACTGATTTCGCGGTACGTATTCTGTCCGGGCAACCAGACTTCCAAGTCATAGGTCTTAGCCGAACTAAAGCCCATATCCCCCGTGCAAAGCAAAACGACACGGTACGGAAGCCCGAGCTTTTGCAAAATCACTTCAGCATTGTGCGTGAGTTCCTCCAAGTGCTCATAGCTATCGTTCTCACGCGTAATCCGAACCATTTCGACCTTGTCGAATTGGTGTTGACGAATCATGCCGCGCGTATCACGACCGTAGGCACCGGCTTCCGATCTGAAGCACGGCGTGTGTGCCGTCACCTTAATCGGCAAGTCCGAATCCTTGAGCATCAGACCGGAAACCTGATTGGTCAAGGTCACTTCCGCTGTCGGAATCAGGTAGAGAAGATCGCCTTTACCTTGCTGACCACCCTTTTTCGCGGCGAACAAATCTTCTTCAAACTTCGGCAACTGCCCCGTTCCGCGCATCGTATCGGCCGTCACGATGTACGGCGTGTAGCACTCGGTATAGCCATGGAGTTGCGTGTGCGTATCGAGCATGAACTGCGCAATCGCACGGTGCAGTCGTGCGACCTGTCCTTTCATAAAGCAAAAGCGAGCACCCGACAATTTGGCGGCAACGTCAAAATCCATCCCTAAAGGAGCGCCGACATCGACGTGATCCTTAATCGGGAAATCAAACTTGCGGGGCTCACCCCAACGACGCTGCTCGACATTGTCGCGCTCGTCACGACCGACGGGAACCGAAGAATCGGGAAGATTCGGAATGCGCATCAAAAGGTCCGTGAGACGAGAACGCACGTCGGCCAGTTCGTTTTCCAAATCGGCCAATTCACAGGGAATCGTCGCGGCTTTCTTCATCAACTCGGAGGCATCCTGTCCGGCCTTCTTCGCCTGTCCGATTTGTTTTGACAAACTGTTGCGCTCGGCCTGAAGGACTTCGGTCTTGGTCTGAACGGCCTTGCGTTCTTCTTCCAGTGCGTTGAACTCCTTTTCCGGGAAGGCAAAAGATCTCGTCGCTAAGCGAGCGATGACTTCCGGTAGGTTCTTACGAAGAAGATTAATATCGAGCATTCGTATGTTCTCCAAATCACGGCGCGGGGCGCTTTTGCATCCGAACAAAAGTCCCGTCGCTCAAAGTCAAGTTTCGTAATTTTCGTCCCTTTGTTCGGCAACTGCAAATTTCCGCAAAAGCTTTAATGCCGTGCCTTGCCCGAGCGTCGCGCATTCTCATCTAAGGCACGCAGTCTTTGAAGCTTTTCGGCAATCTTAATTTCAAGCCCGCGATCGGTCGGCTCATACCAATGCATCGCCTCAAGGCCCTCGGGTAGATACGTCTCACCTGCGGCATACGCCCCTTCTTCGTCATGCGCATAGCGGTACCCGGCGTGGTACCCGAGCTCTTTCATCAGTTTCGTGGGGGCATTTCTCAAATGCATAGGCACAGGTCGCGTACCGTCTTCCTTAACGAAGGCTCGAACGGCATTAAAGGCCGTGTATACGGAATTGCTCTTGGGGGCGACGGCCATGTAGACCACGGCCTGAGCAATAGCAAGTTCCCCTTCCGGGCTACCGAGTCGCTCGTAGATATCAGCAGCATTTAACGCAAGTTCCGTTGCTCTCGGATCGGCGAGCGAGACGTCTTCGACGGCCATGCGAATGACTCGGCGGGCGATATAACGCGGGTCGCACCCGCCGTCGAGCATACGCACAAGCCAATAAAGAGATGCGTCCGGGTTCGAACCGCGCACGCTCTTATGTAGAGCGCTGATTTGGTCGTAAAAGTTTTCTCCGCCTTTATCAAAGCGTCGTAATGTCGCCGGAAGCGTTTTGCGCAAAAACTCCGCCGTCAGAACCTTCACGGAACGGTCTCGCGCCATTCCGCTTGCGACATCGAGAGCATTTAAAAGGCGTCTGGCGTCGCCGTCGGCCAAATCAATCAAAATTTCACGGGCCTTGGGATCAACCGACACGAAGGTGACCTGCGTTTTTAACGCACGGTCTAAAAGCTCATTTAAATCATCGCGTGTCAAGCTCTCGAGCACGTAAACGGCAGAGCGGCTTAACAGTGCGGAATTGACCTCAAAGGAGGGGTTTTCCGTTGTCGCCCCGACAAAAACAAAAAGACCGCTTTCGACATGCGGCAAGAAAGCGTCTTGCTGACTTTTGTTAAAGCGATGCACTTCGTCGACAAAAACGAGCGTGGGTTTGCCGGTTTGAGCCATGTGAAGTTTGGCGGACTCAACGGCCTCGCGAATTTCTTTGACGCCGCTTAAAACGGCGGAAATCGCGATGTAGGGCAATCCGAAGGCATCGGCCATCAGTCGCGCGAGTGTCGTTTTACCGACCCCCGGGGGACCCCACAGAATCATCGAATGAGGGCGCTTGGTCTCAAAGGCCACCCGCAAAGGCTGCCCCGGTGCAATCAGTTTTTTTTGTCCCACGACCTCCTCGATGGATTTCGGACGCATACGATCGGCCAAGGGTCGTAGCGTTTCATCGGGAACGGCAGGCGCGTCGTGCGATAAAGGATGCAACTCCGTGACCGGGTCGTTATCAAATAAGTCTTGAGTCATACTCAAAAATCGCTATAGGAAAGGACCGGCAACTTCAAAAAACGAATTCTAACAACACGGGAGGTTGTCTCGGACAGTTTCAGAGAAGAAAAACCCCCGCTTCCTGGAGGGAAACGAGGGTTTAAAAGGGAAAGCCTGGCAGTGACCT
>UQOW01000029.1 GCA_900542805.1 uncultured Sutterella sp.
CCTGCGCTCGGGACTTTCACCCGTTAGATTGTGCCCATGCCTGGCACACAACAAAGGCGCCGGAAACCATGCCGGCGCCCTGTATAAATCGAATTTCGAGTCCCCTACTTGGTTTTCGCACGGTCAATGCCGGCTGCGACAAAGTCTCGGAAAAGCGGATGGGGTCGTGTCGGGCGGGATTTAAATTCCGGATGGAACTGTACGCCGACAAACCAGGGATGAAGCGCTCGGTCTAATTCGATAATTTCCACGAGTTTACCGTCCGGCGACGTACCGCCGATGCGAAGCCCCTTGCCGGTAAGAGCTTCCTTATAAATATTATTGAATTCCCAGCGGTGACGGTGGCGCTCGGAGATGAGAACTTCACCGTACGCCTTTCTGGCCAAGGACTCTTCTTTCGTCACGCACGGGTACTGACCGAGTCGCATGGTACCCCCGAGGTCCGTCACATCCTTTTGTTCGTTCATCAGGGCGATTACCGGGTACTCGGTTTCGTCATAAAACTCCGTGCTGTTAGCCCCGGTCATGCCGGCAACATCACGGGCAAACTCAATGACGGCGCACTGCATCCCGAGGCAAATCCCGAGGAAAGGAAGCTTCTTTTCCCGAGCATAACAAATGGCGCGAATCTTTCCTTCGATTCCGCGATTGCCGAAGCCTCCGGGGACGAGAATTGCGTCAACCTCGGCAAAGACTTCGTCAAGGTTGACCGAAGCGTTTTCGATTTTCTCGGCATTGACCCACTTAATCTTAAGGTCGGCTTGATTGAACACCGCCGCATGGTGCAAGCTTTCGGTAATTGAGATGTAGGCATCCTGAAGGTCGACGTATTTTCCGACCACTACCACGCAAACTCGGGTTTTATACGGGGTGTGAATGCGCTTGACCATCGCGTGCCACTCGCTCATGTCTTTCGGTAAGTCCGGTAAACCGAGTTTTTTAAGCGCAATGGTATCGAGCCCCTCTTTTTCCATGAGAACCGGTACGTCGTAAATCGACGGAGCCGTGATGTTTTCGATAACAGCCTCGGGCTCCACGTCGCAGAAAAGCGCAATCTTTTCCTTCATCTTCTCGGAAATCGGATGCTCGGTGCGACAGACGATAATGTCGGGCTGAATGCCGATTGAGCGCAACTCTTTGACTGAGTGCTGCGTGGGTTTGGTCTTCAGTTCCCCGGCGCCGGCAATGTACGGCACGAGCGTGACGTGAATGTACAAGACGTTATCTTTGCCGATGTCTTTTTTGACCTGACGAATGGCCTCAAGAAACGGCAAACTTTCGATGTCGCCCACCGTTCCGCCGATTTCGGTAATGACAAAATCAGCATTTTCAAGTTTTGCCACATCGTACACGTGCGACTTAATTTCGTTTGTCACATGGGGAATGACCTGAACGGTTCGCCCTAAATAGTCCCCGCGTCGCTCCTTGGTGATAATCGACTGGTAAATTTTGCCCGTCGTTACATTGGAGTTTTTCGTAAGATTTATGTCGATAAAGCGCTCGTAGTGCCCGAGATCCAAATCGGTTTCAGCCCCGTCGTCCGTGACAAAGACTTCCCCATGTTGGTACGGGCTCATCGTGCCCGGGTCGATATTGATGTAGGGATCGAACTTTTCGATGGTGATTTTGTAGCCGCGACTTTTCAGAAGGCGTCCGAGGGATGCCGCTGTAATGCCCTTGCCGAGTGAAGAAACAACGCCGCCTGTTACGAATATGTATTTAGTCATGTTGCATCGGGTTTCGTTCGGCTTTGTGTCTGTATGCCCCGAATCCCGCCCTTGATTTGCATTGATTACACGAAACGGGGATGCGACGCATCGCACCCCCGATTCGTTCCTCTTTTAACTCTTAGTCGTTGACCCCGAAAAGGAGCTGTCCGTATGTCGGATACGTCAGGTACTTTTGTGCAATGAGAGGTTCGACCTCATCGACCTTCTCGCGAAGCGCCTGCATGGCCGCAAGGACTTGTTCGTGATAGGCCGTTGCCTTTTCGTTTTCCGAGTCTATCGCGGCAACTTCTTTTTTCACAAACGTGAGTTTCTCGGCGCGTTCGTAAATTTCAGAGGCGATGTCGGAAATCTTTCCGGCAAGGTCGGCCTCAAAGCTCGAAGTAATTCCCGCTTGCTTCTTGCGAAGAGTTGCCTTCGTCAAATCGGAGACATAGGCCTCAATGCCCGGGAGAATATCCTTGTAGAGCATATCGAGGGCGGCATCGGCCTCAATGGCAATGGTTTTGGAATAGTTTTCGAGCAATATATGGACGCGCGACGTGGTTTCTTCGGGCGTAAAGATGCCGTACTTTGCTAAAAGCTCGACGTTTTTCGAGTCGGCCAATAGCGGCAGGCATTCGGGCGTGGACTTTAAGTTCAGGAGCCCGCGACGTGCGGCTTCGGCAACCCACTCGTCCGAGTAGCCGTTTCCGTTAAAGATGATACGTTTGTGGGCGTTATACACATCACGCACGACAGCGTAGACAGCCTCATTGACATCATCGGCCCCTTCAATCTTGTCGACTAAGACATTTAAAGCATCGGCGACAATGGTATTGAGCATGATGTTGGGGCCGGAAACCGAAGCGCTCGAGCCGAGCATACGGAATTCGAACTTATTGCCCGTAAAGGCAAAAGGCGAGGTGCGATTGCGATCGGTGTTGTCTTGCATCAAAGTCGGAACCGTGTCGTCCGAAAGTTTTAAGGCCTTGGCCGGGGTGGGCTCCCAGACGCGACCGTCTGAAATGGCTTCGAGAACTTCGGTTAACTGTGTTCCTAAGAAAATCGACACAATCGCAGGCGGGGCTTCGTTTGCGCCCAAGCGGTGATCGTTTCCGGCACTTGCAACGGAAATCCGGAGCAAATCCTGATGCTCGTCAACGGCTTTAATCACGGCGGCTAAAAAGAGCAAAAAGAGCGTGTTCTTATAGGGGTTATCCGAGGGAGAGAGGATGTTTTTCCCTTCGGCGGTACTGAGTGACCAGTTGTTGTGCTTACCTGACCCGTTGACGCCGGAAAAGGGCTTTTCATGAAGTAGGCACACCATCCCGTGCTTGAGGGCGACCTTTTTCATAAATTCCATCGTCAGCTGGTTGTGGTCCGCGGCAATGTTGGTCATCGAAAAGATCGGAGCGAGCTCATGCTGGGCCGGAGCTACTTCGTTGTGTTCGGTCTTGGCGTGAACACCGAGCTTCCAAAGTTCCGTATCCAGGTCCTTCATGAAGGCACGCACGCGGGGCTTGATCATTCCGAAGTAATGATCTTCCATCTCCTGTCCGCGCGGTGACGGGGCGCCGAAAAGGGTCCTTCCGGTGTACACCAAATCTTTGCGGGCATCAAAAAGAGCCTTGTCGACAAGAAAATACTCTTGCTCGGGGCCGACCGTACTCTGGACTCGGCTTGTTTTAATACCGAAAAGCTTTAAAGCGCGCACGCTTGCCTTGGAAATCACGTTCATCGAACGTAAAAGCGGCGTCTTTTTATCAAGGGACTCACCCGTGTACGAGCAAAAGGCTGTCGGAATGCACAAGGTATCGTCTTTAATAAACGCATAGCTTGTCGGATCCCAGGCCGTATAGCCGCGTGCTTCGAAGGTTGCCCTGAGGCCGCCCGAGGGGAAACTTGAGGCATCGGGCTCGCCCTGGATAAGCTCTTTCCCGGAAAATTCCATAATAACGTGGCCGCCCGCCGTCGGTGTAATAAAGCTTTCGTGTTTTTCGGCGGTAATACCCGTCATCGGCTGGAACCAATGCGTAAAATGGGTGCAGCCCTTTTCCAAAGCCCAGTCTTTCATGGCATCGGCAATGATGTTGGCCATCGGAAGATCCAAGGCGGTTCCGTTGGCAACGGCTTCGCGGAAGGCCTTGTAGGTGGCCTGCGGCAAACGGTCTTTCATGACTGTTTCGTTAAATACAAGCGAGCCGAATAGTTCCGGTACGTCCTTCATGATGGTTTCTCCTCTCTTTTTTAAAATTCTTTAAAAACAAAGGTGTAAAGTGTTCGAAATCCAAAAACAAAAAGCGGTCACACGAAAAGAATCGAAAAAAAAAAGATTCCTTTCGCGTGACCGCTTCAAATACGGATGCCATTGTAGGCGCGTATTCGGGCGTTTGTACATACGCAAAACGCCGTACCTATCTTGTTTTCAGGATAGAGGGAGGGACTTTTTACGGGGGAAATCCGCAAAGAGAAAAGGACTCGGCACAACCAAATAATAATACTGGAAAATCTCGGAATATTCTTTGATAGATAACAAAATTCTACTTCCTTTTTGTAAGGATTCGTATCGTATAATCGATGAAGTACGGCGTCTTTTGCCGGTGTTAAACCCCAATCTGGAGAACATTTATGCGTCATCTGAAAAAAACATTGATTGCAGCTGCTCTCGTCGTAAGTACCGGAGTTGCCTTAGCCGCTAACCTACCGGGCGTGCGGATTTTGGCAACGGGCGGAACGATTGCCGGCAGCGCATCATCGGCAACGCAAACCACAGGATATGAGGCCGGAAAGATCGGCATTCAGACCTTGATGGATGCCGTACCGCAGATGAAAGAAATCGCCAATGTCGACGGCGAGCAAATCGTCAAGATTTCGTCCAATAACATGGATACGAAGACGCTTCTCATTCTTGCCAAACGTGTCAATGAGCTCCTGGCCCGAAAAGACGTTCAGGGTATTGTCATTACGCACGGTACCGATACCCTCGAAGAAACGGCGTACTTTTTGAATTTGACCGTCAAGAGTAAGAAACCCGTGGTTCTTGTCGGGGCGATGCGCCCTGCTACGGCAATGAGTGCCGACGGTCCGATGAATCTCCTGAATGCCGTTCGCGTGGCCGTCAGTAAAGACGCTGTCGGTAAAGGCGTTCTCATTGCGATGAACGATACGATTAACGGTGCGCGCGATGCCACTAAGACCAACACGACCAATATGGCTACCTTCAAGGCTCCCGAACTCGGCGCCTTAGGCTACATCGCCGGCGGCAAGGTTATGTTTTACAAAGCCTCCACGCGTCGCCATACAGCGATGAGCGAATTTAACGTCAAGGGTCTTATGGACCTGCCGCGTGTCGATATCGTTTACTCGCATGCCAATGCCGACGGCGTGATGGTCGATGCGGCCGTTAAGGCCGGCGCCAAAGGTATCATCCACGACGGCACGGGTAACGGATCGATTCATAAAGAGACGGAAAAGTCTCTGATTGCCGCGCAAAAGAAGGGCCTTGTGATCGTGCGCTCGTCGCGTGTGGGTAACGGGCCGGTTGTGCCGTCCCTAAAGCAGTGGACCGATGAAATGTTCCTCGACGGCGATACGCTCAATGCCCAAAAAGCCCGCTTGCTCCTGCAATTGGCTCTCACGAAGACCAATGACTTAAAGGAAATTCAGCGAATCTTTAACGAATACTAGAAAAGTACTAACCCTGTAGCGGACGCCCGGTACACGCGATGTGTGCCGGGCGGCTTTTTATACTGAAGCGTGAAAACAATGGTTTGTCAGGTGAACTAAGTGAGGACTGTTCCGGCACTGATTTCCGATGATCTGTTTCTTGAGTTCTCAAGAAGGATGCGTTCTGACTTCGGGGCCGGAGCAAAATCGTCTTTGTGTTAGAGCAACGCAAAAATGCCTCAAGCGACGGAAACCCGCATTTTAAAAAATTCGCAAACGAAGGTTTTTTCCGGCTCATCAGTGTCGGAAAATCCTAGGTTTTAAGTGCTTTCACCACACACAGTTTTTCGCCCTTATGAGAACCTAGATGCAGACTCCAGACAAAGTGCGACCTTTGTCTGAGCGGACCTATCGCTCAATCCGAAGCCCTGAGGTATCCGATCGGCCTTAGGGTATGGCCACACGAAGCCGCATGGAGCAAACCGGGGAGCCTGATACCCGATTCAGTTGCACTCGGGGGAAACTATGAGATAGTTCGGCTTTGCCGGAGGGTGACGTTTTACCGTTATCAATCAGTGAGAATACACCTATTCTCGGCTGTGACGTTTTTTGTGCCGCTCGGAGAAAGAATGGTTGCCAAAACCGGTGACAGTATCGCGGTGCTCTGACAAGCAAGTCCTTCTTTTTAGTCACGCCCTTCTCTCCTTATAATGCGCTCCATATTGCGGCCGGAGCCGCTTTCCCCGATGACGATACTTTCCGGAGCTTTGCTTTGAGCACACATACGGACAACCAAGAAAGCATTTTGGTCGTTGATTTCGGCGGCCAATACAACCAACTCATTGCACGCCGCGTGCGCGAATGCGGTGTGTACTGCGAGATTGCCTCGTACAAACGTCCTTTGGCGGCACTGCGGCGCAAGAATTTAAAAGGCATCATCTTTACCGGAGGACCGGCAAGTGTTTACTTAAAAGACGCCGCCGTCATTGATCCGGAAATCTATTCCTGGGGTATCCCGATTCTCGGCATCTGCTACGGGGCACAGCTCATGAGTTTTCAACTCGGCGGGACAGTCGCTCAGGCGCCCGAACGCGAATATGGTAAGACCCTTGTGAATCTCGATACCACAAGCCCTCTTTTTTCCGCCCTTCCGGAAAAAAACGTCTGCTGGATGAGTCACAACGACTCGATTTTTACTCCGGCTCCGGGTTTTCGTATTACGGCCTCAACTCCCAATTGCCCGGTTGCCGCAAGCGAGGATGCGGTGCGCAAGCTTTACAACGTGCAGTTTCATCCCGAAGTGCTTCACACCGAAAACGGCGTGAAGATGCTTTCGAATTTCGTCTACAAGGTCTGCGGTTGCGCCGGCACCTGGAAGATGGATTCGTTTGTTGAGGAAACCGTCAAGGCTCTGCGTAAACGCATCGGCGATAAGAAGGTTCTTTGTGCCCTCTCGGGCGGCGTCGATTCGAGCGTGTGCGCAGCGCTTTTAGCCCGTGCTGTCGGCAAGCAGCTTACCTGCGTTTTCGTCGATCACGGCCTGTTGCGTAAAAATGAACGCGAACGTGTTTGTTCGATTTTCGGCGAGGGCGGCGCCTTTGATATCCGCTTTATTTGCGTAGACGCGAGGGACCGGTTCCTGACAAAACTTAAAGGTGTTACGGCTCCCGAAATGAAACGCAAAATTATCGGCGAAGAGTTTATTCGCGTCTTTGAGGATGAGGCTGAAAAAATCGGTGAGGTGGATTTCCTCGCACAAGGGACGATTTACCCCGATGTGGTCGAAAGCGGCCTGGGCGGTGAATCAGCTACGATTAAGAGCCACCACAATGTCGGGGGACTTCCGAAGAACATTCACTTTAAGGAAATCGTTGAGCCCCTGCGAGACCTCTTTAAAGACGAGGTGAGAAAGGCGGGTTTAGAACTCGGACTTCCCGAAAGTCAAGTCTACTGCCAGCCCTTCCCGGGTCCGGGTCTTGCCGTGCGCATTATCGGCGATATCACGCCGGAAAAAATAACGCTCGTGCAGGAAGCCGATGCCATCTGGCGCGAGGAAATCGATAAGCTCCCGCTTGCCGAACGCCCGAGTCAGTATTTTGCGGCTCTCACAAACATGCGCAGTGTCGGCGTCATGGGCGATGAACGTACGTACGATTCGGCCGTCGCGTTGCGCGCCGTGACCACATCGGACTTTATGACATCGGAAGTGACGATTCTGCCGGCTAAAACCATCACGAGCGCCGCCAATCGCATTGTCAACGAAGTCAAACACGTCAATCGCGTGCTCTTTGACTACACGACAAAACCGCCAGCCACGATTGAGTTTGAGTAGGCAAAAAGAGGCGGTCGATTCGGTTGCGCGATTCGGCCGCTATTTAAGTTCCCGGAGGGGATTTTTTGCATCAATCGGGGTATTCGGACTCTCGACTCGAAAGACGCCAAATTCAATCGAGTTTTCCCGTGTAAAGGTGTGAGGTAACCGGCGTTAAACCCAGGAGGGTTTCGTCGGTGAGAAGGCGTGACTCACAGCCCCGGAGGTTGCCTGTGAAATCTGACTGTCGCTCACCGCATAGCGCTCTTTGGCCGAGCGATTCATCCAAAGAATCATCGGCACTTTGGTTTGCTCTTTAAGACGCATCCGATACGGCGCTCCGTGTAGCCACAGACCCTTTTCTCCGAGACTTTTTCCGTGATCGGAATCGTAAAAAAGCACGGTATCGATGTCTTCGGCTACCTTCAAGCGATCGATGATTTGACTTAATACGCGGTCCGTTTAGGCAACGGCATTCACATAGGATATGCGAAACTCTTCGGGGCTGCAGGACGCAAACTCGTCTTTTAAGCACCCCTGCCCGAACGGACGGAAACTTTTCGAGGTACGGCGCCAGTAGGCCGGTCCCTGGTTGCCGATCATGTGAAGGACAAGGAGTTCACGGTTTTCTTCTCGGAAATCGCTTTTTCGACGTTTTTGAGTATGACTCCGTCCCCCCACTCGCCTTTCGGACAGAAGTCCGCGCTTTTGACAGTCGCTCCTTTCATTTTTAGACCCCTTTCTATTTATTGGGTGATGCGAACATTAGGAGCCGAATGTAAGGATTTAGTCCGATAGATTTAAAGGTTTTGTAAAGTTCGGGCGTTTTTGTGTGCCTGAGGCACAAAAAACCCCGGAATAAACTGAACTCTACCCCAAAAAGTAGACCGTTTTAGTTTTCAATTTTGGGTTATTTGAC
>UQOW01000030.1 GCA_900542805.1 uncultured Sutterella sp.
CTTGCCCCGTGACTCAGTAGGGAATCCTCGTCCTTCAGGGCGAGGAGGAAGTCAACTTTTCGGAGTGATAGCCCCGCGGCCTCGCTTTATTTCCTCACGGCGCGCTCGGCTTTTGGCTTGTAAGAGGGGGCCGGGCACCCCCTGAGATTGCGGCGCAAAGGGATTGACGGTAAGGCGCGTCTTTACGTTGATTCCGAACGAAGGATTTTGCGCATCGCCGCGTATTTCCGGATTTATCACTGTGACGGCATCGTACCGTTTTAGGGTAAAAAAGCCGAGATTTTGCGCGGATTTGTCGCCCGTCTTCGCACTGATCGGAATGCGCCGTAGCCCGTCACAGAGTAGGTAACGAATACGCCCCGCCTTATTGAGCATGGCATCGGAGACAACGCGGTAATGCGTCGTGCCGTCTTCGGTATGGGTATGTGCATTGCACATGTTTTGCAATGCAAAGAAGGTCATTTTCACGGAAAGACGTGTCAGGCCGGCCTCGCGGGCGATCTTTAACACATCGCTCGGAAAGCGTGTGAAAACTTCGGCGTGACACGTCGCGTCTGTCGTGTTGCTTTGAAAAATCGGACAGCGATGTGTTTTTTCAACTTGACTCGGACAGGGAGCAAGAACGGACATCCCGCCCTCAAGTAGGCGCATGGCAAGGTCAATGGTGTTGCGACTGACGTCTTTTAGTGCCGGCTCGCAGAGTAAAAGAATGCCTTGTTCAGTCAAGTGTTCTTTCAGTGTCGTTAAAAGACGAAGGCGTTTTTCCTGACCGTTTGCCTCATTTTTCCAAAGTTCGTTTAGCGTGTGACTTATAAGAATCACATCGAAAGACTCGTCAAGGATCAAAGAGTCGTTTTCCAGGTTCCGACACTTTATCTTGACCGTCACGTCGGATCGATCGGCGGAAAAAATCTTACGTGCGCAGGTAAGGGCCTTCTCACTGGCATCGACGCATGTGAGAGTAAGCGACTTCTTTCGCATTCCCGATCGATCAAGGACATCGATAAAGGCCATCGCAGCCGGGGCCGGTCCGCATCCGACGTCGAGAATGCGAAGCGAGGACTTTTGATGGATGTCCGTGCGAGAAAGAAAACTAGTAACGGCAAACGTAATCTGCGCATACGTGATGCGGTAGTAATAAAGCAGGTAAGCCCCGAGGGACGCATCCTCATTCATGTATCCGGAGCCCGCTAGGGTACGCTTTCCCGTCAGTCCGCGCTGCAGCGACAACAAAGCGGCAGCCAAGCGTTTGATTTCTTCAGGGCGTAGCGGGCGTGAATCGCCGTTTTTTCTCCAGCAACGCAAAAGGGTCGGGGTGTGGTCCATGGGTCTAGGGGCTATTTTCGAGTTTCCGCAATTTTAACGTGCTCGTCTGTACTGACGAAATTCTTTCTAAGTTGCCCTGATAGGGGGCGCATGAATTGTTTTTACTCATTGAGTTTGACGTTCTCACCTTAGTAAACGAGGGAGATTTTCGACTGCGAGCGGCGTGCGCCGCAGATCACTTCGGTCGATTCCTGCTGCCGATTCGGTGCCGCCTTTTGAAATCGCCCTGAATTCACTTGAGTTTTCTTCTTAGACTCCCCGCAGGCTAACGAGTTTTGCCCGCGCTCTTTGATGTTGATCGCACCCGCTGCGTCCGCGTTTTCCCGATGAGCGCAGGAGAGGCATTTGAACAATGCCGGCACCTTGCGAACCGAAAGTTCGGAGCAAAGCATCGCATAGCTCAGAGGGAAGGGAGGATCGGCAATTTGACGCTCTTTGTTTGATGCAAGCCTCCGGTTGTACACCCGGCGAAGCGGCTCATCTTATGAGGCCGGGCTCCGTCGGGAGTGAAACTTGAAGGAGCCCCATTTTCGCATTAACACGGGGGCGTTATATGAAGTCTGCCTCCGATTTGCGCGGCTTATATCTTGTCCCTGAGGGACGGGGCCTTACGCCGCGATTGGGTAAGGACCATTTCGCAATGCCGGCAGTCAAACGAGGCAATATAGGTAAAGCCTTTGGGGTCGAGAAGCTCCAAGGGCTCAGGCTTTAGATGCCCGGCATTTCCTTTTTTAAAGGCCTCTTTCTTTTCTTTGCTGCCCTTGACGGACTTCGGGCATAGCCCCAAGTCGTGTCGCAGGCAATATCGGCAACGCATGAGCTCGCGCTCGTGTGTGTTTTCGCCTGTAAGTTCAAGGGCTTTTTCTGTAATCATCAGTCCGTGTTCGAGCCAAAAGTCACGCGCGAGGCTGTTGGCGACATTGGCACGATAATCCGAGGAAAACCCCGTGGCATCGGCTTTTTTTCGTTCGGGAAGCGTGCGCGGTCGGCGCTTGGAAATTGTCTCTTGGAGTGCCTCGCAAGCCCGACGACGCAAAGCGTTTAAGAGGGAAGCGGGGATAAATAAGTCCTTGTTTCCCGTCAGAATCAGGTCCGAGACGGCAAAGACCGTATCGCCCGTTTTCGATAGTGCTTTTTTCACGGCCTCGGGCGTACGCGAAGGGTCTTTTGCTGCATCAAGAGCGGCACCTTCTGTTACCGAGACCGCGTAGGGGCCGGTCCGTAACGTGAGCGTCAGTGCCGTGCTGCTTATATTTAAAGATGCAGAGACGGCAATGTGTCGCTCGATACACGGACCCTCCAACGTTTTGAGAAACACGCGATCGGCATTTCGGAAAAGAGGAGCTCCTGTTGTCAGATCCGAGATTTTTCCGATGGCCTCGAAGGGGTAAATCCGAATCAAGCGCCCGGCGGCCTCCGTCCGGTTTACACGTAGTCCCGTAAAGTCCCCTTTTTGCGTAAAGTACGCAAGGCCGTCTCCGTTATGTAGGTCGATTCCTTTTTTCGGGGCAATCAGAAGGGCGCGCCGTACAAAGTCTTTCTTTGCAACCGTACCGATTGCCTCGCCCGTACTTTTCGGGGTGTGCATTTGTGCAAGCCTTTCGGGACGCCCGTGTACGAAGGCTTCGCACGAGCCGCGATGAAAGGTTTTTTCCGGGTTCGGCGTAAACGAAAACGTCGTCTTTCCGAGCGAAGCGCTTTGGCAGGTGTTTTCCTCGATGAGGCAATCGAGCGCTTTTCGGTAGTACGCCGTGATGTTTTTCACGTAGGAGGCATCTTTCAGACGCCCTTCGATCTTAAAACTGCGGACACCGGCCTCGATAAGTTCACGTATGTTCCCGCACTGGTCGTTGTCTTTTAAGCTTAAGGCGTAGCAATGACTCTTGATGACGTCGCCCTTGTAGTCTTTGACCGTATAGGGCAGACGACAAAGTTGCGCACACGCCCCGCGATTGGCCGAACGGCCGCGCGTTGCCGCCGATAGGTAACACTGCCCCGAGTAACACACACACAGGGCCCCGTGAACGAAAAATTCCAGTGTCGCATTCGGGGCCGCTGCACGGCACGCCCGGATTTGCTCCAAGGTCAGTTCCCGCGCCAAAACCACCTGCGAAAAGCCGACATCGGCAAGAAACCGCACTTTTTCGGGCGTTCGGATGTCGCACTGTGTTGAAGCATGAAACTCAATCGGAGGCAAATCCATCTTTAAAAAAGCCATGTCCTGGACGATTAACGCATCGACACCGGCTTCATAGGCGGTTAAGGCGGCTTTTCGGGCAGCTTCCAATTCGTCTTCGAAAAGAATCGTATTGAGAGTTAAGTACGTTTTAGCTCCGTACCGATGCGAGTAGGCGGCAACAGCCTCGATATCGGACCAGGCATTCCCCGCCGCTTCCCGCGCACCGAAAGCCGGCCCCCCGATGTAGACGGCATCGGCTCCGGCATTGAGAGCTTGTAAGGCGACTTCCTTATTTTTGGCCGGACTTAGGAGTTCGAGAATCGGAATGTCGGACATAGGGAATCAATCGTAGTTCGGGTTTGGGCGTTTCGAAGGAACTTTTTTATAAAAAACGGGCGAATCCTTTCACGACTCACCCCAGGGTAAGCATGGCACAAAAGAAAAAAATCGTCAATTAACAAGGGCGTTTCAAGTTTTTTCGGATAAGTAAACAAATGTTACAAGTTAGTGTAATATACCTATGTCACTCCGGTTTCGGAGCGATATGAGTTCAGTTGGGCAAACTTAAAACCATAGGGGGGAAATATGTCCTTTACTGCTTGGATCGCCTTGGCTGTAATCTTCATTACAGTTTGGGCGCTCGTTAAACAATTCGAAACGCGACTCGTCCTGATTGCGGCCGGCCTTTTCTTGTGCGTGATCAGTCTCGCACCGATGACCGGTCTCAATCAGTTCGCAAAGTCCATGACGAATAATGCACTCATCATGGCAATTTGCGGATCGATGGGCTTTGCGTATACAGCGAGCTACATGGGTTGCGACCGCTCGCTCGTTCACTATCTGGCTTCGCCCGTTCGCGGTTTGGGCATTTTCCTGATTCCGGTTTGCACGATTATCACGTTCTTCGTGAATATCGCGCTTCCGTCGGCTGCCGGCTGCGCGGCGGCTGTCGGTTCCACGCTCATCCCCGTGATGCTTCGCGCCGGTATCAGGCCTGCTGCTGCGGCGGCTGCCGTCTTGGCCGGTACGATCGGTTCGTATCTGTCGCCGGGCACCTCCCACAACCCGTTCGTTGCCAAGATGGCCGGCATGGATGTGATGGATTTTATCGGCACGCACGCCACGTATTCGGTTATGTGCGGTGCGATTCTTGTTGTCGGCACTTTGATTGTCTGCTGGATTTTGGGCGACAACAAGGGTGACGTCAATGCCAAGATTGACGAATCCAAGCTGCAAAAAGACGACGACTTCAAGCCGAACGTCTTAAAGGCCGTTGTGATGATTGTTCCGATCGCCATTCTGGTTTCAGGTAGCGTTTGGTTCCCCTCCATTAAGATGGGTGTTGCGCAAGCCATGCTTATCGGTGCGATTTGCTGCTTGCTCACCGGTCGTTGCGATCTGCAGAGATTCTCTAAGGAATTCTTCAACGGTATGGGCAAGGGCTACGCCAACGTGATGGGTATCATCATTGCCGCGGGTGTGTTCGCTGCCGGTCTGCGCGCCGCCGGTTTGATCGACGTGTGCGTCGATGCGCTTAAGGAATCGAACGAATACGCTCGTTGGGGCGGTTCTCTCGGTCCGTGGATTATGGGTGTGATTACCGGTTCCGGTGACGCTGCGACGTTAGCCTTTAACGAAGCCGTGACTCCGCATGCCGAATCCTTCGGTATGACGATTCCGAGCTTGGGCGGTCTCGCGTTCTTAACGGGTGCCCTCGGTCGTACGATGTCCCCGCTTGCCGGCGTGACGATTTTGGTCTCCGGTATCGCGATGGTCAACCCGCTCGAAGTCGTCAAACGCACGGCGATTCCGTGCTTTATCGCCGTTATCGCCTGCGCGATCTTGATGGTCTGATCGCTTAAACAAAAACGCGTTCGAGATTCGGGCGCGTTTGAGTTCAAAAGAACCGCATTCCTTGTTTCGGGGGATGCGGTTTTTGCGTGGGTAAAAAAGCGACCGTGGGATTCGGTCGCTTCCGGAAAAAGAAAAAGGAAACCTATTTTTTCATTACGGCATCGACGGCGCCGATGACAGACCCCCGAAAGCCGGTTTTTTCTAAAGCCGCAACGCCGACAATCGTCGTGCCGCCCGGAGAGCAAACCGCGTCTTTCATAGCGTCCGGGTGCGTGCCGGTCACTAGGTGTAGTCGCGCAGTTCCGACAAGCGTCTGGGCGGCAAGCTTTAAAGCGGTGTCTCTTGCAATTCCGTGTAAAACCGCGCCGTCGGCCATCGCTTCGATAAACATCGCCACATAGGCAGGGCCGCACCCGGAAATGACGCCGGCCGCTTTCATTTTCGCCGAATCTGTCTGAAGTACAAGGCCTAAAAGAGTCAGTAAATCCGTGACCAGGGCTTCATGGTCTTTTGTCAGACTGTGACGCGCTTCGCACAAAAGGACTCCTTCGTTCACACGAACCGGTGTGTTAGGTAAAAGCGAAAGGTGTTCGGTTCCGCAAGGCAAAAGCGCTTCATAGTCGTCAAACAGGATGTTAACGGCAACCGAAAGAACAATCTTACGGGAAAGAACGTCTTTTATCGGTTCGATAACGGCCTTCACGAGATTAGGTTTTACGGCCAGGACGATGACGTCGGCCCAGGAAGCGGCCTCCTTATTTGTTTTAAAAGCCCTGACTCCGAAGGCTACGGCCTTTTCAGACAAAGGTTCGAAGTGTTTGGCACTGGCACCGATCTGTTCGGGACGAATTTTCCCGGAGTGAATCAGACCCTGTGCCATGGCCGAAGCCATGTTTCCGAAGCCGATAAAAGCGATTTTGACGTTCTCACGCGTAATCATGGTGGTTCCTTAAAAAGAAATCGGAGTCGCAAAGTCAAGTATAAGCAAGGCGCTTAGATTAGGAAGCGGCAAGTAGGCGCCTTGCCGCTTTAGCATCGTTTGAAATCGCATTTTTAAGCTCCTCAAGCGAAGAAAACTTCTTTTCATCACGAAGTTTTTGAATAAACGTCACTTCGACGATTTTTCCGTATGCATCGCCTGACCAATCAAAGACATGGACTTCAAGTAGATAGCGCGCATCGCGTGTGACCGTCGGTTTGACTCCGAGGCTAGCGACACCGGGAAAGACGGAATTTTGATTATTCAGGCCGCGAATGCGGACGGCATATACGCCGCGAAGGGCCGGCTTTGAGGTCGATCCGGGGGGCAATAAGTCGATATTGAGCGTCGGGAACCCGAGGGCACGTCCGAGTTTAGCGCCGGGTATGACGCGACCGGTGATGCGGTAGGGATGCCCGAGTAGGGAAGTGACTTCCTGTAAAAAGCCTGATGAAAGGGCTTGCCGCACGCGCGAGCTGGATACCGTGGTCCCGAGGCGGGAAATCAGGGCTTCGGCATGAACGGTAAAGCCGAGGGTCCGTCCTAAGTCCTTAAGGGTCTTGGCATTTCCCGCCGCCTTTGCGCCGAATGTAAAGTTTTTTCCGACGTAGATAACCCGAGCATTTAGTCCTTCTGCGAGAATGCGTCGGGCAAATTCCTCGGGGCTAAGTGCACTGAGGGATCGGTTAAATGGAAGCACGTAAATACGTTCAATGCCGCAGGCAAGGATGTCACGATACCGATCGCGTAGCGTCGAAATCCGGTAGACGGGACGGTCGGCGAAAAACTCTTTCGGGTGGGGCTCGAATGTGAGAACGGCGGCAAGAAGGTGTTGCTTTGCAGCCGTTTGCGCAACGGTGCGTAAAAGGGCCTGATGACCGAGGTGGACGCCGTCAAAGTTCCCGACGGCAAGAACGCAGGGAACGATCTTATCGGGCTTGGGTAAGCCTCGAACGACTTGTACGAAATCCGAGTGGGTCATGGGGCGTAATGATAAAAGTGATTGAGACGGAAATGCTAAAAAAACCGAGTGAAACCGACAATCTTTGAAAGGAGATGGCTCTTTGAGAGTGTCCGGGACAAAACGAAAAGGAAAACGACGGCCCTTTTCTTTTCAGACTGGTGAACTCTACCCCAAAAAGTAGACCGTTTTAGTTTTCAATTTTGGGTTATTTGA
>UQOW01000031.1 GCA_900542805.1 uncultured Sutterella sp.
TGTTAACAACCGCCTGTTCCCGTCCCGCCGCCTCGTACCCGAATGGATGACGGAGCAATACGGGTTGGAACTTGTGAGGAAATAGGCAAAATGCCTTATTCCGCCTGCCCCATTGTATATAGAAACAAGAATCGGGCGAAATAAATAACCGATGTAAGCATTTTTCTGAAGAACAGATGTTGTATTTGCGCAACTTTTTTCGTTTTTCAGTTGATTTTACGGGGATTTCTCATGAGAGAGCTTTCTTGAGACGGACGCTTTAAAAATCAATTTCAGAAATGATTTCAATTAATCTGCCGGTTATCGGGTGCAAAAAACTAAGGCGTTCGGCATGTAGACAAAGTCGTTGCGAACCGGTTTCTGCGGCTTGTCCTTCCTGACTGTAAAACACATCGCCGAATATCGGCGTTGCTAATCCCAATTTGTGCGCACAATGCACACGCAATTGATGCGTTTTTCCCGTGTGGGGAATAAGGCGTACAAGTGTTCCCGTATCTCCTGTCGGCAGGAGTCTTTTCTCGAGAACCTCAAAGTGTGTTACAGCTTCTTTTCCGCCTGCACTAATTGGAAGAACGCATTGACGGGGTCTGTCTAATCGGTTAACGCCCAAAGGAAGACAAACGGTTCCGCTTGCGATTTCAAGAGCCCCGTCCAAAAGGGCAACGTAACTCTTAGCGACTTTTCGAGCGCGAAACGCCTTTTGCATTTCGCTCTGGGTTTCACGATTTTTGGCATAGGCAATTACACCGCTTGTGGCCATATCAAGCCTGTGGATGTCGTAAAGCGGGCCGTGTTTGCGAGCAAGGAGGCTCAGGCAATTATTCCTTTCAGTTACCGATGGAACGCAGGCAAGTTTGGCCGGTTTACAAACGACAAGAAGGTCGTTATCTTCGTAAAGAATCGGGATTCGCGAGATTGATTTTTCAATTGGGGAGACTAGAGCAATTCCGTCAAGAAGCCGAAACAAGAGTTCTTTTTCCGAACTAAACGGTGCGTAAAAAGTCTGATTAAATCGGATGTCGTGGCTCTCGGCATGTCCGACATGCCACTCGCCGAAAGCCACCAGATGTTCACCTCGACGATTGCGATTAAAAGCGTTCACGAGAAGGATGCTTGGTGAAGTAAGCGCCTCCCTCATCGCAAAGAGCATTTGCCCCTTAAACCACGCCAATTTCTTTCCGCCGTGAAATATGTCTTTTGCTGAGTACGCATTTAACTGCTTTGTCAGAAAGGCACGGAAGGAAAAAGGCGTCCCGTCTGAAGAAAAAAGTTCTGCGTCCGAAATGTCATAAAAAGAAACGGAGGGCCACAAAAGATTGGGAGTAAGGTCACGCCAATCGGACGGCAATGTGCGGTTCGGTTTTATGGCGTACTGTGCGTAAAGAGCTCCGTCTTTTTCAAAGACAAGGGCTCCGATGCGGCCGTTAAAACCAGCCGGTGCATCGAAATACTTTTGTGCTTTAACAAGGAATGGGGACGGCGCTGTACGAAAGGGATTCGGGCAAGCTTCCCCCGCCCAAATCCCTGGTAACCGTACACCGTCCATATGTCAGTCCACTCCGTGGGCGCGGTCTTCGTAAAACTGCTTTTTCCAAGCTTCGAAGTTTCCGGCATCTAATGCGGAACGAATCTCGGCCATCAGATGAACGTAATAGTGAAGGTTGTGAATGGAATTTAATCGAGCTCCGAGAATTTCATTGACTTTTTGCAGGTGATGCAAATACGCCCGTGTAAAGCCCTTGCAACAGTAGCAATCACACGTCGGATCGATGGGGCGTAAATCCTTTTCATACTTTGAGTTGCGGATTTTGACATTACCGTAACGCGTAAAAAGCCACCCGTTACGAGCGTTGCGCGTCGGCATAACACAGTCGAACATATCGATGCCACGACTCACACCTTCGACAAGATCTTCCGGGGTGCCGACTCCCATCAGATACCGAGGTTTGTCCTGCGGCATATTGGGAACGATTGCATCCATAATTTCGAACATCTTTTCTTTGGGCTCACCCACAGAAAGTCCCCCGACGGCATAACCGTCAAACGGCATTTGCATCAATCCGGCCAAGGATTCAGCTCGAAGGTTCGGGAACATACCGCCCTGTACGATACCGAAAAGCGCATTAGGGTTCTCGAGCCTATGAAATTCCGTGAGCGACCGTTTGGCCCACCTTAAGCTCATACGCATGGAATCGGCTGCTTCTTTTTCCGTCGCCGGGCGGTCTCCCATCATGTAGGGCGTGCACTCATCAAACTGCATGGCAATATCGGAATTAAGGACGGTCTGAATTTGCATGGACACTTCCGGCGTGAGAAAGAGCCTGTCGCCATTAATGGGCGAAGCAAACCGTACACCTTCTTCGGTAATTTTGCGAAGTTGTCCGAGACTAAAGACCTGAAACCCTCCCGAGTCCGTCAGAATCGGTTTGTTCCAGTTCATAAAGCGATGTAGACCGTTATGAGCTCGAATGACATCAAGTCCAGGACGCAACCACAAGTGGAAGGTATTCCCGAGGATAATCTGTGCCCCCATCTCTTCAAGTTCGTTCGGAGCCATAGCCTTGACGGTTCCGTAGGTTCCGACCGGCATAAAAATCGGAGTTTGAACAACGCCGTGCGCTAACGTGATGCGCCCACGACGTGCAGGTCCTTCGGTTTTCAAACATTCAAATGTCAGCATGTCTTTGCCCTCGCAGATTCCGGTACTTCAAAAAAGCATGCATCGCCGTAACTAAAGAACCGGTAACGCTTATCAATGGCGTGTCTATAGGCTTCAAGAACGCGGTCTCTTCCGACAATCGCCGAGACTAACATGACCAGTGTGGACTTCGGGAGGTGAAAATTTGTAATCATCACATCGATGATTTTGAATTTGTAGCCCGGGGCAATAAAGAGTTGCGTATCCATGGTTCCGGAGCGAACGTGTCCGGCACAATCGGCTGCACTTTCCAGAGTCCGAAGGCTTGTAGAGCCCACGGAGATGACGCGACGCCCCTGAGCCTTGGCGCGATTGATTTTCTCAGCCGTCCCCGGACTGATTTCACACCACTCTGAATGCATGGTGTGTTTCTCTAGGTTTTCTTCCCTCACAGGTTGAAATGTTCCGGCTCCGACGTGGAGCGTGACATACGCTTCTTCGATCCCATGAACAGAAAGATTTTTCAAGAGATCTTGAGAAAAGTGTAGGCCTGCCGTCGGTGCTGCAACAGCTCCGGGACGCGAGGCGTAAACCGTCTGATAACGACCTTCGTCTTCTTTTGCTGCCTCACGTTCAATGTAAGGCGGCAAGGGAACCTGACCGAAACTATCCAAAATACTGAAAACTTCCGCGTCAAACCGCAAGTGAAAAAACTCCCCTTCTCGCCCGATAACCGTTGCCGTGCAGGTTTGCCCCTCGGCGTTCTCAAAGATAAGCCTTGATCCGGTTTTGGGAGTTTTACTGGCTCGGAGCATAGAAAGCGCTTCGTTTTCTGAGATAACACGCTCAATCATGGCCTCAACGGCGCCGCCCGTTTCCTTTTTTCCGCGCAAGCGGGCCTTGATGACTTTGGTGTTGTTCATCACGAGTAAATCTCCGGGACGAAGAAGTTTCTCGACATCCAAAAAATGCAAGTCCTCAATGACATCTGTTGTCACGTGAAGCAGGCGCGAAGCCGTTCTGTCTTTTAATGGGTATTGCGCAATGAGTTCTTGCGGAAGGTCGAAGTCGTAGTCGGAAAGATGTTGCCCGACCAAATAATCGGGATGAATGTCAACTGTCATGTGTGAGCTGTGGCTTTACCGGCCAAGGAATTGAAAACGGACGGAATTATACAGACGGTCAAATTTGCAACAGAAAAGAGATTGGGAAAACGCCCTATTTCTCCGTCATCCATTCGGGTACGAAGCGGCGGGACGGGAACAGGCGGTTGTTAACACCGCTTGCGATTACTTTAATTAAAGGAATTCAATCATGAAAAAGACATTAATCGCTGTTGCCGCGCTCTCTGCGATGGCCGCTTCCGCGATGGCCGCAAATGTGACGGTGTCCGGCGTCGTTGACCTCGGATTTGGCTTCCAGAACGTGAAAGCGGGAGGCGACACTACGCGTACCTTCAAGATGAATAATGGTCAGAACTCCAGCTCTCGCGTTATGTTCAAAGGCGCAGAAGATCTCGGCAACAATGTTGAGGTCGGCTTCCAGTTGGAAAGCGGGTTTGCAGCTGACAACGGTAAGTTAGGTGCCGAAAGCAACATCTTCCAGCGCGAAAGCCGCTTGTATGTCAAGACGGCCTTCGGTACGTTGCACGCCGGTCGTTTCGGCGCGTTGGATGCCGGCACAGGGTCTGTATCCATCTTCGGCGGTAGCGATATGGCTGCTTTTGGTACCGGTTGGAATGACGTGGCAACCACGAAACCGATTCTTAAGATTAGTTCCCGCTATGACAACTCGATTGCCTACCAGTCTCCGACGTTTGCCGGCGTGTCGCTGTATGTGATGCACTCTTTGAAAGAGTCTGATCAGTCGAAAGTTGATAAGAATGGGGCTCTTTTGCCTGAGGATAAAGGTGGCGAAGGTCGCCCCTCTGCAAACCGCTGCAACGGCATCGGTTTGAAGTATGTTAACGGAGCCTTCAATGCGGCTTTCGTTGCTTCTCAGCAAAACTATAAGAGCGAATCAGTCAATCCCGAGAATGGACTGGTCTATTCTTTGGGCGCTGGCTATGACTTCGGTGTCTGCAAGGTGATGGCTGAAGGTCAGTACTTTGACATGGGCCAAGACAACGTTCCTGCTTCGAAAGTGGAAAAGGGCTGGGGTACCGTTCTGAGCGTTACGGCTCCTGTCGCCGGTGGTAAGCTTTATGCTTCCGCGGGGTACAAGGATGCCGAGCAGACAGTCAACTCAGACAACAAGCAGAAGGCCTTTAACCTCGGCCTTGGCTATACCTACAACTTCTCCAAGCGCACGATGTTCTACACGGCAGCCGGATATCAGGAAGTTAAGGACGAAGACTCTTCAGGCTCCAGCAAGACAAAGACCACAACTGTTATTACGGGTCTTGTCCACAAGTTCTAATCTGAGTTTTTCCTGACTCAGTTGTAACGTTTCGAACCCTGTCTCCTTCGTTGGAGGCAGGGTTTTTCAATATGAAAATCCCGCCTCCGATAAGGAAACGGGATTACTTACGATACTAACTAACCAAAAGATTTTTGATTAGAAGTTGTGGCAGAGTCCAAGATTGAACTGGGTAACCTTTCCAGATTTGTCGCCTGTTGTCTGTTCCCACTTCTCCTTGCCATAGGCGACATCTGTGTAGAGGTAGGTGCGTTTGCTCAGATTGTACTTATAACCAATAGCACCCGTTGTCCACGTGACATCAACATCAGTAGCATCATCCGTTCCCTTACGATAGGCAACAGACGCCATTAAGGTGCCGCCGCCAATCGGAGCAGAAACGCCTAAAGTGCCGGCATTGTATTTTCCGTAGAAGGCCTTTGCGCCAATCTGTTTGGCAACGTCACCGAACTTGCTCTTGTTTGTGACTTTAATTCCATCAACAGATGCGCTCACAGGAGTGTGCTTGGCATATTGATAGCCCGCAAAGACTTTAGCAACACCAAAGTTGTAGTTAGCGGCAAGACTAAAGAAACGAGGATCATTAAACTGAGCGTAGTGCGCCGCCTGTTCGGCAGACATACGGAGTGTTTCAGCTGCAACAGCTACGTAAAGCGGGCCATTAGCATAAGAAACGCCAACACCTCCGTAACGTTGCTTGTTGGGTTGCTTATCTCCGCCATTCATGTTGGCGTATTCAGCGTGAAGCTGAACGCCAGCAAACTTCGGAGAAACATAGCGCACGGCACGATCCGTACGACCACCGAGAATGTCACCGAACGTATTAGCGGTAGCAGCGGCAATGCCATAGGTTGTGCCAAACGGAGAAGACTGTCCAGCAATAATATCACCCGTGCAACCGTCAGAAAGCATGC
>UQOW01000032.1 GCA_900542805.1 uncultured Sutterella sp.
CAAGCTGCTGACACAGTAGAGAATCTCCGTCGTTCACGGCGGAGAGAACGTCAATGCCTCAAATCCCATGCCTTTCGGTCAAAAACCCGTTAAAACCCGGAAAACCGCCCGAATTTCTCGCATCTCGCGTTGCCAATTTCTCTTATTATTTCCTAACGTGCTCTAACTTACGGTAATTTGCACGCATCTTTCGATAACGTGATTCTTTGCCGACAAAAGTGCCTTTTTGAGGGCATTTTCGGGATAAACTGCCGCCTTTTTCGACCTTTTTCAGACAAAATCAGACGTCCGCCGGCTCAATGCCCGAACGCGGTACATCCAGGCTGAGCGTCACGCCGCGCGTGGGGTTGGCGCGTCCGATCAGACGCCCGTTGTGGCGCTCGGCAATCGTCGAAACGAGCGAAAGACCGAGACCTAAACCCGATTCCTTGGTGGTCATGAAAAGCATCATGAAGTGATCGACGTACTCTTGCGTGACCTTCGGACCGTTGTCGCTCACTTGAATGCGCCAGAATTGCTCGCACTGGAAAACTCGAACACGAATCTCGGCATCGAGCATATCTTTGACCGAATCGTTGGCGTTTTTAAGTAAATTTAAAACCGCGAGTTCAATTTCCCAGTCATCGATTTCCGCCCAAAGGTACGGCGAAATATCGGTGATGACCGGTGCCGCTCCTCGATGAGAGCGCCTGAAGTTATCAATCGCCCGTTCCACAGTCACGCTCAAATCCGACGTAACCAACGTCGGTGTTTTTTGCTTGGCGTACGAGCGCACGCGATTGACGATTTCGGAAGCGCGAGTTCCCTGATTGACGATTTCTTCCAAAATATTGATGAGAATGTCTTTATCGATTTGGTCGCGCCGGACGCGTCTTAGCATTCCGTGCGCAAAATTATTAATTGCGCCGATCGGCTGCTTGAGCTCATGGGCAATCATCGTGGACATTTGTCCGATCATGCCGGCTCTTTCTAAGTTGGTGATGCGATCGCGTGCAGCCGTGGCTTCCCGTTCGATTTTCTCGCGTTCACGCAGTGCAAGGCGCAACTGAAGCGTTTTCTTGCGAACGGCATACGAAACAATCGTCGAGTACAAAACAATTAAGACAAAGAGAATGGCAACACTAAGGACCGCTATGCGATTTTCTTTGAAAAACTCACCGAACGTCCAGCGACCGGCCTGCTCGTACGGGCCGATTTTCAAATCAAAGAAAAGATCATAGACGGCGCGATCGGATGCCGGAGGCGCCCAACGGAAACCGGCCTCGGAGATACGGGGCGAACGAAGAACCTCACGTACGAGGTTGGCCCTACGCAAATCAACACTTTCGGTACGCGAAAGATAAAGCGACGGATAGCGATCGGTTGAGGAAGCAACGCCGTTTTTACTTGTTTTTTTTGCCTCGATAAACCGAAAATCGGAAGCGCGAATTTGGCCGCTTGCAACGAGTGCCTCAAAAGCCCCCGAAGGGAGCACGCCTGCATAGGCGTGAGACGAGGCCACCTCGCGAACCACCTTTAAGGGATTTTCGCCGTAAAACGTGACTTTTTCAAAAAAAACCGACGGTGCGTAGCCGCGGCGCAAGATGTCACGCTTGGCGACATACCAACCGGCAAAACTTGTCGCCGACGTCAGTGCGAGCGTCTGACGGTTTAAGTCTTCCACACGCCGGGCCGATTTGTTTGTGGCGCGTGTAAAGTACACGGCGCCCTCCACTTCCGAAGGGCTCGGGGCATTTTTCGGCCAGAGAGAGGCAATCGGGAAAAGAACGGGACGAAACGCATTGGTTTGCGTAAACAGGGACGCCGTCGTTAAAAGCAAATCGACGCGCCCTTCACGCACCCGCTCGACGATTTCCGCACGCGTTAAGCGCTGCACGGCAATGTGGCGACTGTTTAACTGAGCGACAAAAGCACGAACGGTCGACTCGATGGCTGCCGTATAGGGGGCTGTTTCCGAATCGACTTCAACGGCGAGGATAAAAGGTCCCGGGCCCCGCACTCGTGACGGAAGTTCCGTCAGGTTGTGCGACTCGAGTAAAACGGCCCCGCTGACACTCGAAAAAGCGAGCAGGGCTCCGAGTACGGCGACCTTAAATACCCTCAAAAGCGACCGAATCGGACAGGTCATCCTAAGCACCCGGTAACGCGATGTGGCGGTTCGGCCAACGCATATCGACGACCTTAAGAATCGTGTATTCGCTCATCAATCCTTCGTGGGTTTGCCGGGCGACGATGCGCACGTTGGCAATCAAAATGTCGCCCGTATACAGGGAAAAGACGCCGTTATCCACAAGAGCCTGAAAGTTCGCGTCGAGCATCCGAACGTTAATCATTTGAGAGCCCGTCGAGAACGTCCACGTATCGTCTACGCCGGCCACGGGGCCGGTCAGGGAAAGCGCCATGGTACGCACTTCGTCAATGAGGAGAACCTCTTTTTCCTCGGGCATCGCAAGCGAGAGAATATGCCGTGAGTCAAGCTCCAAAATCACTTCACCCGTCGTACGGCTTGTAAACACAATGCGTTGCAGTTTTGTGTTTTTAAGGGCATCGCCGAAAGCCGAAATCGCACGGCGCACGCCGCGGTTTCTTAAAAGGCGATACGTCGTGTAGCTCACGTGAAAGACATCGCGCCCGCAATTGACGTCAACGACGTCTCCGAGCAAATCGACGCGGTCGATTTCGCGTCCGCCCAAGGCAATCAAGAGTTGAAAAAGGCCGGGAAGCGTACCGTCTTCTTCATCGCTTTGCTGCGGGTCGGCCAAATCATGCTTTCTTAACCCCAGGGCATCGAGAACAATCATCGGCTGCGGGTCCATCAAAAGTGCGTTACCTGATAAAGCGGCGCGCCGAGCCATACCCAAGTTAATGCCGAAGCCGTAATCGACCTCGAACAAATCGGAGCCCGGATTGCGCCTGACATCGATTTCCGCTTCCACCAAGCGACCGTATAGTTCCATGGCAGAGGCCGTCAGAATCGTGTCGATACCGACAACGGATTCGGAAACGGAACGATCCTCGGATGTTGCGCCGGACTGGAGCAGCCCTTTGAATGAAACGTCAAACACGGCCAAAGCCATCTTTCTCTCCTAAAATATAAGATAGGCAATCGGGGCATTTTACCCTGATAATGTCATCCTTTCTTTTCTGTGAGACATGCTGTGGTCACCGACGGACAGACTCCTTTGAAAATTGCGCTTGCCGATGTCTTCAGTAAGACCGTCATCGATGCGCTGATTGCTTTCGGGGACAAGTCCGTCGAAGAGCTTTACGAACACATTGCCTACGGCAAAGGGTCTTGGTACCACGCCGTTCCCGGTGTCACTCGCGAAACAGCCGTTCGCTTGGTCGATTGGCTCAAAGAGAATGCTCCGGACATCGGTGAAATCACGTCCGAGTTTTATCCGAAGGAGGAAAGCCTTCCGGCGACACGGATCCGGGAAACAACCCCTTCCCCGCTTAAGAACCTACCGGAGACGCTTTCGGGAAAGTTCGGGTCCAATCGAGGAACGGGTGCCTCACTTCTTGAGGCCGACAACGATCTCGCAGCCATACGCTCCTGGCTCAAAGCACGAGCCGCCAACCCCAACACCCGGGCTCAGTATGAAAAAGAAGCCGAACGCTTCTTACTTTGGGCCACGATGGAGCGCCGAAAGGCGCTAAGTTCCGTAGGAACGGAAGATGCGGCACTTTACTACCGGTGGCTCGAAGCATTAGGGCGGACGGACGAGAGCAAGTGGGCGCAAAGTTGGCACCTGCCCCAAACGACGTGGATCGGCCCTAAAAACGCGCCCCGCTTAAGTAGCACGTGGCGCCCCTTTAACGGCCCGTTAAGTTCGGCAAGTCGCAAGACGGCCGCCACGGCCGTACGGCTGCTTTTTACGTTTCTGACGAAAACAGGATACCTAAGGAGCAACCCCTTCGATCAGGTCTCCTCCAAGATTCGACTGCTTCCGGGCGAAGGGGCACCCAAGGATTTTGCCGACAGATCCCTTTCTTCCCGTCAATGGGAAGAAATTACCGAGCACTTGGAAGCCATGCCGGACGGCGCAGCTAAAGCACGCCTTCGCGTCATTCTGTCTCTCGGCAAGGGGCTCGGGATGCGAGCCTCGGAAATCATCAGCGCGAAAACCGGTTGGATTACAACGCGTCGCATCGGTGATACGGACCTTTGCGTCATCGAAATTATCGGCAAAGGAGACAAAGTCCGACGCCTTCCTGTCCCGGAACAAACAGAAGATGCCGTCAATCGGTATTTGGCAACACGAAATCTTCCGGCGCATTCGCTTTGCCCGTCCGAAACACCGATTCTTGCAAGCCTCTGTAAACGTAAAACGGCGGGGCTTTCTCGCTCAGGTCTATACAAGACCCTATGTGAGTTTTTTGAGAGCGTTGCTCTTGCCGTTGAAGTTAAGCGCCCATCCGATGCCGAAAAATTGCGCGCCGGTTCAACGCATTGGTTGCGCCACACGTTTGCTGTCACGGCGTTAAAGACCATGGACATTAACCTGGTTCAAACTGCCATGGGACATGCCTCCATCGGAACGACAAGTCGGTATCTTGCGCCCGAGGAAGCCGCTCTTGCCGAGGCGATGAAAAAGGTCAAGCCTCTTTAGGTCTGCAAGCCGGATTCCCGACATCACAAACCCCGAGAAATCCCGGGGTTCGCCCCGGCAGAAGTTTTCCCGCCGGACCCGTGACATCACAAAATCACACGACGTGACTGAGAAGCGATACGGCAGACCCACCTTACCGCCGACGGCCGAGGTGCCCTTGTTGCCGGCCCCTAGG
>UQOW01000033.1 GCA_900542805.1 uncultured Sutterella sp.
TTGTTGTGATGGTGCTTTTAATCGGCGTGTAGTCTTCCGTTATTTCAGTATGTTCGGCCCCGTGTTTGTGCTTTTAACACGGGGCTTTTTCGCTTTAAAAAATGCCCCGCTTGTAACGCTTGGGTGGGGCAGTCAAGAGACTTTGACTATTTAAAGGCTTTCTTAATTTCGCTTGTCATGACCTTGGCGATGGCGGCATGGTTTTCGGACGTGTAGTGAATCTCATCGGTACTTACCAAGGATGATTTCCGTAAGTTTCACAAAAAATGCCTCCTGAGTTTCCGAATTAAGGTGCTCTGACTCACGCATGCTCCGCGCGCCTGGTTTGACAGATAGCATTCGACTACAAAGCAATCCCGTATGGCTTTTTTCCCTTCCGCTACAAAACGTCGACCCACACTTTTCAATTGAATTTGTCAGTGAAAAAGCTCGACAAGAGTTACTTGCGCTTCTATGTTCCACTCGGAGCAAAGCCCTTGCACTTTTGGAACGAATTCCGTGACGCCCAAGAGGGAATCCTCAAGTGGCGGTGCATCTGCGCTTGTATTTAGTGAAAACCGCTTTGACGACATGCTGCGCGCCTTTGGACGGGAACCAGCCGGCCGTTACGAAACACCTATGAGTCTGCGAAAGAAGCTTAGGTTGAAGGCTATCTACTCTGGAAAGCCTAAAGCGTCGTGCTAAGCAAAATGAAAAGTATTTCCACTACACCCCTTGAGCATCAGGAGGTGTAGCGTTTTCTAGGTGACAAACTCGGGAAAGAGGCGGGGTGTTGGGAGATATCCTTTCTCGTATTTCTTCTTTCTGTGGACTTAAACATCAGCCCGTCAAGCGCCGGATAACGGCATACCACGTGGGAGTGCGAACAAAATCTCGGACTTTTTTCACAAGAGGCTATGAGCCCTCCTCAATTCCGTGGGCTCAATCAACCGAGGGAGATTCTAATTCTTTTCTCTCTATACCAGTGCATGTACTCGTTCACTCGCCTAATATCTGCGAGTTCTTGTATGACAAAACTCTCTATTGATGCAAGCAATTCGGATAGACGTCCTTTTTGTTGATGACGTCCCCTCCTGCCCATTGTTTTTTCATCCACTTTTCCCTTCTCCGAAGGGGCTGGAACCTTTTTGCCGTTTCTCCTGGATGCTAATCTGTCGCGTAGCAGGCGTACGCTTTCCTAATTTCTTGGCGTACAACATCGACATTGCCGTGCTATCGGAAGCATGCATGAAGCTTTTCTTGATAGTGTTCAAGGCA
Organism: uncultured Sutterella sp.; assembly: GCA_900542805.1. Taxonomy (GTDB): domain Bacteria; phylum Pseudomonadota; class Gammaproteobacteria; order Burkholderiales; family Burkholderiaceae_F; genus Duodenibacillus. Next base: position 1,258 of record UQOW01000033.1, read on the forward strand.
ACCATGTCGGTTTCGATGTTGAATAATCCGTTCTGTTGCCGTTCGACGTTGGCTCAGTCCGATTCGTTTCAGCCTCCGGATTTTTTAATGATGGGTTTTGTGTACATGGGTTAGCCCTGTTGGGTCCGGGAATAACCGTTTTTGCATTTTTGTCTTGTGTATCCGAATTAGCCGATTGTCCAACGCAACTAAAAACGCTTTCCCGTCCGTCCGCTAACCGCATCGGCAAACCCGCGGAACGACGCGCGAATCTTTCGAGCCTTATCACTTTCCATGTAAAGAATCTTGAAAATATCAAGGGCGGAAGCGTAGATGTAGTGCCTAAAGAAAAACGCCTCGTTCATACTGTGATATTTACGCCATACAAGCAAACGATTTCGAGCAATGTAATACTTGCGAACCGGCGGGTGATTCATTGAGTGGATGGTGCACTAGAGAAAGCGCTTGGCAAGAGGATTTCCCATTTGGTGAGCAAGGAGGATGTCCGGTGTGGTAAAGAGTTTGAAACCGGCCTTGTCGGCCTTGTAACACATGTCGTGATCGACCTCATCGATGAAAAGCGATTCGTCAAATCCTCCGAGCAAGAGCGCCTTGGAAACGTCAATTACGTTGCCGCTTGTGATCATGCGAAAAGCCGCGTCCCAGTGCCCCCCCAGATCTTGCGAACACTTTCACATTCCGACACATTATATTGTATTGTCTTAGGAACAGCCGTAGGTCCAACGCCGAAAACCGACGTCCAATCCAGTGGATCAAAACCAGTGCGGTATGAAGACATGTGCCCGGGCAAAAAACGCGAATCCTGATCCATCGTTATCAGAAGATAATACTTGTCGCGGCAAAGCCGTAAGACCGTATTCAGAGGCTTTGCGATTCCTTCGTTTTCCGGATTAGAAATCACGGTAACTTTCTCGGGAGCCAGCGTAGCAATCCGCTCGGCAACCGCTTTGCCGTTTTGGTTGTCGACAACGTAAAGGCGGTCGACTGCATTCAGGTAACTTGCGACATTGTCGGGAACATCGTAATCCGGGTTGTACAAAATAACGCTCCCGGCGAGCGAATGGCGGTACGTTGAATTCATCGTTTAAAGCGCTTATGAGCGAGGAAAGACAAGAAAGGAAGGGGCGTTTTCCAAAACGTTTTCCGACTGATGAGAAAAGCAATCAGCAAAAACACAGCGTAAAGAATAGATCACGTGAATCCGCCGACGCCGAGCGAAAGCCCAATAAAGGCAACGCTGGCGAGCACTTCGGTTGCGAAAACCGGCATCACGTTCACATCAAGTCGAGCGGCAAGACGCTTTTCTAAAAACCAGGAACGCACGGCAAGGGAGGCCGGCATCGCCAGCACGGCAAGTGCCAGGTTATGAAGTACCGGGATTGAAATCGCGAGAAACACCGTGCTGACAAGCAATGCGGCAGTATTGCCAATTAAAAAGTCTTTTTCCCGGCGCAAAACCTTCAGATACGTTCCCGTCAGGAGACTCACCGAACTTTCAAACAAACACACGGGAAGGACAAGCGGCAGATACACCAAGGAGTCCGCATAAGCCGGAAGCCAAAGCGCCACAAGGCGAGATGCCGGATAGGCAAAGACAAAAGAAATGAGCAGAACCCACGTCAGTGTGATGCGGCTCGGAAAATAAAGCGTCCGAAAGCGTTCATGCTCTTCTCTTCGTAAAGCCGGCAAAAGCGCCAAGGATGCCGCATTAACAAAAACAAAAAGAATCGAGACCACGGAAAGCAAAAGAGAAATCTTCCCGAATACGGCAATGCCCCACGCACGCTCAATCCCGAGGCGAATAATGCCGAGAATCAGAATCGAGGCAACATTGGCAAGCATGAGTTTAATGCCGACACGAATACACTCAGCGGACTCTCGGAAAACAGCACGAGCCGTTTCGGGACGCGCTAAAACCAAATCTCGGCAGAACCAAAGAGCACCGATGAGCGTTGCGCCCTGCGCCGTTAGATACGCCACAATGAAAAAGCGAAAGTCTCGTGCACCGAAAAAGAGCACAGAAAGAACGCAAACGAGATAAACCAGACGCTCGAGCAAAACGAGGAAGGCATAAACCTTAATGCGGTTGGCTGCTTGCAAGATAAAACGTAAAAACGTGTTCGCTAGGACTAAAACAGCGCCGACAGCCGTAGACAGCAAAACAAAAAGCCGTGCTCCCTGACCGAAGTACAGCCAAGATGCCAAGGCAAATAGACCCCAAAGCGCTATCTCAAAGAAAAGAAAAGCATGAATTTGTCCGGAAAACCTCGGACGAGAAAGGGATTCCCAAGTCTTTCCCGCGTACCTGAGGATAATGCCGTCGGCCCAGCCGAAGTGGAAGAATCCGACGTACCCGATGACAAACAAAAAGAGTTGAAAGTAGCCGTACTCTTCGACTCCGATGACCTTGGGAACAAGCAAAATGACGGCAACGCCGACAAGAAACGACGTTAAGTTTGCCGCCATGGAATAGGAGACATTCCGGGCCAAAGTACTCGCATTGTTCTTCGGAGGCAAAAACATAGGTTAAGAAAGAAGCTTATACGAAAGCAACGTTTTAAATCAGCGATGAGACGAAGACCGCCTTTTTCGCCCATCGGACACAAGCGCAATAAAACCCGTTAATCAGAACGAAAAAGCGCATGAGGCAGAGTACGGGCCCCGCATAGCCGAAGTCATACAAATACGAGCGATACGCCGTGTAGCAGTTTCCGCCCCAATACACCCCTGAACAAAACTCAAGATGCGGACTATATGGCGGGATGTCCAGCAAGCTGTCAAGCGACATTCAAACTGACCCCAAGGAGGTGCGGACAAAAAGTTGGACCAAGAATAATTGATTCGAGGT
>UQOW01000034.1 GCA_900542805.1 uncultured Sutterella sp.
CAAGTCTGACAAAATCCGCTTAAGCTACAGTTTGTCGCAGGGAGAACAACGGGGAATGGGAGAGTTTATTGGCTTAGAAGGTGTACTTCAGCCCGATTCCGGCTTCGATTTCCTTCGTGTATCCGTGACCTTGCTCACGCTCCACGTATCCGTAGCAGCGAAGATTGTCCGTCAGATTCACGTTGTAGTTCGCTCCGTAGTAAAACCGGTGCTTTACCAGACGATCGGAAAACTCCGTCTCGTTGATGCGAAGTTTGTTTTTCCCGATAAGTTCCCCCTTCCAGCCTAAATCAAGGGCAGCCTGCCCGCGCATTGTGCCGTTCATGTCCATGAACGTTTTCCCGACGACGGCACCGACGCGTCCCGTCAGACTCTCATAATCCCCCTGAGAAACTTTCAAATTGTTTGAGAGCGTAAAGTCTTTACCGACAGACTTGTAGTAGGCAAGTTGCGCCTGTGGCTCGACAAAGACCCCATACATCTGGCTAACGGTCCACTGGGTTCCGACTTCAAGCGAAGCACCGTACCCGATGTTGTCGTACTTGCCGGATACGGACGTTTCGTCACTCATGGCCGTCGAAAGCTTCTGGCAATTTCGGTCGGCACTTAAAACGAAGTCCGCATAGGCGCCGTTCTCAGCAAGATACGTCGCATACAGGTTAATCCCCTCTGAGTGAGCATCGCCCTTGGTGCGAATGTCGGTTTTAACTTTCTGGCTACTGTCGGCGTATTTAAAGTTCGCGCCGAGAAGCCACTTGTCAATCATAAAGTCCGCACCGAGATTGACACGCCAAGACTTTTGCGTAAAGCCGAATCCTTCAAATCCGGTGAAGCAATCTTTTTGACCGGCAACGCTCACCCACAGACCGGCATTTGTATCGTGGCGCACTTCTCCTAAGCGCTTACGCAAATCAGAAAGGCTATTTAAGTGTTGCGTTGTTTGAGCCGCAAGACTTGCGAGAGCAAGAACCGTTTTCCCGGACTGAGAATAATCGTCGGCTATCTGATTCAGGTACCAACGAGATTCGGTCTCAGACTCCCCGGGGTACATTCCGTTTCTTTGGGCAAGTTCATATGTGTAAGCCCCCAATTCGACCTTCCCTCCTTCGAGGGTGAAATCGGCATTGCCCCGAGCTTGATAAATCAAGCAGTTAAGGGATTCTTCTGTCGGTCCCGTCCCGGTCGGAGGGATTTTCACAAAATGGCCTCCGGACCCGATGCCGATAAAGAGCTGATCCGTAACACCCCGTTCTTCGTCAACATGCATGGAAATTGCGGATTATCGGTTGAGATAGCAGATCCTAAATTCACAGTGCCGTTGTTATTAAGTATTAGCGTGCCAAACAGAATGTTGGGCTCGTGTATGTTCCAGGTAGCATCGTTAGCAAATCGGAGTATTATGTTTCCGAAAGGTGTAGGTATTTCATTGTCATTATTGGCGGATATTTCGCTTGCGTGGTTCAGAGCCCCGAACGTCAGCCCGTTAAAGACAGAATCATTTGTCATGAAGTTCGCCTCGATGGCAGAGTTCTGTCCCATCGAGAGCAAGTCCTGGTCAATAGAGACTTTCCTCGGGCTTTGCGATTGGTTAATAAATATTTTTCCTCCAGAGACAGAGGCAACGGCATAGGACTGTGAGGCTGCGGAAATATTTGAAATGCTCACGGAATGATCAAGTTCAATGATGCCTCCATAGCTTGCAAAAACTCCGACGGCTACAGATGAATTAGCGGATGCGGAAATGTTGTTGATTGTTGTCCCTTGTTTTACCGTTACCTGACTGCCGTAACCCGCGAAAATGCCATAAGACTCTGCGTCAGTTGAGGAGGAAGCCGAAATATCGGATATTTTTGCTTGCCCTTCGACTTCCACGGTGGCTTTTACAGAAAGATGCCCAGGAGGAGCATCTTGCGTGTTAGCCCAGATTCCGGCGAGTTCAAATCCGGACTCCTGGCCTGATGCAACGTGAAGTTTCTTGATGTCTAAGTTCTGCTTAATATGTACGGTACCGTTGTGCGTTCTCAAGGCTGCCGAGTTAGCACTGAATTTATCTTGAGTGTTCACGTCGACAGAAACAGAGAGGTCATCCTCAAAACCGAGTGTGTGATTGCCTTTATTTAATTCAATGGCGTTGATTGGGCCGGCGGACGAGCTGTTGATTTGAAGGTCGAGTTTTCCCTTTATGATTGTTTTTCCTTCGGCTTCCGGCTGACCCTCTTGGCCGGGCGGACTTTGCTCGACAACCTTTATTATCGGCTCGAGCGAACTGCGGTTAATGGTGAGCGTTTCTCCTGTTGTTCCGTTGAGGGTTATTTCGGTGTCAGAAGCGGTTTCGTACGGGAGATTAAGGGTAACAAGTTGCCCTGCAAAAGAGGCTCCTTCAAAGTTGTACGTTCCCGGGACTGTAACAGTCGCTACGGTATCGGCACATACAACCGTGTTACCGGTTAAAAGCGCCACGCAAAGCGAAACGGTAGCTGCAATCGGAGAGAGTTTTCGCGTAAGAGGCGTCATGGTTATTTCCTGTAAGAGAGGATGAGAAGAAAAAGCTCCCGAAGATTCGGAAATAAAAGGAAAGGAAATCTTCGGCTACGTTTTGCCAGAGAGTAAGTCACTCAGGACAGTGACCACAATAACAGAATACTGATTTCCCGTCCACGCGATAGCGGACGGAAAACCCGTTCGGGATTGTATCGATGCTTGCCATGTGGTCTCCTTTTGGGCAGGACACATTTTAGGACACAAAAAAGACACACATCAAATCGAAAATTGCTACTTTGGGCGCATACACA